>NZ_JBMPOR010000018.1:0-138934 GCF_049340265.1 Undibacterium sp. Di26W
TGTCACCATACGGACAACTTGCAACTTAAAGCCAATCTCAAATGTTCTTCTTTTTGCTTTCATCTCTTTTCCTCAATAAGTGAATTATCCCACCTATCTCGGTGTCCGTTATTATTAGACCACTACATTATTTGGACAGTAGGGAGCGGCCTGGGATGGCCGCTCAGCTTCAGATTGCAACTACAGCATTACTGTTAACTCTGTTATTTACAACTCAGTTGAGCCAGCGACGTACCGGCACCAGCCACTGCTGGCAGTTTTTGTTTCAGGCAGGCAGGTTCATCTGGGGTATAGCTGTAAGAGATACCAACCGGCAGGTGGGATGTGGTTGCCCAGTCTGTGGCGTCGCGGTTAGGTTTGGAATCGCTGGCTACCCATTTGATGCCGTAGGTGTTGAAGTCGGCAGGGGTATTGATGTTATTGTTGCGCAATTCCCAGTAGCCGATAACATCGCTGTCGCGGGAAGTCACGGGGTTTTGTGAATTCTCGAAATAGTTACTCTCGATTAGCGAATAACCCTGCATGCGCACATTGATGCCCGATGTTTGGATGTCGCTGTACAGGTTGTTATAGATGTGGGTATAGCCGCCGCGTTGCAGGGGCACACGAGAGCCTATATTTTTATAGTAATTGTGATGGAAGGTGATGTAACGGTCGCTTGCATCGCTGTCACTGGAACCGATCAAGCCGACTTTGTGATGATCATGGATGTAGTTGTAAGAGTAGGTCAGGTGATGTGCACCGGCCTTGTTATCCACCAGGCCATCAAACTCCAGATCGCCTGCGCCCGGACATTCTGCCAGTGAACTGAACAGGGTATTGTGATCTACCCAGACATAGCCAGGGAACTTGCCGCTCTGGCCTTCAATGCCGATGGCGTCGATAGAACCGGGTAACAAACCTATGGTCATGTTGCGGATGATGATGTTGGTTGCGCCACCTTTGACGGCGATACCAAAATTGGCAGCCGAACCATTACTGCCTTCAATGGTGACATTGCCTTTGTTCTTGATTTCAACAATCGCACCTTTGGCCTTTTTCCATTGTGTGCAGGCATCAGGAATAGTGCGGAAGTCAAACGTGCCGGTATACCGGATCACCAGGCCACCAGTGCCGCTGTAGGCATCAATTGCCGCCTGCATTTGTGCCGCAGTGCTAACCGTCACTGCTGCCACGGCGCCGCCACCAGTGACCAGACCGGCAAAGCCACCACTGTGTCCGGCTGGTGTGGTGCCCGTGCCTGATCCATCGCCAGTGCTGCCACCGGTGCTGCCACCTGTGCCACTGCCGGTTCCACTATCTGGCGTGCCGGCTGGGCCTATGGCACATTTCTCTTTGATATCCGCAGTCGCTGCCACACCAAAGCTGGCGGCGTTACAACTGACATTGCCAGACAGGGATTTCACCACCCATTTGTTTTTCAAACCAAACGACACTTGCAAAGCTTTATCACCCACTTTGCAGACTTCGCCTTCATCGGCGCATTTGGAAAAGCCGGACGGCCAATCTGCTGCATACACAGAACTCATACTGCCAGACGCTGCGATGGCGGCAAAGGCGATCAATTTCAATTTTTGCTTATTCATTTTCTCTCCGGTCACTTCTTCATCTGTTAGTAGTTAAAAAAATTATTTGCCAGACTTAAATGCTTGATCAAAATGTCTGATCAAAAACCATAGGCAGTCGTTTTCCCTTGAATCAGAAACCGGAGCCGACAATAAATCTGCTTGTACCGATATTTGTACAATGGAAATAAAACTGCAGCGAAGAGTAACAACACAAACAATGTTGTATGGCAATTGTTTCTACTTAATACAATAATTACAAATTCATACAGAGGCGCGCCGAGATTGATCATGGTCCGCTAGAGATTGGCCATATGGTTGGCTATATCGCTTGAATTTTTGCTGTGTTTTGCTGTGCGTTGTTGTGAGCACTGCCCAATTCTTTGTGAGTGGTTCTGTTGCTTAAAGAATTGGTAACATCGCCTTGAAGTGCCGTTTTGCTAATTTTTTCACTAATCCTTCAGCTTTTCTGTAAATATTTCTGCACCCAACTACCCAAGCCCTGGCAAGCCTTATATAATCGCGCTACTTGATCGGGAGAGCGTGACGAAAGTCGCCGCCGAAGGGGCTAATACCCAAAAAACTCTCAGGCAAAAGGACCGATCAACGGGGTAGCTAAAAGTTACCCCAACTCTGGAGAGCGGTAGCGGCATAGCAATTCGCCGGGCTACCCACCGAAGGTGCGCGCGGGGAAGCAAACATACACAGCTCCCGTAATCTCTCAGGTACCAGGACAGAGGGGTATGCGATTTCAACGCATGCGACGTTCATTCGTCGGCGTGCGCTTGTTCGTCCCTTCAATCTGGTAATGAGGCATTCATGACGCAAACAGCGACATCACTCAAGGCAACTCCCCTCAATGCAGCCCATCGTGCGGCTGGTGCAAAGATGGTTGATTTTGGCGGCTGGGACATGCCTGTCAACTATGGTTCCCAAATCGAAGAACATCATGCCGTGCGCACTGACTGCGGCATGTTTGATGTCTCCCACATGTGTGTCGTCGATTTGCAGGGTGAAAATGTGCGCGGCTTCCTGCGTGGCCTGGTCGCCAATAATGTCGATAAATTGCAGGTAGCGGGCAAGGCCCTGTATTCCTGCATGCTGAAGCCTGAAGGCGGCGTCATCGATGACCTGATCATTTACTTCTTTAGCGAAAACTGGTTCCGCCTGGTGGTCAATGCCGGCACGGCAGAAAAAGATGTGGCATGGATGAATGCCCACAATGCACAAACCAATAGTGGCTTGACGATTACCCAGCGCCGGGATGGCGCAAACGCTTTTGCCCTGGTCGCAGTGCAGGGGCCAAATGCCCGTGCCAAAGCCTGGGAAGTCTTGCCAGAGACCAAGGCCGCCAGTGCCGACATCAAACCCTTCAATGCTGTGATTGTCGCTGACACTTCCTATGGCGAAGTGATGGTGGCACGCACCGGTTATACCGGCGAAGACGGTTTTGAAATTGCTGTTTCTGCCGAACGCGTCACTGATTTGTGGAATGCGCTGGCAGCCGCTGGCGTCAAACCTGCTGGCCTGGGGGCACGCGACACCCTGCGTCTGGAAGCGGGTATGAACCTGTATGGCCAGGACATGGATGAAACCGTCAACCCGCTCGATGCTGGTCTGGCCTGGACGATTGACCTGGTCAGCGAACGCGATTTCGTCGGCAAGCAAGCCTTGCAGACTCAGGGCCAGAATGCCCAGTTCCTTGGTTTGATCCTGCGTGAAAAAGGCGGTATCCTGCGCGCCCATCAAAAAGTAGTGTGCGCGCAAGGTGAGGGTGAAATTACCAGCGGTACGTTCAGCCCGACCATGCAACAAGCGATTGCCCTGGCGCGGTTGCCTATGGGTGTGTCTGTGGGTGATACTGTGCAGGTTGTTATCCGTGACAAGCAATTGACAGCGTCTGTGGTCAAACTGCCTTTCGTCCGTAACGGCAAAATCCTGGCAGCCTGATTTGAACCGGCAGTCTTACTGATTATTATTTAATTTACTTATTTGGAGCCCATCATGAACGTACCAGCAGACCTGAAATACACTACATCCCACGAATGGGTACGCACAGAAGCAGACGGCACCATCACTGTCGGCATTACTGAATTTGCCCAGGATGCCTTGGGCGATATCGTTTTTGTTGACCTGCCCAAAGTTGGCACCGTGCTCGACGCTGGCAAGGATTGCGCAGTGGTTGAGTCGGTCAAGGCTGCCGGTGATATTTATGCCCCAGTGACTGGTGAAGTCGTTGCCATCAATGAA
Source organism: Undibacterium sp. Di26W (assembly GCF_049340265.1). Taxonomy (NCBI): domain Bacteria; kingdom Pseudomonadati; phylum Pseudomonadota; class Betaproteobacteria; order Burkholderiales; family Oxalobacteraceae; genus Undibacterium; species Undibacterium sp. Di26W. Next base: position 3,816 of record NZ_JBMPOR010000018.1, read on the forward strand.
GCACTGGCTGATGCACCAGAAGCCATCAATGCAGACGCTTTTGCAGCATGGCTGTTCAAGCTGAAACCAGCAAATATTGCTGACGTGGATGCCTTGATGAATGCTGAAGCTTACGCCAAGAACATTGCTTAATTGACGCACCTAAGGTGGCCTGATGGCCACCATATTGCCAGCTTATTGCTTTGATTTGCCTGAATGCGGTTAGCTCTGCATAGCACCGCCTGATACTCCACGTTACTCTTCTGTGCCTCACATACCATGATCCGTCCTTCACTGACACAACTGGAAGCACACGATGCTTTCATCGCACGCCATATCGGCCCTTCTGACGCAGAACAAGCCGCCATGTTGAAAACCCTGGGCTATGCAGATCGCACCGCCCTGATTGATGCCATCGTCCCGGCCAATATCCGCCGTCACGATGTGCTGCCACTGGCGCAATTTACCGAAGCCAAATCCGAACAGGAAGCATTGGCCACATTGAAGGCGCTGGCGTCGAAAAACCTGGTACTGAAGTCTTTGATCGGTCAGGGTTATTACAACACGCAGACACCTGGCGTCATCCTGCGCAATATCTTTGAAAACCCTGCCTGGTACACCGCTTACACACCGTACCAGCCAGAGATTTCCCAGGGGCGGCTGGAAGCAATCCTGAACTTCCAGCAAGTGATTACGGACCTGACCGGCATGGACATTGCCAATGCATCGATGCTGGATGAAGGCACAGCTGCCGCCGAAGCAATGACGCTGATACAGCGCGTGGGTAAATCCAAATCCAATGTGTTTTATGTCGCCGCTGATGTCTTGCCACAGACCCGCGAGATCATAGAAACCCGCGCCAAACCACTGGGTATAGAAGTGCGTACCTGTGCCGGTAACGAAGCGCTGGAGAATGAATGCTTTGGCGTCTTGCTGCAATACCCTGGCGTCGATGGTTCCATCAGCGACTACCGCGAATACGCGGCGGCCTTGCATGCCAAGGGCGCGATGGTCATCGCCGCTGCTGATTTGCTGGCACTGACACTGATCGCCTCACCAGGTGAATGGGGCGCAGACGTGGTCGTCGGCAACAGCCAGCGCTTTGGTGTGCCGCTGGGCTTTGGTGGCCCGCATGCAGGTTATATGGGTACCCGCGATGCATTCAAGCGCAGCATGCCTGGCCGCCTGGTCGGCGTGACGATTGATGCGCAAGGCAACAAGGCATATCGCCTGGCCCTGCAAACACGTGAACAACATATCCGCCGCGAAAAAGCCACATCGAATATCTGTACCGCACAAGTATTGCTGGCAGTGATTGCTTCCATGTATGCTGTCTACCACGGTCCAGCAGGCCTGCGCCAGATCGCGCTGCGCGTACACCGCCTGACGGGCGTGCTGGCTGGTGGCCTGAAACAGCAAGGCCTGACCATCGCCAATTCCACCTACTTTGATACGCTGACTGTAAATGTCAGCAATGCTGCTGCCTGCCACCAGGCTGCTGAAGCTGCTGGCTATAACCTGCGCCAGATCAGCGCAACCCAGGTTGGTGTCTCGCTGGATGAAACTGTTACCCGTGCTGATGTTGAAGCCCTGTGGGGGATTTTTGCCAAAGCAAGCGGCGTAACAGCTACATTGGATTTTGCGGCGATTGAAGCAGGTGTCAATGATGCCTACCCGGCAGCGCTGACACGCGGCACGACTTACCTGACACATCCAACCTTCAACCGTTATCACGCAGAACATGAAATGCTGCGTTACCTGCGCAGCCTGGCGGACAAGGACCTGGCGCTGGACCGCACCATGATACCGCTGGGTTCATGCACGATGAAGCTGAATGCTACCAGCGAAATGATTCCTGTGACCTGGCCAGAGTTTTCCAACATCCATCCTTTCGCACCCAATGACCAGACCATCGGTTATCGTGAAATGATTGATCAACTGGAAGCTATGCTGTGTGCAGCAACCGGTTATGACGCCGTGTCCCTGCAACCGAATGCCGGTTCGCAAGGTGAATACGCAGGCTTGCTGGTGATTCAGGCATACCACGCTTCGCGTGGCGAAGCCCATCGCAATATCTGCCTGATCCCGTCTTCTGCCCATGGTACCAATCCGGCATCGGCCAGCATGGTGGGCATGGACGTGGTGGTGGTTGCCTGCGATGACAAGGGTAACGTCGATCTGGTCGACCTGAAAGCCAAGGCTGAAAAACACAGTGCCAACCTGGCAGCAGCGATGGTGACTTATCCATCGACACATGGTGTGTTTGAGGAAGGTATACAACAACTGTGCGATATCGTGCATAGCCATGGTGGCCAGGTCTATGTCGATGGTGCCAACATGAATGCACTGGTGGGTGTGGCCGCACCTGGCAAGTTTGGTGGTGATGTCAGCCATTTGAACCTGCACAAGACTTTCTGTATCCCTCACGGTGGTGGCGGCCCTGGCGTAGGCCCGGTGGCTGTTGGCGCGCATCTGGCGAAGTTTTTGCCTAACCAGAAATCGACAGGCTATGTGCGTGGCGAAGAGGGTATTTCTGCTGTCAGCTCGGCGCCATTCGGCTCTGCCAGCATCTTGCCTATCTCATGGATGTATATTGCCATGATGGGTTCTGAAGGTTTGAAGGCAGCGACAGAAACAGCGATTCTGGCCGCCAACTACATCGCCAAACGCCTGGCCCCGCATTACCCTGTGCTGTACAGCGGTCATGACGGCCTGGTCGCGCATGAATGCATACTGGACCTGCGCCCATTGACCGATGCCACCGGCATCAGCAATGAAGATGTGGCCAAACGTCTTATCGACTTTGGTTTCCATGCACCGACCATGAGCTTCCCTGTGCCCGGCACACTGATGATAGAACCGACAGAAAGCGAATCACAGGCTGAACTTGACCGCTTCATCGATGCCATGATCAGCATCCGTGAAGAAATCGCCAAGGTCGCCAGTGGTGAATTCGATGCCAAGGACAATCCGCTGAAACATGCGCCACATACTGCAGAAGTGTTGATCGCCAATGAATGGCCGCATGCTTACAGCCGTGAAGTGGCAGCTTACCCGGTTGCTTCCCTGCGCAAGAATAAATACTTTGCGCCGGTTGGTCGTGCTGATAATGTCTATGGTGACCGCAATCTGTTCTGTTCTTGCGTACCGGTCAATGAATACGAGTAAGCCTGTTGTTGTGTGGCTTTAGCTTATAAAAAACGGACATGTTTGCATGTCCGTTTTTTTACCAAGTTGTAATAGGTGAAATCTAAGGCGTTTTAGCTGTCTGTGTTTGGGTTATATATGACAAAATGCGGCGATTCATTAAAGCGTTTGTCGAAGTCCGATAAATGCCTATGTTCCCATTTTGATCCCTTACTTTCTATTTCATTGGCAGCAGAAAGCATGAAACTTGCGATCTTTCTTAGTTCTTCGACCGAGGCCAGCAGGGTAATTTCTGCTAATTCATCAGGTATTATTTCTTCCGGAGGAAGCTCGGTATTTTTATAGCCATAAATTTTCAATTTGTTACCTGAGAAATTACTTGGATTTTAGTATTTTACTGCATATCTTTTTACGCCAGTAATTTTCACAAAGTTGTGCACTGATTCTGTTTATTTAACTGGGAGAAATAGCAAGGTCTGGCGTTTGGAGCGCTATTCCTTTCCTTAATAACTTCTCGAATTGCTCGGCCCCGACGGGTCTGCTGAAAATATAGCCCTGTCCTTCTTCGCAATGCTGTTCCTTGAGGAAGGATAGTTGTTCTTCCTGTTCCACGCCTTCTGCGATGACTTTTTGTTTCAGGCTATTTCCCATGGCGATAACGGCACTGGCGATGACGCCGTTGCTATCGGTTTTGTTGTTGCCTATGTCTTGTACAAATGACTGGTCAATTTTCAGTACGTCGATGGGGAACTGGTTCAGGTAGCTGAGACTGGAGTAACCAGTACCGAAATCATCAATCGCTAGTTGTATGCCCATATTTTTTAATTGCTCAAGGATGGCAATGCTGCTTTCAGCATTGCGCATCAATACACTTTCGGTAATTTCCAGTTGCAGGCAGGTTGGGGGTAAACCGGTTTCTATCAGTATGGTATTTACACCTTCTACAAAATCCTGGCGGCGAAATTCAACGGCAGAAATATTCACCGAGATGGTGGCAATATCCAGGCCACTATCCTGCCAACGCTTGGTCTGTGCACAGGCTTCACGCAATACCCAGCGACCAACGGGAATGATGACGCCACAGTCTTCGGCAATGCCGATAAAGCGTATCGGCGGCACCATGCCCCATTGCGGATGCTGCCAGCGCAGCAAGGCTTCTGCGCCGGTGATGTCACCTGTCTTCAGGTTGATCTTGGGTTGATAGTGCAAGAAGAATTCATTACGTACCAGTGCCACACGCAGATTGGCTTCGATGACCTGGCGCTCTACGGCGCGCACATTCATTTCGGGTTTAAAAAACTGATAGTTATTGCGTCCCTTGTCCTTGGCCTGGTACATGGCCGTATCGGCATTCTTGATCAGGGTTTCTGCATCGACGCCATCAGACGGGTAGACGCTGATACCGATGCTGGAGGTGACATGTAGCTCATGTTTGTTGATATGGTGCGGTGCTGCCAGCGACTTTAATAATTTCTCGGCAGTCAGGGCAGCATTTTCAGCAGACTTGTCGTCTGTGACCAGAATCACGAATTCATCACCACCCTGGCGACTGACGGTATCAGAATTGCGTACGCATGCGCTTAAACGTTCTGTGACGGATTTCAGCAGCTTATCACCAGTGGCATGTCCCAGTGAATCATTGATATGCTTGAAATTATCCAGGTCCATGAACAGGATGGCCAAAAAGCTGCCACGCCGTTTGGCGAGACCAATTGCCTGTGCTATACGATCATTCAGCAGGGCGCGGTTAGGTAAATTGGTGAGAAAGTCGTGCTGTGCCAGGTGGGCCATTTTTACAGCCATGGCCTTAGCATCCGTAATATCGTGGAACACCATGACTGCACCAGCAATATTGCCGGCCGAATCGTGGATGGGTGCGGTTGAATCTTCAATCGCTACTTCACTGCCATCACGCCTGATAAGTATGGTACCGGGTGTCAGGGTTGTCGCCATATCCTGTTGCAATACCATTGCCACAGGATTGTCTTTTTCCTGCCTGTTCTCGCTATGTATGATGGGCATGACGACGGTAATTGGTTGGCCGCGCGCTTCTTCTCTGGTCCACAAGGTCATATGTTCTGCGGCGACATTCAAATAGTCAACATTGCCTTCCATATCCGTGCCGATGACGGCATCGCTGATGGAGTTGAGGGTGATTTCTGCCCGCACCTTTTCGATGTAGATGGCCTCTTCAACCGCTTTTCGCAGTATGACATTGCGCAAGGATTGCGGTACCAGGTAACTGGCGAAATGCCCCTTGGTCAAATAACCCTGGGCCCCCGACTTGACTGCCTCAATGGCGAGCGTTTCATCATCACCGGACAGGGTAAGAATAGGAATCTGTGGCGCATTGGCGAACAGGCTGTCAAAAGTCGCGATGCCCTCGCTGTCGGGCAGATACAAATCTGCCAGCATGGCATCCACCTTGTGTTTCTGAATCTGCGTGATGGCCTCTGACAGGCTGCCTGCGATCAGGATGTCATAGGGACCATCACTGGTTTCGCGCAGTGCATTCTGAAGTGATACGCGATCAGTCAGGTCGTTGGTGATAATAAGTATTCGCTGCGTCATAAGTGTTTCCCGTTGGCATGTCATGTTTCCGTGAGGTCAAACTACGCGGCATGTTAGCGGGCGTCTGTACGATGTCGCACAAAACTGTCGAAAATCAACTTATGGCAGGATGGATATCTTTTTATTTGCCAGGATCAGGCTTGAAGATGTAAAAAAGATATCGTTATAAAGGTATCGCTAAAAAAACAGCCGATACCTTTGTGCTTGAATTTTGTGTGCAGTGAAGATTACTTACCCTTGTAAATTCCCGCTTCCAGTATCACGTCATTACTGCGGAAAATATAGGTGGTCTTGTTCTCTATCTGCTTGGTGACAGGGTTGTTATAACGATAATCAACCCAGCCTTTGCCTTTGCTCTTCGCCAGTGTCAGGATGTCTTTGCGGTAGTATTTACCGTCGGCATCTGGCAGGTCCAGCATGTTTTTACCTATCAGCTTGGGATTGATGGGGTGGGCGATGACGGCGCCATCCATGCCGCGCATGTACAGGTAGATGGCACCATTAATGAATTCAGGGTTTTTATTATTGATTTCCTGCGCCAGGGCATCCTTGCCATGTTTTTGCATATAGGCGACCCCTTTTTCGACCATAGCGATCGCATCAGCGGGATTGTCTTCAGCATGAGCGAGTTGCAGGTGGCTGAGTAACAATAAAGTGACTAAAGTTGCAAGCAATTTCAAGAATTTCATTTTGTCTCCTCCTGATGTTGTTTCTTGTAGTTTCTTGTACAAACCCGTAGCCAGACGGCAAGCCTGAATTCAGGCTAGCGGAAATCATTCAAAAAGGCAAAATGTTTAAGCGGGTGCTGCATTCGGTGGGTGACATTGTTGTTATTGTTATTGCAGTGCGATAAACAAACCTGATTACCGTCACTGCAAAAGCTTGGTTATATAGAGGGTATTGGCAGGTTTGCTCAACATGCTGATCGAGGAAAGATGTTTTGCAGAAACATGTTGCTATGCGGAAAAAATATGCAGTAAAATACGCTTCGTGTTTCTATGTGGCAATTCCTGGCAATGTTGGGCAATTCCTTACTTTCGAAAAATCCTTTATTTATCATCGACTTCCATGAAAAAAATTATTTTAGCTGTTGCGCTGCTCGCTTCCTTTGTGTCTGTTTCCGCCAACGAAATCGCCCCTTCAGTTGATAAACAAACATGTGAAAAACCGATTTATCCAAAATCTGCGCTGATGAATGAAGAAAGCGGCACCGTAGTATTGTCGGTTCTGGTTGGCCCTGATGGTAGCGTTGTTGAATCCAAAGTCGAAAAATCCAGCGGCTCAAAGGCATTGGACAAAGCAACACAAAAAATTTACACCTCTTGCAAATTCAAACCGGGTGCAAAAGATGGCAAACCGCAGCAGGCATGGACCAAGCTGGAATATGTCTGGAATCTGTCCTGATAACTGATTTTTGCTGATCAGTCTTGATCAGCAAGATCAGCAAGACGAAAAAAGAGATGCCATGGCATCTCTTTTTTTATGACATTGACCTCTTGTGATACTTGTGCGCGCAACTCAACGCGGCAAACGTGGGTTGTCGTGGGGTTTGGCGCGATGGACAGGATTATGTGAATTAACCGGACTCGCCGATCTGGCCGGTTCCATGCGGACCTTGAAAATATTCACCACTTGCGCCAGCGCGTCTGCCTGTTCATTCATGGCCTGGGCAGCAGCAGCGGCCTGTTCAACCAGTGCCGCATTCTGTTGCGTCATATTGTCCATATCCACGATGGCGTGATTGACCTGTTCTATGCCGGAGCTTTGTTCCTGGCTGGCCGAAGCAATTTCTGCGACGATATCGGTGACGCGCCTGACGCTGGCCACTACATCATCCATGGTGGAGCCGGCGATGGCCACCAGCTTGCCGCCTTCTTCCACTTTCTCTGCCGAACTGTCTATCAGGGTTTTAATTTCTTTGGCGGCAGAGGCGGATCGCTGCGCCAGATTGCGCACTTCGCTGGCAACGACGGCAAAGCCGCGTCCCTGTTCACCGGCGCGTGCCGCTTCTACTGCTGCGTTCAATGCCAGGATGTTGGTCTGGAAGGCAATGCCGTCAATGACGCTGATGATATCGACAATTTTCTTCGATGATTCATTGATGGAACCCATGGTGGCCACGACTTTACCCACCACGCTGCCGCCCTGGGTCGCCACTTCAGAAGCAGAAATCGCCAGTTGGTTGGCCTGTCTGGCATTGTCGGCATTTTGTTTGACGGTGGATGTCAGCTCTTCCATGGTGGATGAGGTTTCTTCCAGCGCACCGGCCTGTTGCTCGGTACGGCTGGATAAATCCAGATTGCCCGAGGCGATCTCACCCGAAGCCGTGGCAATCGATTCAGAGCCCGTGCGTACTTCACTGACCACAGCGGCCAGCTTGTCACGCATGCTCTTGATGGCAAACAGCAGGCTGGACTGGTCATTGTGCCTGAGCTTGATGTCGGTGGTCAGGTCGCCCTCGGCGATATGTCCCACCACTTCGGCCGCATAGGCTGGCTCGCCGCCCAACTGACCCAGAATGGCACGCGTGATGCGCCAGGCGATGCCGCCTACCAGGGCCATCATGACGCAGCCCACACCCAGCAGTATGCCGGCCTGTTGCCAGAACGAATCATTGATGTCGTCGATGTAGGTGCCGGTTCCCACCAGCCATTCCCACGGGGTAAATCTTTTTACGGCATAGATTTTATCGACCGCTGCCTCAACGCCAGGGCGAGTACCAGGGGCTTGCACGATCCCCAGGGCGCTGTTTGCCAGTGAAGCCCGATAGCGGTCGCCGGATTCTTTCATATCCTTTTGTGGAACACCGATGCGTGAGGCTTTGGGGTGTACCAGCAGCAAATCGTCGTTGTAGCCGCGCACAAAGAAATACATTTCATCCTTGTGGAAGCTGGAAATCGCCAGTTTGGCCTGTTTTTGGGCATCATCACGCGACAGCTTGCCCGCCTGTTCCAGCGCATGGGCTTTTTCTATGGCGGCATAGGCCATTTCGACCATGTTGGAAATCTGCTCCTTGCGTTCCTTCATCATGCTCTGGCGCAGGGAATACAGCGAAATGATGGAAATGACGGAGATACCGAAGAGGGTGATGGCGCACAGCAGAATGATGCGGGTACTGAGTTTCATGACGTGGTCTCACTGGTTTATGCAGCGCAACAGGTGTGCGTATGACAGCGAGAGAGCTTCCTTAATCATCTCTGGCCTTTAGCCCATGCTGATGGCAGGATCTGCATTATTTGATGAATGGTAGTCACGCAGCCTGCACCCAATGCGCAAGGGAGAGTCAGTGCTGCAGTTTGATTGTATGTGAAGCTAACACTGCATAGTGTGAAGAATAGGCAAACAAACGACAAATTAGTGCAGGGGTGTTGTTCTGATGCGGCAGTCCGGAAGGTGGGCAACAAAAGGGTGGCAAAAGGGCGGCAAAAGGGCCGACAAAGCGATGCCAACAGGATGGCAGAAGGACGCCACAGATGGTCATCCTTTCCCCCTGTGCGCAAGCGATTTATTTGTATAAGGGTAACTGCATGTTGACCGGTCGTATATCCAGACGCAGCTTCAGTACCGTATACGCCTCGGCACCGGAAGATGCTGAAAAATAGCCCTGGCTTTCTGCCACTTTGCTGAAGCTGAATTCAAAACCCAGCTCAGGCTGCTGATCCAAACCAAAGGCCAGCCCGATGCTGCGTTCCTGTTTGCTGCCGATTAAATGAAACATCAGGTCGGTGACTACGGAATTGGCCAGGATATCGGCATAGAAGTGTCGATCAGTATTGGAGGCATGGGCAGGATCAAGCTTGCCCTGCAGTTTGTCAGCGGACGGTGTCAGTGTCTTGCTGCGCAAATTGAAACGGTCACCCCGGTCCAGATAGCTGATACGGGCATTGCTGATATTAAAATTCTTTTGGCTGCTATCGGTGCTTGCTTCTGTCAGGTCAAACAGGATGGCACCCTTATAGCCGATGACTTCGACTTCAGCCTGGTTGCTGACCACCATGGCCGTATTTTCATCCACCCCCAGGCCCAGCTTGTAATGCTTCTTCAGCATGACCGGCAACATGCGGGCAAAGCGACCCCGGATGATCAGGTGCTGGTCTATGAATACATCGGGGCCGATGAAGCCCAGGCCGTTGGCAATTTCCTTGCCATCAGTGACCCCCTGCTTCAATGTGGGCAGCACGGGTTGGGCATCATAAAACATGGTGGTACTCATGATGGCCGCGCCGGCACTGCTGCCAGCAATCACCCCACCGCGTTGATACAAGGCCCAGATTGCTTCCAGCATGGCGGTCTTGCTACCATCCGGTGTGAGCAGTGCCTGCACGATGCGTGCCTGGTCGCCGCCGGTGAAATACACACCGCTGGCTTGCTTCAATTTATCCAGCCAGGCGGCGTCATTGACGATGTCTTGCGGCTTGACGTGTGGATATTTGACCGACAAGGGAATGACAAAGGCCTGGGCACCGTTCTGGTTCAGTGCGGCGACAGTGGCAGCGGCAGCGCGCTCAGGGTTGCCAGCCGCCGCCGGGATGACTGCAATTTTTGCCCCTTTGCCACCGGCCTGCTGGACAATGCGCTGCCAGACCGCCGCATTATCCATGCGCAAGGCACCGCCTATGATGACGAGTGAACCTAGTGGCGAGGATGCTTCTTCAGCGTGTGCATTCATGGGGTGTAGGCAGAATAGGATAGTCAGGCAGCCCAGCAATGTACTGAGCCGTATTCGAGGGTTGTTGAGAAAATTAATCATAATGCTTATCCGGAAGTTCAGCTTTGTTTTGTGCTATTCGCTAAGATCGACAACAGGTTCCAAGCTGTCATGATGCATCGTCAGCCAGTAATTGTTCCAGCCGCCTGGGGTAATTGTTGAGAAAGTCACGGGTCACTGCAAAGTGTTCTGTGTCTTCATAACTGGTTTCAGTGATACCGCTGCCATCAAACTGGTAAATTTTCGCGTGAGGATAGGACAGCAATATCGGTGAATGGGTGGCGATAATGAATTGTGAGCCATCCTGTACCAGTTGATGTATGGCGCTTAAGGCGGCCAGTTGACGGTTGGGGGACAAGGCCGCTTCGGGTTCATCCATCAGGTACAGGCCATTGCCTTCCAGCTTGTTCAGCAACAATGCCATGAAAGATTCCCCATGCGAGCGTGCATGCAGCGAGCCGCCATAGCTATCTGTATAGGCAAGCTCATCCATGTAGGTGGCGACGTTGAAGAAACTCTCTGCCCGCAAGAAGTAGCCATCACGCGGTTTCTTGAAGCTTTTGGATAAGCGCAGATTCTGATGTAGCGAAGATACTGATTCTGTGGTGCGATACGCGACATTCTTCGTCCCGCCTTCCTGGCCATAGCCCAGCGCCATAGCAATGGCTTCCAGTACCGTCGATTTGCCAGCACCGTTTTCACCGACAAAAAAAGTCACGTCAGCATGAAAGTCCAGCACATCAATTTCCCTGACTGCAGGGATGTGGTAGGGGTAGCTGTCAAAATCAATGACAGCGTCATCGCGTAGGCTGATGCGTTGCAGATAGGGTTTGGCGGACAGGCTCATGGCGTAATTTTATGTCTTATTTAAATTTTTATTTAACGCATCAGCCAGCGTCGCATCGCAAAACTCAGGGCATCCACCATGGCGACCAGTATCAGCATGGCGATAATGACCGTGGCGGCAGTCTGCATCTGGAATAATGATAAATGATACTTCAACATCTGTCCCAGTCCACCGGCACCGACTACGCCGAGTATGGCGGCGGCGCGAATATTATTTTCCCAGCGATACAGGGTATAGGACAGCATTTGCGGCAGGCTTTGTGGCAGCGTGGCATACAGGAAGGCATTGATGGCCGAGGCACCGTTCAGGCGCAAGCTCGATTCTGCCTGCGGTGCGGCGTTTTCCAGTGCTTCGGCAAACAGGCGACCAAGTACGCCGGTGGTATGCGCTGCCAGCGCAATGGTGCCGGCAAATGGCCCCAGCCCAGCAGCAATCAGCATGATGGATGCCCACACCAGTTCGGGGATGGCACGGGCTACATTCAAAAATAATCGCGTACTGCTTTTTGCAAGCTTGCCAAACCGGCCGCTGGCTGGCAGCGCCAGAAACAGACCAAGCATGGCGGCAATCAAGGTGCCAAGTGCCGACATGGCCAGGGTTTCAAAAGATGCCAGGACAGTTTTCCTGAGCAGGGCAGGACTGATATCTGGTGGCGCAAAGCCTTGCAGGAATTCCCAGGTTTTGCTGGCTGAGTCGTCGCTGAACAGGGCACGCCATTCCATGTTCAGACTGACAAAGCTGCCTACGACCAGCAACACTATACCTATACTTAATGCCAGCTTGAGTGGGCTGAACAGCGCAGGGGCGGCAGGCATACTGTCGGTATTCTCTATACTCATGCCAGTGCCTTGCGGAATAATTTACTGGCCAGGTCGGCGATACCCACCAGCAGTACGAAAATGATGAGCATGGTCGATACTTCAGCGCCGGATAACATTTTCATGGATTCATCCATGCGTTGCCCCAGGCCGCCCGCGCCGACAAAACCCATGACGACAGAACCGCGTATCGCGCATTCCCAGCGATAGATGGTGTAGGAAACCAGCTCTGGTGCGGCATTCGGCAAAGCACCGTACAGAAATGCAGTCAGGCGACTGCTGCCGTTTCTGAGCAGGCTGTCGGTGGCGTGGGCGTCATTGGCTTCCAGTATTTCTGCATACACCTTACCCAGCATACCGGCGTAGGTAAGGGCGATGGCAAATACACCGGCAGTCGGCCCCAGCCCGACCAGGCGCACAAACAGCAGCGCCCACACCAGCTCGGGCACGCTGCGCAGGAGTACCAGCTTCCAGCGCACGACCTGGCGTAGCAGTCTGGCCATGCCATGCATGCGCCCGCTGCCCAGGCGTGAAATTGATAAATGTTCATTGACGATCAGGGTCATGGGAATCGCACCCAGCAGTGCCAGCGTCAGGCCCGCAGTAGCAATGGCGATGGTTTGCCAGGTGGCTTCCAGCACGATCAGTAAAAATTCTGTGGAATGGGCAGGTGGAAAAAAGCCGGACAGGAAGCGCCAGGTCGCGCCCAGGCTTTGCGCATCGATCAGTTGCCAGGGCTTGAATTCAGTGATGTACAGCATGGGCCAGAGCAAGGCCAGCATGCATAATGCAAGCGTCACCCGCAGGCGCCATGCGGGATCGTGCTGGATATCTGGATGGCTATCCTGGTGCGTCATTGTGCTTAAAAGCAGCGAGGTGCATCAGCAAAGCCAGACAGGTCTGGCCGGTTCGGTGCCGGTATCTCCACCGGCTGCTGCGGGCTGCCGGCATTACGGTACAGGTCGGCGATCATCTGATCGTCCACCTTGTCACTATCGAACAGGACTTTGCCAGCGCGTAAGCCTATGATGCGGGGGAAGTGCCGGCGGGCCAGCTCCACCTGGTGCAGGCTGCAGATGAGCGTCGCATGACGTTGTTTTGCTTCTTGCTGCAGGGTATGCAGGGTTTGCAGGGCCAGTGTGGGGTCAAGTGCTGACAGGGGTTCGTCCACCAACAAGAGGCTGGCATCGGATAGCAGCAGGCGTGCCAGTCCGCAGCGCTGGCGCTCACCGCCAGACAGTTTATCTACCCTGGCATAGAGCTTGTGTTGTAAATCAAAACGCTGCAAGGCTTGCCAGGCGGCCAGCGGGTCGGTGGGCTTGATCAGATTACGCAGCGCCCGTGCCAGTGTCCAGTGAGGCAGGCGGCCGGCCAGCACTGCGGTAATGACGCGCTGGCGTGCTGGCAGTGGCGGTGTTTGTGGTGCCAGAAACAAATGACGACGCAGGGCATGGCGCGCCGTATGCGACAGCATCCACACATCTTTTCCCATAAACTGGAATTGCCCAGTGGCTGGCTGATGCGCGGCAGCCAGGGTATGCAGCAGGGTGGTTTTGCCGGCACCGGACGGCCCTATGATGGCAATCTGTTCGCCCTGGGCTACCGTCAGGTCAAGATTTTCCAGGATGTATTGCTGCTGTGCTTGCCCGGCCACCGATGCAGTGTGTACCGCACCGGGAAAAGCCACACTCAATTGCTGCAAACGCAGCGCTGTTGCCGACATTGCTGCCGACATTACTTCAGCAGGCCGGCATTATGTGCTGCCGCTTCTATGGCCTTGTAGTTGTCAGCCTTGGTAGGGATGAAGCGTGTCGCACGTTGCAGATCCAGGATTTCCTTGTCTTGTGGATTGGCCGGGTCCAGATTCAGGAAGGCGTCTGTGATCTTCTTGCGCAGGTCGGCAGGCATGTCGGCGCGCACAGACCAGTTATAGTCAAAATAGCCTGGCGTGGTGTAAAACACGTGGACTAGTTTGGTATCGACCTTGCCTTGCGCCAGCAGTTTTTCCCAGACTGAAATATTCAGGGCGCCTGCGTCCACCTTGCCGCCGGATACTGCAGCGACAGTTGCATCATGTGCGCCAGAAAAAGCAATGCGCTTCATGTCGGTGTCAGGATTGATCTTGGCTGCCAGCAAATAAGAGCGCGGCATTAAATGGCCGGATGTGGAAGATTCAGAACCAAAGGTAAAGGTCTTGCCTTTCAGGTCTTCGAGTTTGCTGATGTTTTTATCGGTAGTGATGAATACTGATTTGAATTTTTCATCTTCTTCACGCTGTACCAGCGGTATCACCTGGTCTTTGCTGCGTACTTTGGCTTGCACGAAAGTAAAACCACCAAACCAGACCATGTCGAGTTTTTTATTGATCAGGCCTTCTACCGAAGCCGCGTAATCGGTAACGGGAATGAATTCCACTTTCATGCCCAGTTTTTTTTCCAGCATGGCGCCCAGGGGTTTGAACTTGCGCTGTAATTCTGTCGGCGCTTCATCAGGTATGGCGGATACGCGCAATACCTGTTGTGCATTTGCCAGACCACAAAAAGCCAGCAGACCAGCAGCGATCAGGTGATGGATATGGCGACGTGCAGGAGAGAATGCCGAGAATGATTTACGCATGCCGATACCTTGTATGTGTGTGGTTTGACCGGCAAGGGCCACGCCATGAATTAATAACTAAGAAAAACCAGATGAAAATCAGGCAGGTGCGACAGCATCAGCTGAGCAGGCCTTCGTCATGACTGTCGGCAGACTCAGCAATGCTGGCTGACGGCACATGAAAATCTTGCAGTGGCAAATAATGACTCCGGTTGCGGCCTGTTTTTTTTGCTTCATATAAAGCAGCATCAGCACATTTCAGCAACATATGCTGATCCACATCCGGATGCTTGTGGTAATTGCTGAAACCTATGCTGATACTGACCCGGTCCCCGACGCGCGAATTGATGTGCGGTATATTCAGGTCCCATACGGCGGTACGCAGTTTTTCGGCAAATTGCATGGCCAATTCGGGTGCCATATTCGGCAGCATCAAAATGAATTCTTCGCCACCAAAACGTGCCAGTACATCGGTGGCCCGCAGCAATTGTTTGCGCAATGCGGCTGCGACCTGTATCAATGTCTTGTCACCGGCCACATGACCGTAGCTGTCGTTGTATTCCTTGAAGAAGTCAATATCCAGCATGAAAATGGATAGCGGCACATTGTTGCGCACGGCATGACCCATCGCTATTTTGTAATGTTCGTCAAAGAAGCGGCGGTTATAAATGCCGGTCAGGCTATCGGTGGTGGCTTCGCGCTTGAGTGCTTCGGAATGGGTACGCAGTATTTTTTCGCGTTTGATCGATGTGGATGAGTCGCTGACCTGTATCAGGCATAGCCTGCTGCCATCGTCCGCACTGAGCGGCGTAATGGTGATGGATTGGTGGATGCGCTTTTTTTCATCGTCCTGTTCACTGCGGTCAAACAGCGGCAGGGGGGAGCGATGCAGGGCATTCGACAGGACCACCGGCAGGCCGTAATTCAGGGTATTGCTGATGGCGGTGAGGATGGCGCGGCTGGGCAATTCTTCAAAAGCTTCTGAGATCTGGCGGCCCAGCGCCTGTTCTGCGGCAACGCCGCTATGTCTTTCTATCCAGCCGTTCCACAGACAGATACGCTGTTCTGCATCGACCAATATCAGACCCAGGCTGATGGAGTTCAGGATTTGCTCCACAGCGACAGGGCTGGTGGACAACAACTGCGCCATCAGGTTTCCCCCAGAAAACGATCTATCTGAGTGACCAAATCAGTCAATGAGGTTGAACTGAGCAGGAAAATCAGGTGGCCTTCAGAATGTCTTCTTTCTATGGTCAGGTCTATATGCAGCAGCAAGACATAAGGTTGATCAACGTCATTACTGACGCGTCGGAAAATCTCTTCCGTGGTGGCGACCGAATAATCAGGCAGGGAACAACTGAGCGGGATATTCAGCATATCTGCCATCGCTGAAAGGCAGGCATTGAGTATGATGTTACCCAGCTCGCACATGGCTTCCTGCTCGAACTCTGCCAGGTCTTCTATGCTGATTTGCGAACCCATCATGTCGCGCACAATTTCCAGCGCGTGGGCTTCGGTGAACAAGAGGATGGCGTCAGCTTCAAACGTACCACTAAAGGTCTGGTGGACGGCACCAAACTTGTCGCTTTGCATGCCCATGATGGATACGTCAATTTCAGACGATTTGCGAATTTCTACTGAAGGAACCGAAAGACGGACTTCTTCGCCAACGATGTCACTGAGGCTGGCTGCTGCTCTGCCCGCGCCGACATTAAAAACTTCACTTAGTGCATCAAGATGAAGTTCAGTCAGCGTGTTCATTGACCGCTCGCGAAATAATTAAGGACGATGGTGATCGATTTTTCAGTGACAGGCTTGGCCACGAAAACACTGCCTATGGAATTGGCGCGTGTCTGCATGCTATCTTGCACATTGGCAGAGAAGATGGCAATGCGCAGATGAGGATGCTCTTTCAAAATTTTCTCTGCAGCATCCGTTCCCAGCATGCCAGGCATGTTGATGTCCATGGTGCAATAGTCTGGCTTGTTTTCTTGCACAGATTTCATGGCTTCTTCACCAGTACTGGCTTCGAATATTTCCCACTCAGGCTGGGCTGCCTTCACATGGGCACGTATGACCATGCGTGACACTTTGCTATCATCAACAATTAGTAATTTTTTCATAATATTTTTTTATGCAGGACAAATGCACCCATGGAGTGTGAGTTGCAGCTCAAATTCATTTTACCTTACCGTGCCGGAAATTGAGTGGTCAAGATGTTCAATATATGTGCCCCTGGCGCTATTTGCACAGCTTATTTGGTGTCTTGGCTGCCATTCTCAATTTTTCAGTCGCCGCCACAAGGTGGTCCTGCTGATACCCAGGTAATCTGCCACTGCTTCCCGGTTGTTGTCGAATTTTTGCATGATCTGTTCCAGCGATTCTTCGCTGGCTGGCGCTGTCGTTTCTTCCATCTGGACAGCGGTTATCACCAGCTCAGGCAAGGTTTTTGCGACAAAGCCCGGCGTCAGTGCCTGTAAGGGTTCTGCTGCCAAAAACAAGGCCAGGCGTTCCATCAGATTGCGTAGTTCTCTTACATTGCCTGGCCATGCATAATGTTGGAGCAAAGAACCACAAGAGCTTATTTCTGCATGCAGATTGGCATGCGGGCGTGTGCCCATACCAGCCAGGGCATGCTTCAGGAACCATTCTGCAAGAGGAAGCAGATCGTCCGTTCTTTCCCGCAGGGTGGGTAAATGTAGTCGCAATACCGCCAGGCGAAAATACAGGTCAGCGCGAAACTTTCCTTCCTTGATGCGGTCTTCCAGATTGCAATGGGTGGCGCTGATGATGCGTACATCCACCGGAATAGGGCGCATGCTGCCAACGCGTATCACTTCACGTTCTTCCAGCACCCGCAATAGCCGGGTTTGCAAGCCCAGGGGCATTTCACCAATTTCATCCAGAAACACGGTGCCGCGATGGGCGGTTTCAAACAGGCCGGCATGACCACCCCGTTTTGATCCGGTAAATGCACCTTCTTCATAGCCGAATAATTCGGATTCCAGCAGGCTTTCGGCGATGGCACCACAATTGACGGCAACAAAGGGCTGGCGCGCCCTGGTACTTTCACGGTGCAGGGCCTGGGCCGCCAGTTCCTTGCCGGTGCCGGTTTCGCCTTGTAGCAGCACGGTAGCGGGGGATCGGGCGAACAGGGCGATCGATTTACGTGTCGCCTGCATGATGGCCGAATCACCCCGCAAATCATTCAGGTTGTGGCGCGCGCGCAGCGCATCCGCCGCTGGATGCTGGCGACCGCGGGCAGATTCCAGCCGCGTCAGGCGGGCGATTTCCAGTGCATCGTCAAACGCCTGCCGTATCGACCCCGCCGAATACATGAAGATGCCCGTCAGGCCGGCTTCCTCTGCCAGGTCTGTGATCAGGCCGGCGCCGACAATGGCCTTGATGCCACTGGCTTTCAGTTCACTGATCTGGGCGCGCGCATCTTCTTCGGTGACGTAGGTACGTTGTTCCAGCGGGAAGCCGAAGGTGGTTTTAAAATCCGCCAGTTCTGGCATGGTTTCCTGGTAATTGATCAGGCCGATGGCGGGCGACACCTTGCGCGCTCTGGCCAGTGCCTGCATGACATCAAAGCCGCTGGCCTTGGCGATGACGACCGGTACCGGCAGGCGGTTTTTCAGGTAAGCACCGTTTGAGCCGGCGGCAATGACGGCATCACATCTTTCTGTTTGCAGGCGTTCTTTCAGGTATTGCGCCGCTTCTTCAAAACCCATGTGTATGGGTTCGATATCGGCGCGCCCATCATATTCAACCATGATGTCGCGAAACATGTCGAACAGGCGGGAAATGGATACGGTCCAGATCACGGGTTTATCGCTGTTGTCGCGCGGCGGTGTAGGGTGTTTCATTGTGCTTGTGTCTGGCCGGATGTTTGGTGCCTGGCCACGGATCGTCCCGGGGCTTGTTTCATTGGGTGTTTCAAGGCATGTTTCAATTAATGTTTCAGTGTTTGTTTCAATGTTGTTTCAAATTTGTATTTGAAACGTCATTATGCGCCGCATTACCTATTGAACTCAAGTTCTGCTTCACATTTTTTTCCTGGTAAGTAGTTGATTTGCATGTATTTTCGTCGGTGTTTCAGCTTCTTTGCGCTGTCTGTGGCCAGAGGTGGCATGCCGATTGCAATACGCTTGCCAGAATCTGTTCATTAACCTGAAAGCATACACATGAGTACATACTCCGCAGGTGCCGCCTTCCGCAAGGCGATGCAGGAAGAATCCCCTCTGCAAGTGGTGGGGGCTATCAATGCCAATCATGCCTTGCTGGCAAAACGTGCCGGTTTCAAGGCGATTTATTTGTCCGGTGGCGGCGTTGCTGCCGGTTCCCTGGGTTTGCCTGATCTGGGTATTTCCAATCTCGACGATGTATTGACTGACGTACGCCGCATCACCGATGTCTGCGACCTGCCTTTGCTGGTAGATGTGGATACCGGTTTTGGCGCTTCTGCCTTCAATGTGGCACGCACCGTCAAATCCATGATCAAGTTTGGCGCTGCGGCCATGCATATTGAAGACCAGGTGGGGGCCAAGCGCTGCGGTCACCGCCCGGGCAAAGAGATCGTCAGCAAGCAGGAAATGGTAGACAGGGTCAAGGCAGCAGTGGATGCCCGTACCGATGACAACTTCGTCATCATGGCCCGTACCGATGCGCTGGCCGTTGAAGGTCTGGACGCTGCCATCGAGCGTGCCTTGGCATGCGTGGAAGCGGGGGCTGACATGATTTTCCCGGAAGCGATCACCGAACTGTCCATGTACAAGCAGTTTGCGAGCGCTGTCAAAGTGCCTATCCTGGCGAATATCACTGAATTTGGTGCCACCCCATTATTTTCTGTCGAAGAACTGGCTGCCGTGGATGTGGGCCTGGTCCTGTACCCCTTGTCGGCTTTCCGTGCCATGAACAAGGCAGCAGAAAACGTGTATGGCGCAATACGCCGTGACGGTACGCAAAAGAACGTAGTCGACACCATGCAGACCCGCATGGAATTGTATGAGCGCATCAACTACCACGATTTCGAACAAAAGCTGGATGCTCTTTTCGCACAGCAAAAGGCCAAATAATACGTATATAGTCCGTTCCCTTATTGTGCTGCATCAAGTCAGCAAATGGGAATGGCACTTCTAATGAACAATGGAGAAAAAATCATGACTGAAGCAGTTCCTTTCAAACCCAAGAAATCGGTTGCCCTGTCTGGTGTGACGGCTGGTAACACGGCCCTGTGTACCGTGGGCAAAACCGGCAACGACCTGCATTATCGTGGTTACGATATTCTGGATGTGGCCGACGCCTGCGAGTTTGAAGAAATTGCCCATTTGCTGGTGCATGGCAAATTGCCGACTGCGGCTGAATTGCGTGCCTACAAAGCCAAGCTGAAAGCGCTGCGCGGTTTGCCAGCAAATCTGAAAGCGGCACTGGAATGGTTGCCGGCTTCATCGCACCCCATGGATGTAATGCGTACCGGCGTATCCGTACTTGGTTGCGTGCTGCCAGAAAAAGATGACCACAATACTCCGGGTGCGCGTGATATTGCCGACCGTCTGATGGCTTCGCTGGGGTCCATGCTGCTGTACTGGTACCACTATAGCCACAATGGTAAGCGCATAGAGACAGAAACCGATGACGATTCCATAGGCGGCCATTTCCTGCATTTGCTGCATGGTGAAAAACCAGGTGAGTTGTGGGAAAAAGCCATGCATACGTCCCTGATCCTGTATGCGGAGCATGAATTCAATGCCTCCACCTTTGCTGGCCGGGTAGTAGCTGGCACAGGCTCTGATATGTATTCTGCCATTACTGGCGCGATAGGTGCCTTGCGTGGTCCGAAACACGGCGGTGCGAATGAAGTCGCATTTGAAATCCAGAAACGTTACGACAATCCTGACGAAGCAGAAGCCGATATCAAGAAACGTGTGGAAAACAAGGAAGTGGTGATCGGCTTCGGTCACCCTGTGTACACGATTTCTGATCCGCGCAACAAGGTCATCAAGGAAGTGGCACGCAATCTGTCCAAGGATGTCGGTGCGATGAAAATGTTTGATATCGCCGAACGTCTGGAAACAGTGATGTGGGATATCAAAAAGATGTTCCCCAATCTTGACTGGTTCTCTGCCGTGTCCTATCACATGATGGGGGTGCCGACTGCCATGTTCACACCGCTGTTCGTGATTGCCCGTACCTCGGGCTGGGCGGCACACATCATTGAACAACGTATCGATAACAAGATCATTCGTCCTAGTGCCAATTATGTTGGCCCTGAAGATCTGAAGTTTGTTCCTCTGAATAAACGCAAATAAGAAACATACACAAGAAACACAAATAAGACAGACAAATAAGACACACAATTAAGCAGAGTTGCACTATGAAAGTCCAGGCTGACCTATCAACACTAAGTACCAGGCGCGCAGTGAAGCAGGATTTGCCGCGCCTGCTTGAATTGATCGCCGATGATGATCTGGGCAAGAATCGCGAAGGCGTGGGATCGGATGACCCATGCTATAGCGATGCCTTTGACCGCATAGACAAAGATGATAACCAGTTTTTGATGGTCGGTGTCATGGATGGCAAAATCATCGCCATGCTGCAACTGACTTTTATCCCCGGCCTGAGCAGGAAAGGGGCTACCCGCGCCATGATAGAAAGCGTGCGGGTGGATAGCTATCTGCGCGGGCAGGGTATAGGTCACTGGATCATAGAGCAAGCGATACAAGTCGCGCGTGAGCGTGCTTGCACGCTGGTGCAACTGACCAGTGATAAAAAACGCATACAGGCCCACCGGTTTTATGGAAGCATGGGTTTTACAGCTTCACATGAAGGCTTCAAATTGCAGCTCTGAACTTGCCGTGATAGCCGACTGGATCAGTCCGAACTCCGAATACTAATATTGAAACATAGCGAGCCATGAATACTCAATTCCGCAAGCCACTACCCGGCACTACTCTGGATTACTTCGATACGCGTGCAGCCGTCGATGCAATTGTTGCAGGTGCCTATGACAAGCTGCCTTATACCTCGCGCGTACTGGCAGAAAATCTGGTGCGTCGTTGCGACCCGGCAACGCTGACTGATTCCCTGCGGCAGTTCATAGAACGCAAGCGTGACCTGGATTTTCCCTGGTTCCCGGCCCGTGTGGTATGCCATGACATCCTGGGACAGACTGCACTGGTGGACCTGGCGGGTTTGCGCGATGCGATTGCGCTGCAAGGTGGTGACCCGGCACTGGTCAACCCGGTCGTACCTACGCAACTGGTGGTTGATCATTCACTGGCAGTCGAGTGCGGTGGTTTTGATCCGGATGCTTTCGATAAAAATCGTGCGATTGAAGACAGGCGCAATGAAGACAGGTTTGACTTCATCAACTGGACCAAGAAGGCATTCAAGAATGTCGATGTGATCCCGCCAGGCAATGGTATCTTGCACCAGATTAATCTGGAACGCATGTCGCCCGTAGTACAGGTCACAGACGGCGTTGCTTACCCGGATACCCTGGTCGGCACCGACAGCCATACCCCCATGGTGGATGCGCTGGGTGTGATCGCGATTGGTGTTGGCGGCCTGGAAGCCGAAAGCGTCATGCTGGGCCGTGCGTCGTGGATGCGTTTGCCAGACATCATTGGCGTTGAACTGAGCGGCAAGCCACAGGAAGGTATCACAGCGACCGACACGGTACTGGCATTGACAGAATTCTTGCGCAATCAAAAAGTCGTCTCGTCCTACCTGGAATTTTATGGCGAAGGCGCATCCCACCTGACCCTGGGTGACCGCGCAACGATAGCAAATATGGCACCGGAATTCGGTTCTACTGCCGCCATGTTTTACATCGACGAACAAACCATCAAATACCTGAAACTCACAGGCCGTGACGATGAACTGGTCAAGCTGGTAGAAACCTATGCCAAAGAAACCGGCTTGTGGGCTGATACGCTGAAGAATGCGGAATATGAACGTGTACTGAAATTTGATTTGTCTTCCGTCGTGCGTAATATCGCTGGCCCGTCGAATCCGCACAAGCGCGTGCCCACCTCGGAACTGGCAGCGCGCGGCATCAGCGGCACGGTTGAAAACGAACCAGGATTGATGCCGGATGGTGCCGTCATCATCGCTGCCATCACCAGTTGCACCAACACCAATAATCCACGCAATATGGTGGCCGCCGGTTTGCTGGCCCGGAATGCGAACAGGCTGGGCCTGACCCGCAAGCCCTGGGTCAAGAGTTCACTCGCCCCTGGCTCCAAGGCCGTGACCCTGTATCTGGAAGAAGCCAAATTGCTGCCTGAACTGGAACAGCTTGGTTTCGGCGTAGTGGCCTATGCCTGCACATCCTGCAATGGCATGTCGGGTGCGCTTGACCCTGTCATCCAGAAAGAAATCATAGAGCGTGATCTGTATGCAACGGCAGTGCTGTCGGGTAACCGCAATTTTGATGGCCGTATCCATCCTTATGCACAACAAGCCTTCCTCGCTTCGCCGCCGCTGGTGGTGGCGTATGCCATCGCTGGCACTATCCGTTTTGATATCGAGAAAGATGTGCTGGGCCTGGATGCAGCGGGCAAACCAGTGACACTGAAAGACATCTGGCCGACGGACGCAGAAATTGATGCCGTGGTGGCAGCCAGCGTCAAGCCTGAACAATTCCGCAAAGTCTACATCCCCATGTTTGCCAAACAGGCAGATGATGGAGAGAAAGTCAGCCCCCTGTATGACTGGCGTCCACAAACCACCTACATCCGCCGCCCACCATATTGGGAAGGCGCCCTGGCAGGTGCACGCAGCATGAAGGGCATGCGTGCGCTGGCAGTATTGGGCGACAACATCACGACTGACCATCTGTCACCGTCGAATGCCATCATGCTCGATAGTGCCGCCGGTGAATACCTGGCCAAGATGGGTTTGCCGGAAGAAGATTTCAATTCTTACGCCACCCACCGTGGTGATCACCTGACAGCGCAACGTGCGACCTTCGCCAACCCCACACTGAAAAATGAAATGGTCGTGGTGGATGGCAAGGTCAAAGCAGGCTCACTGACCCGCATCGAACCCGAAGGCAAAATCACCCGCATGTGGGAAGCCATAGAAACCTATATGGAACGCAAGCAGCCGCTGATCGTGATAGCCGGTGCTGATTATGGCCAGGGTTCTTCGCGTGACTGGGCCGCCAAGGGTGTACGTCTGGCCGGCGTGGAAGTGATTGTTGCTGAAGGTTTTGAGCGCATACACAGGACTAACCTGGTGGGCATGGGTGTCTTGCCGCTGGAATTCCAGCCCGGTATCAACCGCCTGACGCTGAACATCGATGGAACAGAAACCTTTGATGTCATTGGTGAGCGCACGCCACGTACCACGCTGACCCTGATCATCAACCGTAAAAATGGCGAATCTGTGGCCGTGCCTGTGATCTGCCGTCTGGACACGGCAGAAGAAGTGTCGATTTACGAAGCTGGCGGTGTCTTGCAGCGTTTTGCGCAAGACTTTCTGGAGTCTGCCAAGGCGGCATAAGTTCTGCTGACACGAATGCTTGCAAGCGTTCCTTTTGACGGGGAGCGCGGTACATGAATCAAATTTTAAAGAGTAAATACATGGCCCATCTTCCACAGATAAAAATCCCGGCGACGTATATGCGCGGCGGCACCAGCAAGGGCGTGTTTTTTCGCCTGCAGGATTTGCCTGTGTCAGCACAGCAGCCCGGTGCAGCACGGGATGCCTTGCTGCTGCGCGTGATCGGTAGCCCCGACCCGTATGGCAAACAGATTGATGGTATGGGTGGTGCCACATCCAGCACCAGCAAGACTGTCATCCTGTCCCAAAGCAGCAAGCCAGATCATGATGTTGATTACCTGTTTGGTCAGGTATCGATAGACAAGGCATTCGTCGACTGGAGCGGTAATTGCGGCAACCTGTCTGCTGCAGTTGGTGCCTTCGCCATCAGCGCCGGACTGGTCGGGGCCGACCGTATCCCGCAAAACGGCATGGCCACCATACGCGTCTGGCAAGCGAATATCAGCAAGACCATCATCGCGCATGTGCCTATGACAGATGGGGCAGTGCAGGAAACCGGTGATTTTGAACTGGATGGCGTGACCTTTCCGGCGGCTGAAGTGCAACTGGAATTCATGGACCCGGCGGCGGATGAAGACGGCGCAGGGGGTTCCATGTTCCCGACCGGTAATCTGGTCGATGATCTGGACGTGCCGGGAATGGGAACGCTGAAGGCAACCATGATCAATGCCGGTATCCCTACCATTTTTGTGAATGCAGACGCGATAGGCTATACCGGCACCGAATTGCAGGACGCCATCAATAGCGATGCCAGGGCCCTGACCATGTTTGAAACCATACGTGCCCATGGCGCATTGCGCATGGGCCTGATCAAGGATATCAGCGAAGCAGCGCAACGTCAGCACACGCCCAAGGTGGCGTTTGTTGCCAGGCCTGTCGATTATGTGTCATCCAGCGGCAAGCAGGTAAAGAGCACGGATGTGGATTTGCTGGTGCGTGCACTGTCCATGGGTAAGCTACATCATGCCATGATGGGTACGGCAGCCGTGGCGATAGGCACAGCCGCCGCCGTCCCGGGCACACTCGTGAACCTGGCTGCGGGTGGCGGTGCGCGTACTGCCGTGCGTTTTGGACATCCGTCCGGCACTTTGCGGGTAGGGGCCGAGGCAACGCAGGTCAATGGCGAATGGAGCGTCACCAAGGCCATCATGAGCCGCAGCGCACGTGTTCTCATGGAAGGTTGGGTACGCGTACCAGCAACTGAGACTAACTGAAAAATTTCGGATTTGATTAGCTTTATGCACGTCAAAGTGCAGGCATGGCCTCGCGCCGGCGTTGTTGTTCAAGAATAAAAATAAATGTCCGGCGCTGCGGTGGCAGGTAAAAACAGTTTGTGATACCGAAGGAGACAGCATGACTTACGCAGCGTTTTATCAGGAATCAATACAGGACCCGCAAGGGTTTTGGGCGAAAGAATCCCAGTTGATAGACTGGCACAAGCCTTATGAGCGGGTGCTGGATCACAGCAAGCCACCATTTGCAAAATGGTATGTCGGTGGCGAAACCAATCTCTGCTACAACGCGGTGGACCGCTGGTTAGGCACTCAGGCAGAGCAGCCTGCGCTGATTGCGATTTCTACCGAAACCAATAGCGAAAAAACCTATAGCTTTGCAGAACTGCACGCCGAGGTGCAACGCATGGCTGCCATCATGCTGGGACTGGGTGTGAAGCAGGGTGACAGGGTATTGATCTACATGCCAATGATCGCCGAAGCCGCCTTTGCCATGCTGGCTTGCGCCCGTAT
Source organism: Undibacterium sp. Di26W (assembly GCF_049340265.1). Classification (NCBI taxonomy): domain Bacteria; kingdom Pseudomonadati; phylum Pseudomonadota; class Betaproteobacteria; order Burkholderiales; family Oxalobacteraceae; genus Undibacterium; species Undibacterium sp. Di26W. Next base: position 29,796 of record NZ_JBMPOR010000018.1, read on the forward strand.
CGGTGCCGTGCATTCCGTGGTGTTTGGTGGCTTTGCCTCAAAAAGCCTGGGTACGCGGATTGATGATGCCAAGCCTGTGCTGGTGGTGTCGGCAGATGCCGGTATGCGTGGCGGCAAGGCCGTGCCCTACAAACCCTTACTGGATGAAGCGATCACATTGGCCGAACACAAACCGTCACATGTCTTGCTGGTGAACCGTGGCTTGGATGCCATGCAACTGGTGGCAGGGCGTGATGTTGATTATGCGACGGCCAGGGCGCAACATCTGGCAGCGCAAGTGCCTGTCACCTGGCTGGATTCAAATGCCATGTCCTATGTCTTGTACACGTCCGGCACGACTGGCAAGCCCAAGGGCGTGCAGCGCGATGTCGGCGGTTATGCAGTGGCACTGGCTTCGTCGATGAAACATATTTTCTGCGGCAAGCCGGGGGAAACCTATTTTGCCACTTCAGACATAGGCTGGGTGGTCGGGCATTCCTACATCGTCTATGGCCCACTGATCGCCGGCATGGCCACCATCATGTACGAGGGCACGCCGATACGCCCGGATGCGGGCATCTGGTGGAGCATCGTTGAAAAATACAAGGTCACGCGCATGTTTTCAGCACCGACAGCGGTGCGGGTATTGAAGAAGCATCCGCCTGAGCTGATGCGCAAATACGATTTGTCGTCATTGAAAGCTTTGTATCTGGCTGGCGAACCTCTGGATGAAACCACATCCAGCTGGATCGCCAGTGAGCTGGGCGTACCCATCATCGACAATTACTGGCAGACCGAAACCGGCTGGCCCATCTTGTCGGTCGCTCGCGGCATAGAACAAACTGCGACCCGTCTGGGTAGCCCCGGCATCGCCATGTATGGTTATGACGTGCGCATCATCAATGAAAACACGGGTGCGGAATGTGGTGTCAATGAAAAAGGTGTGGTCGCCATCAAGGGGCCTTTGCCGCCCGGGTGCATGCAGACCGTGTATGGGGATGACCAGCGCTTCGTACAAACTTACTGGGCCAACTTTGCGCACGAGCAGTTGTATTCGACGTTTGACTGGGGCATCCGGGATGCCGATGGCTATTATTTTATCCTGGGCCGTACCGATGATGTCATCAACGTCGCCGGACACCGTCTGGGTACGCGCGAGATAGAAGAAAGCATTTCCAGCCATCCGCAAATTTCAGAGGTGGCAGTAGTGGGTGTGGAAGACAAACTCAAAGGTCAGGTGGCGGTCGCTTTTGCCATACTCAAACATCCTGAACTGGCCGCAACGCCAGAACAAAAGCGCGCCCTGGAAGGAGAAGTGATGGCTGTGGTAGACAAGCAACTGGGTGGTGTTGCGCGACCAGCGCGTGTGCATTTTGTCAGCATGCTGCCGAAGACCCGGTCCGGCAAATTATTACGTCGCTCGATACAGGCGATCTGTGAAGGGCGTGATGCCGGGGATTTGACGACGATAGAAGATCCATCGTCCTTGCAGCAAATTATGGCTGCGCTGAAAGCCTGAGGTGGACTTGACGTGGGCTTGATGTGAGCTTGATGCAGGGCTTGATGTGGGTCTGATGTGCTAACAAATAAAAAAGGGAAGGAGCAATGGCTACCTTCCCTTTTTTTGTGAGGCCTGGTTCAGACCAGCAGGGCGGCGGCCAGGGTTTTGACTTCTTCTTCCGATTCCTCAAGTATGCTGTTGAGCGTGCCGTCACCGACGACGAAATCAATTTCGGATGAACATTGCTCGGATTCTTCGGCGTAAGAATGAATGTCCATCGGTGAATGCGTGGTGGCCAGTTCGTTTGCCAGCAACAGGGTGTCACCCAGGGTTTCTGGCGGCATGGCACGCAAGCCAAACCACAGGGCTTGTACGGCTTCTACCACTGCCTGCGGCAGTTTCAGGCTTTGTATCACGGCAGAGCCGATTTGGGTTTCGGACGATTCACGGTCAATGATGGTATCCGAGAAGGATGGTAAATCATCGGCGCTGGAATCGGGGGCAGGCAGATCGCGTTCTATCAGCGATGGATATTCATCCACCCGTGACAGCAGGTAAAAATTACCCACTTCATGCACAATGCCGGCAAACATGGCGGTGTCAGGATCGAGCTTGGTAATGCGACGGGCAATCACCTGAGACAGGGCGGCGACCTGGGCAGTGTGTTCCCACAGTTTGCTGGTCATGGCCTGCAATTGTTTGTTCTTGCTGGTGCCCGCCAGTTGTCGTACCACCAGTGAGGCCACCACCGCCCGCAAGGTACGAAACCCCAGCCGGTTGATGGCCGCCTTGACATTGGTGACATCGTTGCCGCGGCTATAGGCGGCAGAATTGGCAATGGCCACCATCCTGGCGGCTAGAAAGGGTTCGTTCAGTACCAGTTTGGTGGCCGTATCAATACTGCAATCCGGGTCATCCAGTGTTTGTTGAAGCTTGAGAGAAGCCGCCACATTCGTCGGGAACACCAGTTCTCCGCGTTGCGCTTGTTCGGCTATGCTGTTGAGTGCATCGATTTTATTCATCACAGATGTCTTTTGCACAAATTAAACAAACATGAGAGTAGGCATACCTGCTGCCCATCCAGACAGGGAGATACGGCGTTGCAGCCGCTTTTGAGTTTGTCCCCACGTATCATAACAAGAATGAATTGATCAGGACTTACACAAAATTGTCCCATCCAGGAGCAGCGACGAAGGCAGTACGAACGTACTGTTAGCCTCTGCAACGCAGATGGGGCGGTTTTTGTAAGTCCTGTTTATTTCATTTCATTCTGCTTCAGATAGTGTTGCAGGTCAATCAAGCGATGCAAAATAAGTCAAATCTGCATCAATTTGTCTTTTGGCTGGCTATCCATTTGTCCACCTTGGCTTCCAGTAAGGCCAGCGGCAGCGTGCCGTCACTGAGAACGACGTCATGGAACTGTCGCAAATCGAAGCGTGCACCGAGGGCGGCGCTGGCTCTGTGGCGCAGTTCCACGATTTTCAGTGAACCTATCTTGTAACTCAGCGCCTGACCTGGCCAGGCCATATAACGTTCGGTCGCCTGACGTGAGGCGGCTTCGCTATAACCCAGGGTCGCCTGTTGGTATTCAATGGCTTGTTCACGCGTCCAGCCCTTGGAATGCAGGCCGGTATCCACCACCAGACGGGTGGCGCGCAAGAGTTCATCGGTCAGGTGACCCAGGTAGGCATTCGGGTCATTTTCAAACAAGCCCATCTCCTTGCCCAGGGTTTCGGCATACAGGGCCCAGCCTTCGGTGTAGGCATTATTGCCGCCAAACTTGCGGAACTTGGGGATGTCCAGTTCTTGTGATCTTGCTAAGTGAAAGTGGTGACCAGGCTGACCTTCATGCAGGTACAGGGTGGTCATGCCGGTCGTACTGTAATCGGCCGGATTATTGATGACCGCCCAGAAAACACCCGGACGGGAACCATCAAATGCAGGTTGGGTGTAATGGTCGGACGCAGTCTGGCGGCTGATTTCAGGTTCGGCGCGAATATCCAGTGGTGCCTTGGGCATCTTGTCAAACAGGGCGGGCAATTTGGCTTTGACCAGCTTTTCTATCTGGCGATACCCATCCAGCACCTCTGCCTCGGTCTTGTAGGGACGATACTGGGGTTGGGTGTCGATCCAGGCAGGCAAACCAACCGGGTCGCCCTGGTAGCCGAGCTTTGGTCCCAGGGCAACAAATTCGCTTTGTATGCGCACCACTTCTTTCAGGCCCAGGGCGTGGATTTGTTCCGGCGTCATATCGGTCGTGGTCTGGTCCTTGACCCAGGCGCGATACCAGGCATCGCCATTGGGCAGGGCGCTCCAGCCACTGCTGGCGCGGCTGCCCGCCAGGTAATCAGTGGACAGGAATTGATTGAACTGGCGCAATGCCGGCAATATCTTGCTGCTGAGTGCGACGCGGTATTGCCTGGTCAGGCTTTGTTTGTCTGCCGCTGAAAAGTTAGCAGGGAAATTCTTGATGGGGGCGTAATAGGCATGATCGTCGACTTTGTCTACCGCCAATTGTGCAAATTGCGGCAGGGCAGAGACCACCAGTGCCTTGGGCAATACGATGCCGCGTTGCATGCCTTCACGCATATTGCTGGTGGCCTGTGTCAGCCATAGTGGCAATTGCTGCAGGCGGTGCAGGAAGATCCGGTATTGCGTGACGGTTTTCAGTGGCTGGGCACTTTGGCCAGAGGCAAATTGCGCCAGTGTGACGGGCAGGCTGTCCATTTGATTCAGTGGCAATAACTGATTATCAAACTTGCTGATAGCGAGATTGGCATGGATTTCAAAATCCAGGCAGTCATAGGTGACCGCATCGGTTGCGGTCAGCGCATGGCGATTGATCCTGGCCAACTGGCTGGCAACATCTTGCCACATGGCGACCTGTTTGGCCTTGACGGCAGGCGCAATGGTCATAGGCAGCTCGTCGTCAAAGCGGGTGTCACCATTGTAGGACGCCCCTATGGGCTCAAAGGCCGCCTGCTTGTTGTAATACTGTTCAGCCAGTGCATTAAGTTGCCTGCTGGCTTCGGCACTGACCTTTGCACTGACTTTTGCACCCGTTACAATTAGTTCTGACCTGGCTTGTGGCCCGGGCATCGTGGCTGCGCTTGCCAGCAGGTTGACGGAACTCAGCAAGCTGGCAGAAAGCAGGACGCGGTGGATGCGACGCATGCTGATTGTGGAGCGCAATGTGCTCATGTGAACTTTCCGTAAAAAATAATTAAAAAATAATTTGCAAGCTTAGCAGAACTCATTTCAACAATGTTATTGCAGGCCCCTACCTATGTCATTCGTCCCACTTATTGTTGAAATGAATACTGCACAAATTTCATTGCCGCTGATGCATGGCGCGTTGATAGACTATGCAATCTGCCAGAGGTTCCATCAGGCTTGGGAACAAAGCCGACTTTTCTTTGCATTCTTCTATAAAGCTTTTTGAACTTTGACCGTTAGATGATGTGATCACGCACATTTCGTCTGGATGCTCATCAGTTCAAAATTGGCGTGCTGACAGAACTGGCATCAGGCATGCACGTCATGCGTGGTCGCGTCCCTGCATGGAATAAGGGCTGCGATGGCAGGCTGTTGCGTATTCAAAAGAAACGCGACAGAAATAGTTTGCCGCTGCGAGTTCGCTCTAGTGGTTTTTTAGTGCAAGGCGGGAGCGCATCGTGAAAATTGTTTCCTCTGACATATCCCTGTCATCCAATCATGCTGCCAGCAGTACGTTGGAAACCCAGGAAAAGCTGCGCGCCTGGATAGGTAACACGCGCCCCGATTTTGAAGGGCGCAATACGGCCTTGCCGGCAAATTTGCAGAATGCCTCCAGCAACGTGCAAATTTCTGATGCTGCACGTGCTGTACAGGCTGCGGCGCCAGGTTCGACGGCTCAGGCCGATGCAGTGCAACAGGCCACTGATGAGGCCGACAATGATCCGCGCATACGCCTGATCAGATACATCATCGAACTGATGACCGGCAAAAAAATCAATACCTTAAGCAGCGCTGATGTGCAGCCCAGTGCCACAACAAGCACAACAAGCACGGCTCCACCTGCAACTGCTGCGGCAGCGGCCCCGCCGGCACCCAGCAAGGCAGGCTGGGGTGTTGAAGTGGATACGCACGAATCCTATACCGAAACCGAGCAGACTTCCTTCCAGGCCAGCGGCAAAATCGTCACTGCCGACAACAAGGAAATCAGTTTCGATCTGTCCTTTGAACTCAGTCGTAATTATCACGAAGAGAGTGATACCCATGTCCGTCTTGGCGATGCCAAAAAAGTGGACCCTCTGGTCATCAATTTCGCAGGTAATTCTGCCCAACTGACATCACAGAAATTTGCCTTTGATCTCAATGGTGACGGGACCAAAGAAAATATCTCGTTTGTCCAGGGTGCAGGTTTTCTGGCACTGGATAAAAACAATGACGGCAAGATCAACAATGGGACTGAATTATTTGGCCCCGGTACCGGCAACGGTTTTTCTGAACTGGCCGCCTACGACAGCGATGGTAATCACTGGATCGATGAAAATGATGCGGTCTACCAGAAACTGAAAGTGTGGACCAAGGATGGTGCCGGCCATGACCAGTTGCAGACACTGAAACAGGCAAATGTCGGTGCTCTGTATCTGGGCAATGCCAGTACCCAGTTTTCCCTGAACAATGCGCAAAATCAGTCGGATGGACAAATCCGTTCTTCCGGCGTGTGGCTGAGTGAAGACGGCAAGGCGCATAGCCTGCAACAGGTGGATTTGTCGGTATGAAAGGTTTGAAGGGTATAAAGGGGATAAAGGGTTTGAATCTCCAATTAAAAACAGCTCCGGACAGGGAGCTGTTTTTACATGTGTGTTGCGGGTTTTTTTAAAATTCTTCCCAGTCTGCATTTGCACCCGTGGTCGGTTTTTCTACGGCGGATTGCTTCATTGCCGGCTTGACTGAAGCGGCAGATTTGCCGGGTGTCTTGCCTAACTTCAATGGCGCATGGGCTGGTTTGCTGGCAGTACGTGGCTTGCTGACGGCAGCCGGTACCGGGGTTTTTTGTGCGATATCCAGTTTGAATACACTGACTGCCTGCGCCAGTGCGCCGGCCTGTTCCTGCATGCTTTCGGCTGCGGCAGATGCCTGTTCAACCAGTGCGGCATTTTGCGTCGTCATTTCATCCATGCGGGAAATGGCCAGATTGACCTGTTCTATGCCTGCACTTTGTTCCTGGCTGGCAGCAGTGATTTCACTCATGATATCGGCCACATGCTTGACCGAGGTCACGATTTCATCCATGGTCATACCGGCTTCATCGACCAGTTTGTTACCCAGGTTGACCTTTTCTACCGAATCATCGATCAGGGTCTTGATCTCTTTGGCGGCACTGGCGCTACGCTGTGCCAGGTTCCTGACTTCGGCGGCCACCACGGCAAAACCGCGTCCCTGTTCCCCGGCACGTGCCGCTTCGACAGCGGCATTCAGGGCCAGGATATTGGTCTGGAAGGCAATGCCGTCAATCACGCCGATAATGTCGACGATCTTGCCCGAGCTATCCTTGATCGAGCCCATGGTGTTGACCACCTGGCCAACGATATGTCCACCCTTGGTGGCGACTTCGGACGCCGATATCGCCAGTTGATTGGCCTGGCGGGCGTTGTCGGCATTTTGCTTGACGGTCGATGTCAGCTCTTCCATCGAAGACGCTGTTTCTTCCAGTGAGTTGGCCTGTGATTCGGTGCGGCCCGACAGGTCGGCATTGCCGGAGGCAATTTCGCTGGAGGCGGAGGAAATCATCTCGGTACTGTTGTGGACCTGACTGATGGTCATCACCAGACTATTGTTCATGTCGGCCAGGGCGCTCAGCAATTGCCCGGTTTCATCGCGGGAACGGACTTCTATCTTCCCGGTCAGGTCGCCGTTGGCCACGCGGGTGGCGACTTTGACGGCAGCATCCAGCGGGCGGGTGATCGAGCGTGCAATCCAGGTGGCAACGGCGGCACTCAGGATGAGGGCGATAATCCCCAGGACTATCATCAGGTTGCGCGAGAACATGATGATATTCTTGATTTCTTCGCCATTCGTTGCCATGTCGGATTTTTGAAGCTCGGCCAGGGTATGGATGTCGGCCAGCGATTGTTTCAGGGCAGGGAAGGTGGTCTTGCCCATCATCGTCACCGCTTCATCTTTTTGATCCAGTTCTATCAGGTCCCCGGTTTTGCTGAAGGCCGTGACGAACACCGCATTGGAGGCGATCAGTTTGTCAACGGCATCTTTCTCTTTCGGTGATTGTGCCAGCTTCTTGAGGGTGTCCAGCAAAGCAGTGATTTTCTTTTTGTTGGCATCGATGGCGCCATATTGCACGGTGCGTGCGTTTTGATCCGGTGTGATGAACAGTTCCAGGGTCCGGCTGCTGTTTTCCTGGATGATGGCAGAAATTTCCAGCGCACTGGTGACGCCGACGGCATCGTTTTCCAGTATTTGCTTGTTACGCGTGGCAATTTCATTGAGCCGGACGACGCTGATACTGACCATCAGCAGCATGGTCAGCAAGGTCAGGCCAAAACCAAAACTAAGACGTACCCTGATTTTGAGATTGCTGAAATTCATGATAGGGATTCCTATATAAAACAGTGGGTTAGGAAGCTAGTGGACTGTAACAATTGAAAACAGAGTGCCTTCCGCTTGCGCGACGACCATGGCTGCGTTGCAAATGCTCGCGATAGTTCACTATCGCTCCGCTTTGCGTCTTGCCCTGATCGCCGGGCAAGCGTCTTTCACTTCTGTTTCAACGGTTACAGTCCACTAGGGATCAATTTTCGCCGGTTGCACCCAGTGATTTGTCCGGTTTTGCCGAATTAAATTGCAAAGAAGTTAGCGTATTGAGCATACCAAAATTGGCCTGTAGCGCTAGCTAAATTTGTGATTAGTCGTCCGGCATGTGGGTTTCCTGACAGTTTCCGCTTTTTGATCATGTAAAATCGGGAATATGACGATAAAAACAGAGGATTTATGAAGCTTGCAACACTTAAGGATGGTTCCCGCGATGGCCAGTTGCTGGTGGTATCCCGCGATTTGAAGACGGCCTGCATCGCCGATGGCATGGCACCGACCTTGCAGCGTGCTCTGGATGACTGGAATTTCATGGCACCCCAGCTTGATGAATTGTATGCGCGCCTGAACAGCGGGCGGGCCACCAACAGTTTTGATTTTGATGCCAGCAAGTGCATGGCACCCTTGCCGCGTGCCTTTCAGTGGGCAGATGGTTCTTCCTACGTCAATCATGTTGAGCTGGTACGCAAGGCCAGGAACGCCGACATGCCCGACAGTTTCTGGCATGACCCGCTGATGTATCAGGGCGGCAGCGATGATTTTATCGGGCCGCAGGATGATATCGTGATGGCGTCGGAAGAATGGGGCATCGATTTCGAAAGCGAAATTGCGGTCATCACCGGTGATGTGCCCATGGGCGTCAAGGTGCAAAATACCGCCGAACATATACGCCTGCTGATGCTGGTGAATGATGTGTCGCTGCGCAACCTGATACCGGCAGAACTGGCCAAGGGCTTTGGCTTTTTCCAGTCCAAGCCAGCCTCCAGTTTTTCCCCGGTGGCAGTGACGCCGGATGAACTGGGTGACGCCTGGAAAGACGGCAAGGTGCATCTGCCTTTACGTTCCAGTCTCAATAATATGCTGGTCGGGCAACCAAATGCAGGCGTGGATATGGTGTTTTCTTTCCCGCAACTGATCACCCATTTATGCAAGACCAGGAATGCCCGTGCCGGTACCATCATCGGTTCGGGTACGGTATCCAACAAGGATGCCACCAAGGGGTATAGCTGCATTGCGGAAAAACGCGCACTGGAAATGATTGCCATGGGTGAGCCGGTCACGCCTTACATGAAGTTTGGTGACAGCATCAAGATCGAGATGCTGGACAAGAATGGCAAATCGATTTTCGGTGCGATAGAACAAAGCGTGGTCGAGCAACACCGCTGACCTGCTGTCAGTTGGGTGAATGATCGGTGAATGATGGGTAAATTCGAGATATCACCAGTACCTCTTTTTTAGTGGAGTCGTGTATGTTGCCTGTTTTTTCCTGCACCTTGCGTGCTGCTGTGTTGGCTGCCATGAGTCTGGCCTGCGTGTCCGCCGCAGCCCAGATCAAGGTGGGTGTCAACCTGTCTACCACAGGGCCTGCGGCTGCCATCGGTTCTTCATCCAAAAACGCTATCCTGCTGTGGCCAAAAGAAATCGGCGGTAAAAAGGTCGAGTATATTCTGCTGGACGATGCCACTGACCCTGGTAATGCAGTGAAAAATATCAGGAAGCTGATTGCCGAAGAAAAAGTCGATATCATCATCGGCCCCAATACCACGCCGAATGCGCTGGCCTTGCTGGACGTGGTGGCAGAAAACGAAACGCCGCTGGTCACCCTGGCCGCTTCTGCCAGCATAGTCGAACCCATGGATGCCAGGCGTGCCTGGGTATTCAAGATGCCGCAAAACGATACACATATGACGACCATCCTGACCCAGCATATGGCAGATCATGGTATCAAGACCGTCGCCTTCATCGGGTTTGCCGATGCCTATGGCGAAGGATGGTGGCGCGAGTTTTCCAAACTGGCTGAGCTGCGCCATATCCGGATCGTGGCGAATGAGCGCTTTGCCAGGACCGATACCAGTGTCACCGGCCAGGTACTGAAGATCATGTCTGGCAAGCCCGATGCGGTATTGATCGCTGGCTCTGGCACACCGGCTGTATTGCCGCAAAGAACGCTGGTAGAGCGCGGTTATAAAGCACAGATTTATCAGACCCACGGCATCGCCAGCCTGGAATTTTTGAAGCTGGGTGGCAAGGATGTCGAAGGCACGCTGTTTCCTACCGGTCCGGCCGTGGTGGCCCGTCAACTGCCAGAAAAAAATCCGGTCCGGAAAGTCGCTGTCGATTTCGCCCAAAAATATGAAACTGCGTATGGGCCGGGTAGCGTGACCCAGTTTGCCGGTGACGCCTGGGGTGCTTATATGCTGATGGCAAATGCCATTCCGGTGGCGCTGAAGACTGCACAGCCTGGCACCAGGGCATTCAGGCTGGCTTTGCGCAATGCGCTTGAAAACACCCGGGAGCTGGTAGTGCCCCAGGGTGTCATCACCATGAGCCCGACCGACCATGTGGGGCTGGACCAGCGCTCGCGCGTGATGGGCAAAATCCAGGCCGGCAAGTTTGTGTATGCGTATGGCGGTTAAACCGCCTGCAGCTAGTGGACTGTAACTTTGAAACAGAAGTGAAAGACGCTTGCCCGGCGATCAGGGCAAGGCGCAAAGCGGAGCGATAGTGAACTATCGCGAGCATTTGCAACGCAGCCATGGTCGTTGCGCAAGCGGAAGGCACTCTGTTTTCAAAGTTACAGTCCACTATTGTCTATTGCTTACGTCTATTGCCTTCCCAACTGGAAGAACACATTCCTGGTGCCAGCCGGAGCCACCGCAAAGCCCAGATAAATCGGGCCGATGAAGCTGTTGAAACCGGCAAACAGGCTGGCACTCTTGCGCAGTGAGGCTGTGGAAATTTCACTACGTTTGTTCCAGACATTGCCGGCTTCCAGCGAAGTACCAAGGAACAGGCTTTGCCCTGCCAGATCAAATTTCACCGCACGCAGCAAATACGTCAGGCTGCCGTACAGCATGTAGTTGCCGGTGAACTGATCTGGCTGATAGGCCGACAATTGCTGGAAGCCGCCTAGTGTCGAACCGATGCCGCGTATTTCGGTATCGGTCTGGAATAGCCCCGCACCATTCAGTTTCAGGTTGATGCTGTGATTGTTCCAGCTATTCGCCCAGGTCGTATTGATGCTCAGTTCCTGGTAGTTATTGTGGGATCGGTCCGTCCCCAAAAAGACGTTGCTGTCGAACTTGTATCCATACCGTGGGAAGCTGGCATCGCTGAGCTGGTCAATGACCAGTGCCGCTTTCACCCCCAGTTGATGCAGGTCAGCACTGGGCAGAGGGTCGGTGCCCAGGCTGCCATCCGGGTTCAAGTACAGGAAACTGCCTATTTTCGGGCGCACGCGATAGCTGTTGAAGTTCAAGCCCAGCTTGGCTTCACCCAGTATGCCCTGTTCACCCAGCCGCATGCCCAGATCCAGTCCTATCTTGTCGCTACGGAAGTTGTACTCGGCGACGCGCGTATTGCCGCTATATAAATTCCTGGTGTTCTGGCCGATTTCTGCAAATGGCGATACATACATGCCTTCGCGTTCAAACAGGGGTTGGCGCAGTTCGGTATGCAGTTTGAGGCTGTTGCCAAATTCCAGATCGTTACGCCATTCAAGGCCACCCTCAGTCAGCCAGGGGCGGCGATGGCCAACCTGTAACTTGAAGCCACCAGTACCTTCAAAACCGCTGGACAGGGCCAGGCCAAAACGCAGGAAATGCGGGCCCCAGTTGCGCCCGTTGGCGTTCACACGTATGCCATATTCACCATCACGCTCTATCAATTCATGATTGATACTATCAAAGTCGCGTGCACTGTTGAGTATCGACAGCTTGCGGTTGACATCCTCGGCCTTGTATTCCGTACCCAGGCGTATGTTCAACTGGCGTCGTATATCGCTTTCAGGCACGGCACCATTGGTGGCAACATCGACAAACTGGATTTCGATTTTCGGCAATTGCGGGTTCAGGCGGATCTGGTGGCGGATGGCATACACTTGTGGCGACAGACTATAGGCTTGCAGTCTTGACGCCAGTTCACGGGTAGCTTTTTCACCGACTACCACGGCGTCTCTGGAACGACCAAAATCCATGAAGCTGATATTGCCCAGATTGGGTTCTATCAAAATATCATTCGCGTTCAGCAGGGCTTTTTGGGCTTCCACATTCTGTTCGGTCAGGATGTTGACCATTTGCTGGCTGACATTGAACAGGGTCAGCAATTGATCACGGGGCAGTAAGGGCGTGCCGATGTTGACGGCAATCACGATATCGGCTCCCATCTTGCGGGCAATATCCACCGGCAGGTTCCTGACCAGGCCGCCGTCTGATAATAAGCGGCCATCAATTTCTATGGGCGCGAAAACACCGGGGGCTGCCATGCTGGCGCGTATCGCCTTGTGCAGCGGCCCTTTGCTGAAAACCACCATCTTGCCAGTTTCCATATCCGTGGCGACCGTACGGAAAGGGATAGGAAGACGGTCAAATTCTATATCCGGCTGCAGATGGGCAGTCCAGTTCTGTAATAACTCCTGGAACTGGGATGCCTGCACCACACCGGCTGGCAGGCGCACGCCATTGGCGCTCAGGCCCAGGGTTGCGCCCAGTGGATATTGTTCATCTTCCTCGCGCACGGATTGCGGCAGGTAGCGTCTTTCCACGCGGTCCAGGGCAATGTCATTGAGTTTTAATGCATCCAGGCGGCTTTCGATTTCAGTGGCTGACAGGCCGGCAGCATACAGGCCACCAACTACCGCACCCATACTGGTGCCGGCGATACAGTCGATGGGAATGCGCAATTCTTCCAGTACCTTCAGCACGCCGACATGGGCAAAGCCACGGGCGCCGCCGCCTGACAGGGCCAGGCATATCCGGGGATTTCTTGCTTTTGGTGCTTGTACGGTCAGGCTTTCTGCATACACAGGATTTGATGTCAGTAAGCAACTTGTGAAGCTCAAAACTAGAAGGAAAAGTGATTTATGCATGTCAGACGGGTTGGAAACATGGAATTCTGGGCTCAGGGTCTATATACTAACGGATGCATATTAAATCATGTTAACCTATGTTTAATTGCATAAGAACCTATTTACGATCTTACTGCGCGAGCGCAATCGGAGTCCACGCGGGGCTCATGCGCTGCTCAAAATGCTCATGGTCTAGAGTACATTCCGCTTTTTGCGCTGCGCTTTTGTTACCCTTACCCCGCTGATGCAGGCACGCAGGCTCGCAACAGATCGTAAACAGGTTCTAAGAGATTTTTATCGCCCTTACCAAAAGACCTATGAACCTACATCAATTGCGTTTTGTACGTGAAGCCGTGAGACAGAATTTTAATCTGACCGAGGCAGCCAAGGCCCTGTTTACCTCGCAACCAGGTGTTTCCAAGGCAATTATTGAGCTGGAAGAGGAATTGGGGGTCGATATCTTTACCCGTCACGGCAAGCGTATACGCGGCTTGACGGAGCCGGGCCGGGCAGTGCTGAAGTCGGTAGAATTGGTGATGCAGGAAATTGATGGCCTGAAACGCATAGGCAAGGAATTTGCCGCGCAAGACAGTGGCAGCTTTACCATCGCCACCACCCATACCCAGGCCCGGTATGCCTTGCCCAAGGTGGTACAGGCGTTCATGCAGAAATATCCGAAGGTACGTTTGTCGCTGTTGCAGGGTAATCCCAAGCAGATTGCCGAAATGGTCATGCGTGACCAGGCCGACCTGGCCATCGCCACCGAAGCCATTGCCGGTTTTGATGGCCTGATTTCCCTGCCTTGCTATCAGTGGGAACACGTGGTGGTCGTGCCGGTCGAGCATCCCTTGCTGAAACTGAAAAATGTCACGCTGGAAGAAATTGCCAATTATTCGCTGATCACCTATGATTCCGCCTTTGCCGGGCGGACCAAGATAGACCATGCCTTTCATATCCGTAACCTGAAGCCCGATATTTTGCTGGAAGCGATTGATGCCGACGTCATCAAGACCTACGTCGAGCTGGGTATGGGTGTGGGGATTATTGCTGGCATGGCATTTGATACAGAACGTGACCGCAATTTGCGCGCCATTCCTGTCGGTCACCTGTTTGGCATGAATATTTCGCGTGTCGCCATCAAACAGGGTGCCTATTTACGTAGCTATATCTACACCTTTATTGAATTACTGAACCCTACCCTGAACCGTAAAATGATAGACAATGTCATGCAGGGTAACAAGGATACCTACGATTTATGAACATGCAGGCCCTGCATACCTGGCCAGCGGCAGAGCGCAGCCAGGTGCGAGGCATCCTGACCGATATCGATGACACCCTGAGCACACATGGCAAGCTGACCGTCGCCAGCCTGGATGCGCTGGACCGGGCCAGGGCAGCAGGCTTAAGGCGCATTGCAGTCACCGGCAGGCCGACTTACTGGACGCTGCCATTATTGAAGCTGTGTGATTTTGATGCCGTCATTGCCGAGAATGGTGCCAGCGCCTTCTGGCTCGACGATCAGGGCCAGCAGCAGGCACTGTATTATGCCGACGCTGCAACACGTCAGCAGCATCGCCAGCAACTGGAGGCCTTTGCGCTTATCATGCGCCGTCATTTTCCCGCTATCTTGCCAGCGGCAGATGCGCCGCAACGCATCGGTGACCTGGCTTTTGATATCGCCGAAAACATTCCGGCCATACCCGTGACGCAATTGAATGAAGTCGTGGCCCTGATACGTGAACATGGCCTGTATGCCACTACCAGCAGCATTCATGCGCATGCCTCTGTGCTGCCGTTTTCCAAGCAGAGCATGAGCCAGCGCTTATTGCATGAAGTGTATGGCGTGGATGATGCAGAGGCCCGTCGTACCCATGTGTTTATTGGCGATTCTGCCAATGATGCCAGCATGTTTGCCCATTACCCCCTGTCGGTTGGGGTAGCGAATGTGCGACAATTTCTGGACCGGTTTGAAGCTCACCCGCGCTATGTCTGCAATGCAGAGTATGGTGCCGGTTTTGTCGAGCTGATTGATTTTCTGTTGAAAGATAAAAATGAGTGAAAATACCATGCGCGATTATTATGCGCAAAGAGCGCAGACGCTGGAAAAGGTTTACCAAAGACCTGAACGCCAGCAAGACTTGCGCGAAATCGAAACCCGTGTGCAGGACGTGCTGCAAAACCAGCGTGTGCTGGAACTGGCCTGCGGGACCGGTTACTGGACTGAACGTTATGCCGCCCAGGCAAGCTCCGTCGCGGCAAGCGATTACAACCAAAGCATGCTCGACCTGGCGCAGGCCAAATCGTATCCTGATGGCAAGGCGACATTTGCGCTGGCCGATCTGTATGAATTGCCAGCCGCCACAGCAGACCAGTATTCAGCCTGCTTCGCCGGATTTTTCTGGTCGCATGTCAAACGGGAAGCGCAGACCGGCTTGCTGGCCCATTTGAGCAAGGTAGCAGGCAAGGGAACAACATTAGTGCTGATAGACAATAATTATGTTGAAGGCAGCAGTACCGTCATTGCCCGTACCGATCTGGAAGGGAATACCTTCCAACTGCGCAAACAGGAAGATGGTAGCCGTGTGGAAATTCTCAAAAATTTCCCCACAGACAGTGCCCTGCGCAAAAAATTTGGCCCTGCCGTGCGTGATATTCGTATCTTCAGGAATACCTATTACTGGATGCTAACCTGTGTGCTGAAATGACTCCTACAGGACTTACGCAAAATTGTCCCAGCAAGGCTATCGCTTCTAGGAAACCCCCCTTGCAGGGGAGGTTTGTTTCGTTGGCAGACAACATGTTGTCTGAAACCCCAACTACACCGTAGCGACGAAGACAGTACGAATAGTACAAGGTCTTAGTAAATGCAGGAGCTGCAACGCAGCTGGGGCGGT
This sequence comes from Undibacterium sp. Di26W, assembly GCF_049340265.1. NCBI lineage: Bacteria > Pseudomonadati > Pseudomonadota > Betaproteobacteria > Burkholderiales > Oxalobacteraceae > Undibacterium > Undibacterium sp. Di26W. The sequence continues at coordinate 45,829 of NZ_JBMPOR010000018.1, forward strand.
TTTGCGTAAGTCCTATTCTAGTATTGTTCCTCCAAGATTAGCTGTGCTACATTGCAAGTCGTTTAAATTTTTCAGGAGTAATTCATGGACTTGCAAGCATGCACAGAAGCGATACGCGCTAAAGTTGGTGACGACAGTGGTTTGAATGCCACGCTGAAATTTGATTGCGGTAGCGATGGTGTGGTTTTTGTTGATGCCCTGGTGACACCGAATACCGTCAGCAATGACAACCAGGAAGCCGCCTGCACGATCAGTATTTCCCTGGAAAACCTGGCAGCCTTGCTGACCGGACAACTGAACCCGATGAACGGTTTCATGATGGGCAAACTGAAAGTCTCCGGCGACATGAGCATTGCCATGCGTTTGCAAACTGTGGTGTAAGATTTATTGATGCGGACTGTGTAAGAGCAGCAGTTTTAGCGATCTGTACTTTTAAAGCGGCATTTCACTATTGCGCGAGCAATGGGAAATGCCGTTTTCAATTTTCAACCGATTATATTTCCTGCTATCTTCACACCAGAGACATGGCCCCCAATGCCAGCGCCGAAGTACCATCCGGATACAAAGCATCGTAGCAGCGGGTGCAACTGGTGCAGAGTAAATGCGAGCGCTTAACAAATTTATAACGTAATATCAGTTGCAGTTGTACCCCGCTACAATGGGGGCAATGTTCGCGCATACTGCCTGCCGAAGGCGCATCTTCTGATTGATAGCCTTCCTGTATCATGACTCCTTCTATGACATCTCTGGGATCCAATTGCACCAGGGTAAAATCGGGTGCACGTAAATTACGCCTTTCTGAATAAATATCTTGTTGAACTGGTTTACGAATAGCACTGGCTGTCGTCATGGTTTGCTCCTGATATGACTGGTGTGCCTACCTCTTGGTACATGACCTCGCATCATGCAAGCTCGGGCAGACTTTCAATCTAGTAAAATTCAGTCTCAAAAACAAGGTGGAAAACGACAAATATGAGCTTGACCAAGAATGCATGGACGCTGAGCTTGCAACCGCATGCCTGGACATGCGAAACCGATGAACAGACCAGCCTGCTGGAGGCGGCACTGGCGGTCGGCGTGCGCCTGCCGAACTCCTGCCGCAACGGTACTTGTCGCACCTGTCTATGCAAAATGCTGTCCGGCCAGATCGCCTATCGTGTGGAATGGCCAGGCCTGAGCCTGGAAGAAAAGCAGGAAGGCTGGATTTTGCCCTGCGTCGCCCAGGCCCGCAGTGATGTCAGCCTGGACGTGCCAGCAGCAGTCAATATGTTTGATTAGTCGACAACTAGGCAAAGAATTGAATTTTTCTATTTCAAGACTAGCAGTACTACATAAAGAACTATTGTGCTAACTCAATACTGACGACTGTCCTGCGCATAACGCAAATAATTGGGTGATAATGCGTAAGCGTCGCCATACCGGGCCTGCAATTCGCCCGCTCTTGTGGCAAATTGTGCTGGCCCTATGTGATTGATGAATTGCACAGCGCCCCCGGTCCAGGCAGGGAAGCCGATGCCAAAGATGGAACCTATATTCGCATCCCGGCTGGATTCCAGCACGCCCTCATCCATGCAGCGCAGGGTTTCCAGGGTTTGGCGGTACAGGAAACGGTCTTGTAAATCAGCATAAGGCAAACTGACACCGGGTTTGCCAAACAACCGGTCCAGTTCTGGCCACAGATATTTTTTGCTGCCATCGGCAGGATACTCATAGAAACCGGCACCGCCAGCCTTGCCGCTACGCTGATGCTGATCCAGCATGATGTCGATGATGGTGGACGACGCCGGCGCTTGCCAGGTGATGCCTTCCGCTGCCAGATCGGTCCTGGTTTGCTGTGCGACATGGCGCGACAGGCTCATTGAGACTTCGTCCTGTACCGCCAGCGGCCCCACCGGCATGCCGACCGACAGGGCGGCATTTTCTATCAGCGCTGCAGGCAAGCCTTCTGCCAGCATGCTCAGCCCTTCGTTGACAAAACTGGCAAATACGCGGCTGGTGAAAAAACCACGGGCATCATTCACAACGATGGGTGTCTTGCCGATTTGCAGGACGTAATCATAGGCCAGCGCCAACGTGGCCGCACTGGTTTGCCTGCCCTTGATGATTTCCACCAACGGCATTTTTTCTACCGGTGAAAAGAAGTGCAGGCCGATAAAACGTTCAGGACGGCTGACCGCTTTGGCCAGGCCAGAAATAGGCAGGGTAGAGGTATTGCTCGCCATTACGCCGGTGTCAGCTAGCCAGGTTTCTGCTTCACTGCTGACACTGGCTTTCAGTTCGCGGTTTTCAAATACGGCCTCGATGATCAGCTCACAGCCGGCGAATTCGCTCGCTAGCGCGGCGGGCTGAATCCTGCTCAGTTGCGCCTGCATCTGGCCTGCTGATAATGAACCCTGACTGACTTTTTTGTGGAGTTTGTCAGCGATGGCGATTTTGCCTTGCCGCGCCTGGTCCGGGGTCTGGTCTCTCAGCACCACCTGTATGCCACGTGCCGCACTGACAGACGCAATGCCAGCACCCATCATGCCGGCACCGATGATGCCCAGTTTGTTGATTTTTGTTTTGGGGATATGCGGTGGGCGGCTTTTGCCGCTGGCGATGTCCTGCATCTGAAAGAACAGGGTGCCTATCATATTCCTGGAAACCTGACCGGTTGCCAGATGGGTAAAGTAACGTGCCTCTATTTTCAGTGCATTGTCAAAATCGACTTGTGCACCTTCTACCATGGCGGCAAGTATGGCTTCCGGCGCAGGATAATTGCCACGGGTTTTTTCGCGCAGCATGGCGGGGGCCACCATGATCACGGGTAGCAATGTGGCGGAGTGGGGTGCCCCGCCGGGCATCTTGTAAGCGCGATCATCCCAGGTTTGTTGTGGCTGCGGGTTGGCCGCTATCCATGCATGTGCCTGTTGCAGCATGTCGTCATGGCTGCTGGCGAGGGCGTGCACAAAACCCGCCTGCACTGCAGCTGCCGGGGAAATCTGTTTACCTTCCAGCAGATAAGGCGTCGCTGCCTGCAAGCCCAGCATGCGCACACTGCGTACCACGCCACCCGCACCGGGCAGCAAGCCCAGTCTCACTTCAGGAAAGCCGAATTTTGCCCTGGGGTTGTCCAGCGCAATTCTATAGTGGCAGGCCAGTGCCAGTTCCAGGCCACCACCGAGAGCGCTGCCATTGATGGCTGCCACCACTGGCTTGCCCAGTTTTTCAAGCCGGCGTATCACCGCATGGTTTTCCATCAGCATGGCAAAACAGGATGCTGCATCTTGTAAGCGGATGAGTTCACGCAAGTCACCACCAGCAAAAAAACTGTCCTTGCCCGAACTGATGATGACGCCACTGATTTGTTCTTTTTCTTCTTCCAGTCGCGTGATGGCAAACGCCAGTGTGGCCCGGAAAGCGGCATTCATGGTGTTGACGGACAGATCAGCCATATCGATCCAGAGCGTGACAATTTGATTCGCATCTTTGCTGTAATTGATCATGATATGCTCTCCTCTGGATATCTCAGGTACGCTCTATGATGGTGGCAATGCCCATGCCGCCACCGACGCACAGCGTGATAAGGCCGCGCTTTAGCTGGCGCGCTTCCAGTTCATCAATCAGGTTACCCAACAACATGCAGCCGGTTGCACCCAGAGGGTGGCCGAGGGCAATCGAGCCGCCATTCACGTTGACTTTTTCCTCTGGCACATGGAGGTCTTTCATGAACTTCATGACGACGGCGGCAAAGGCTTCATTGACTTCAAACAAATCGATATCCTCTATGCGCAGTCCGGCTTTGCCCAGGGCTTTCAGGGTGGCAGGGCCGGGGCCGGTCAGCATGATGGTGGGGTCGGTGCCGGTGACTGCCGTGGCGACGATGCGTGCACGTGGCTGCAAGCCCAGGCGCGTGCCCATGGCTTCGCTACCTATCAGCGCCAATGCGGCACCATCGACAATGCCTGATGAGTTGCCCGCCGTATGCACATGCTGTATGCGTTCGACGTGTGGATATTTGCGTATGGCGACGCTGTCAAAACCCATCTTGCCTGGCATCTCGAAAGAAGGCTTCAGCGCGGCCAGTGCGGCCATGCTGGATTGTGGCTTGATGAATTCATCTTCAGCCAGGATCACCAGGCCATTCAGGTCACGCACTGGCCGCAGTGAGGTGAAACGTCCTGCGGCCCTGGCGGCTGTGGCTTTTTGTTGTGAGCGCAAGGCAAAGGCATCCACATCTTCCCGGCTGAAACCCTCCAGCGTGGCGATCAGGTCAGCACCTATGCCTTGTGGCAAAAAATCAGTCTGCATGCTGGTCTGCGGGTCTGCCGCCCAGGCGCCGCCATCCGATCCCATGGGTACGCGTGACATCGATTCGACACCACCTGCCACTACCAGGTCTTCCCAGCCTGAACGTACTTTTTGCGCCGCCAGGTTAACTGCTTCCAGACCCGAGGCGCAAAAACGGTTTAGCTGCACGCCGGCCACCCGCCAGTCCCAGCCGGCAGCGAGGGCTGCAGTCTTGGCGATATCGGCACCCTGATCGCCTATCGGCGTCACGCAACCCAGCACCACATCATCGATCAGTGTCGTATCCAGTGCCAGGCGTTGCTGCATGTCCTGCATCAGCCCGGATAGCAGGGACACCGGTTTGACACTATGCAGTGAACCATCCTTTTTTCCTTTGCCGCGTGGCGTGCGAGGCGCATCAAAAAGATAGGCTTCAGTCATTTCATCCTCCGGTGTGGGTGGGCCATATGGGCCACATGGGGCTTGTCTGGTCTTGAACTATAAGATGATGCAATTATTAAATCAATTGCTTGATTGAAACAATTTCAAGGTCGGACGTGTAGTGGATTGATGCTGTGATACTGCAATTTTGATCCGGCAACAAGGTGGATGCAATGCCTTAGTTTGCCTTGTGCAACGAAACAACACAGGACTAGGTCAACACGCCCTGATACGCATGACGCAAAACATTCTGGCTAACCCCGAATTTCAACACATGTTGAAAATTGTCATAGAAGAAAAAATCCCCTTTTGTCATTTGCTGGGCAAGCGTGTCGCCAATGTATTGATGGATTTACGCAACGAAAAAGGCGAGCGCATCGCCACGGGCGTCGCTGCTTTCATGTTACATGGCCGTGCCTGATTGCCTTTCTATGACATTCTTACTACGATGATAGGAGAACATAAAACCAGAGGAGATTGACATGAGCATACGTCTGGAAATAGCCAATGGATTGGCAACCATGATATTTGATAATCCCGATAGCATGAATGTGATGGGCATGAGCGAGATACGCAGCCTGAACCGGCTGACAGAAGAACTGGCTGATGACCGCAGCATACGTGTCGTCATCGTGCGTGCCGAAGGCAAGGTGTTTGGGGCGGGGGGCGATATTTCCAGCTTTCGCCCGGGTGACCCGGCCTCGCCAGAAACCATACGTGAAATCGGTGCCGAACTGAACCAGGCCGTTTTGCGCCTGCACAATTTACCGGCCATCGTGATTGCTTCAGTCCATGGTGCGGTGGCTGGCGGCAGCATGGGAACCATGAATGCGGCGGATCTGGTGGTGGCCGCCAAGGGCACGCGTTTCAATATGGCTTATGCAAAAATCGGTGCCAGCCCGGATGTGGGCAATACCTGGTTTTTGCCGCGGCTGGTGGGTAACCGCAAGGCACTTGAATGGTTATTGTTTTCAGAAAATTTTGATGCCGATGAAGCGCTGGCTTTTGGGCTCGTCAATCTGGTGGTGCCGCCAGAACAATTGAAAGACGTGACAGAAAAACTGGCGCTGCGCTTATTGCGTGGGCCGCATGAAACCTATGCCCGGATGAAACGCCTGATTTACCAGTCGGAATCGACTTCGCTGGAACAGCAGGTCACAGATGAAATCGAAGCATTTGCCTCGGTCACCATGACGCCAGACTTTGCGGAAGGCGTATCGGCATTTTTGGGTAAGCGCCCGGCGCATTTTGGTGCCAAGCTAAATTAAGCAGCCGGTGGCTGTGTTGGCCGTGAAAACCACGGTCCAGGCAGTAAGCTGCGCTTAAAACCACTGATTTTCTGTGGCGCAACATGAAAAATTGAAGTTTCCGTGATGACTATGTGTTTTATTTTACTTTTTCATGAAATTCTGCGTATAATCATTCGGTCGTTGAGATTCAAAGTGGTAGTGCAGTATCAGTCTGTCATTTCTTACTTGGTTGAAACGATCTATCGGGCATATGTCCACATTAACTGAAATAGGAAATTGTAATGGCAACAGGTATTGTTAAATGGTTCAATGATTCAAAAGGTTTCGGCTTCATCACTCCAGATGAAGGCGGTGAAGATCTGTTTGCTCATTTCTCCGCTATCCAATCTAACGGCTTCAAATCTTTGAAAGAAAACCAACGCGTTACTTTCGAAGTAACTACAGGCCCTAAAGGCAAGCAAGCTTCCAACATCGAAGCAATCTAATTGCTGAAATGTTAGTCTAGTTTTGCGCTAAAAGATCCCCGATTCGTCGGGGATTTTTTTTGCGCCGATTTTTGTATGAACTTGTATCCATGAGCACAAATTTTATGCGCAGTTTGTAAAGTTATTTATACTCCGATGGCAATTCATGCATTAAAGTTGTCCCTTATCAATATTCGAAATAAGAATCTTTGTATTCTTGTACCAAACTGACTCGGAAGAAAAAAGGGAGAAGTCGTAATGTTCAATCTGACAATCAGATTAAGACTGATAGGTGCCATGTCTTTTATGGCAGTGATGCTGGTCATCGGTGGTTTGATGGGTGTGTATGGTGTCAGGGGCAGTAATGCCGTCATCAAGGATCTATTCACCAATCAATTGCCCTCAGTCGAAGCTTTAGGCCAATCCCGGGTTCTGATCCTGCGCGCGCGCACTTCGCTTGACCGTGCGATTGCCCATCCAGAATTTCCGGATACGGCAGAGACTATCAAGAAGTCCGAGGCATTTCTGAGCCAGTCAGACGTTTACTGGAAAAAATACCTGTCCTTGCCGCAAGACCCGGAAGAAAAGAAAATTTCCGATGAAGTCGCTGCCTTAAGGGATAAATACATCAAGGACGGTCATACGCCCATGCTCAATGCCATCAAGGCTGGCAATAAGGAGGAGGCAGACAACCTGAACATGAAAGTTGTGCCGCCTGCCTATAGTGCCTATTCGGACAAGATGGAGAAATTGAGTGAATACCAGTTCATTGGCGCAGCCGAATCCTTGAAAGAAAGCGAACAGGCATTCACTACTTTTGTGTGGGTCGATGCCTTTGGTGTGATTGGTGGCCTGGTAGCGGTATTTGTGTCGGCTTATTTCTTGTTGACGGCTATTTCCCGTCCGTTGAAGCAGGCGATTACCCAGTTTGAAGCGATCGGTAATGGTGACCTGACGCAGCAACTGAAACCGTCTTCTCGGGATGAGATGGGGCAGCTTGTGTCTGCACTGGAAAACATGCGCCAAAGCTTGATGCAGACCGTGATGATGGTACGTCAATCGAGTGGTTCCATCGCCGTGTCTTCAGAAGAAATCGCTACCGGCAATATGGACTTGTCCAGCCGTACCGAGCAACAGGCTGCCAGCCTGGAGGAAACCGCTTCTTCGATGGAAGAACTGACTTCCACCGTCCAGCAAAATGCCGACAATGCGCGCCAGGCCAATACCCTGGCATCGAACGCATCAGAAGTGGCCAGCAAGGGTGGGCAAGTGGTGGGGAATGTGGTCCACACCATGTCATCCATCAAGGAAAGCTCGAAGAAAATCGTCGACATCATCGGCGTGATTGATGGTATCGCCTTCCAGACCAATATCCTGGCGCTGAATGCCGCCGTCGAAGCCGCCCGTGCCGGCGAGCAGGGCCGTGGCTTTGCCGTGGTGGCGACCGAGGTGCGCAATCTGGCGCAACGCTCGGCCAATGCGGCGAAGGAAATCAAGGAACTGATCAGCAACTCTGTCGACAAGGTGGAAATAGGTTCCCGCCTGGTAGATGACGCAGGTAAAACCATGGACGAGATTGTGGTGTCCATTAAAAGCGTTGCCGACATCATGGCGGAAATTACCTCTGCCAGTGCCGAGCAAAGAGATGGTATCAACCAGGTGAGCCAGGCCATTAGCAAGATGGATGAAGCCACCCAGCAAAATGCGGCGCTGGTGGAACAGGCTGCCGCAGCCGCCAGCAGCATGCGCGACCAGGCCAGCAACCTCAATCATGCCGTCAGTATTTTCAAACTGGATGTGAAAGACAATGCCGCAGCCAAACCGGCAACGATAGCCCCGGCCAAAGCCGTGGCAAAAGAAAATCCGCTGGCCAAACGCCCGGCAGTCAAATCACTGCCTGCCAGCAAACCAGAAAAAACCATCAAGAAAGCGCCATCGGCGGCACAGGATGACTGGGAAGAGTTTTAATTGAGCCTGTAATTCTTGCAGACTTTTTGCATGATCTGGTGAGCACTAATGTGCTCGCCAGATTCAATGTATTTGACCAAGGGTTTTTCTCAGTTTTAGTGTCAGGTTTAGCGTCTTGCTTATATTTCTCATGCCATCTAAGGCACTTTTTGCTTCATCATAATTCGGTGTAATTTGTATTGCATTTTCAAAGCAGGTGATTGCCTGCTCATATCGTTCTAATGCGCGATAGACGAGGCCCAAGTTGAAGTATGCCTCGTCTTTTTCTTCATGGTTATTGTTGATAGTAGTCTCAAAACAAATAATTGCGGCGGCAAATTCTCCTAATGCAACCAGGTTTGAACCGCAGATTATCCATGGCCAGCCAAATTCGTTTCCAAGATGTTTTATGCCAATTTCAAACCATTTTTTCGCCTCAGCCGGCGACTGAAAGTCTCTTGCGAGCACAGCAATCTGCATGGCAATATGGCCTTTATAAGTATCGGATGCGAGCTCATAAGCTCTGCTCAAGGCAATCAAACTATCTTTATTTCTGCCAAGTTCCCGTAACGCTTCGCCATAAAGTGCCCAGGCCCTCGCGTGTTCTGGCCTGGATATTAAATAGCTTTGCAATAATTCCACTACGTGAATTTCATGTCCGCAAATTTTTGATTCATCTTCAGCGCGGGAGAAAATTTCATCAAGAAGTTCTAAAGCGATTTCATTCATACGCAGACTCACAATTAAGGGAGAAATAGTGGACGGTGTTTTGAGAGATGCTCATTGCTGATGTAGCTCCCAAAAACAGGGTTGAGCAGACGAGTATAGCTACAAGAACTGACCGGGTTCGTGTTGTGAGCGATTTTTTTATTACCTTAATTTTCCCGCATCACTATTTCTTCCAGCAATTTGGTTGGCTGTACGCATGCCGAGTAAATCTTCAGTGGCAATGCCAAAATCCTGTTGGATGTGTGCCGCCACCCAGCCCATGTATTCAAGATTCATGGCTAGCAGCACATCTTTGTGCTGGGCAATGTCTGCCCGGATGAAAGTAATTGTTGTCAAAACACCGACTCCCTGGTGAGTAAGCGCATGTATTGCAGGGACAGGTATCTACAGATACAGGGCAGTTTTGCACTACAATGCGCATTAGTGGGGTGACATCCCGCACGCACTCATCCTTATTTATGAAATGAGTTTTAGTGTAACGCTCTATACAAAATTTCTTTATTTCCCTTCTCCAATTTACTATGACTTTTGAATCCCTAGGCCTGATCCCGGAACTTTTGCAAGCTGTTGCTGCACGTCAGTATGAGACACCGACTGCGGTGCAGACTGCGGCTATTCCGGCAATCTTGGCTGGCGAGGATGTCATGGCACTGGCACAGACTGGCTCGGGCAAGACGGCTGCCTTTGCTCTGCCGTTATTGCAGCGTATGCAGCAACGCATACAGCAAGAAGCGGAAGAGAGCAGCAAAGATAGCAATAACGAGAGCAATAAGGCACGTAAAGTCAACATCCTGGTGCTGGTACCTACCCGTGAATTATCCGGGCAGGTAGGCCAAACAATCGAGGCTTTGGCAGCGCACTTGCCAAAGAAGTTGAAAGTAGCCGTGATTTATGGCGGCGCCTCTATCAACCCGCAGATGATGCATTTGCGTGGCGGGGCTGATATCGTCATCAGCACGCCGGGGCGCTTGCTGGATTTGCTGGATAACAATGCCCTGTCTTTAAAAGACGTGGCGACACTGGTGCTGGATGAGGCAGATCGCCTGCTGGACCTGGGCTTTGCCGATGAAATCAAACGCATCCTCGAGCAGTTACCTGCCAAACGGCAGAACCTGTTTTTTTCAGCCACCTTCTCACCGGCAGTCAAAAAACTGGCGCTGGCATTACTGCATGAACCCAGGCGCGTTGCGATTGCCGATCTGGCTGAAAACCTGCCTGATATTGCGCAAAGGACGATAGCAGTTGATGGCGACAAGCGCACCCGCCTGCTGGTTCATCTGATCAAAGATCAGCAATGGGAACGCGTGCTGGTCTTTGTCGCCACCAAATATGCGAGTGACACAGTCAGCAATAAATTGAAAAAAGCGGGTATCAAGGCAGAGGCATTTAATGGCGATGCCAGCCAGGGTGCACGCCAGCATATGCTGACCGACTTCAAGGCAAACCGCATACAGGTACTGGTTGCTACTGACCTGGCAGCCCGTGGTATCGACGTTGCCGGTTTGCCTGCGGTCGTTAATTATGATTTGCCACGCTCGGCGGATGATTACCTCCACCGCATAGGCCGCACGGGACGCGCTGGTGCGAGCGGCACGGCGATCAGTTTTATCGTGGCCGAGCATGAAATGCATTTCCGTCTGATAGAAAAACGCCAGGACAAACGTGTGCCCCGCGAAACCATCGCCGGTTTTGAACCTACTGCAATTGTAGCAGACAAGGCAGAGTCTGAAGCTAACGCTGATGCGCCAACAGGCGGCATCAAGGGGGCACGCAAAAGCAAGAAAGACAAACTGCGTGAGCAGGCGGCCAAAAATGGGCAACCTGGCTAAAGTCTGGATTTTTACTGTCCTGCTCCAAGTCACGCCTTTACTAACAGTCTTTACTGACAGTCTCTGGACTTGTTTCTCAAATTATTAGAACACGTCAGGATTTCTTCCAGTAATTCGGCTGGCTGTAGGCATGCCGCAGGAAGTCGATGAAGGCGCGTATGCGCAGGGGCAGGTGGCGGCGCTGGGCGAATATCGCATAGATATCATTGCCTGGCGCATTGAATTCATCCAGCACCGTGATCAGTTTGCCGCTTTCAATTTCTGCCCCCACTTCCCACATCGAACGCCAGGCCAGACCCTTGCCTGACAGTGACCAGTCATGCAAGACCTCGCCATCATTGCAGACCATATTGCCTTCTACTTTCAGCGTGACATTCTTGCCGTTCTGGCGAAAGGTCCAGCCGCGCTGGCTGCCATCGGCGCTGAAAGCCAGGCAATTGTGCTTGCTGAGTTCATCCAGTGTCTGCGGTGTGCCATGGCGCTTGATGTAGGCGGGTGAGGCCACCACCACGCGCTTGTTGTCAGCCAGCTTGACGCCGATCAGGTTGGAATCGGTCAGTGCGGCGATGCGTATCGCCACGTCTATACCTTCACCGATCAAATCCACCACGCGGTCATTCAGGCTCAGCGTCAGTTTGATGTCGCGGTGTTCACTCAGGAAAGAGGGCATCAATGGTGCCACATGCCGGCGGCCAAAACCGGCCGGGGCTGAAATCGTCAGGGTACCGCTGGCGCGGACGCTGCGTTCAGATACGGCACCTTCTGCTGCTTCCAGGTCCGCCAGGATGCGCTGGCAATCTTCCAGAAAGGCTTCACCTTCATTGGTTAGCGCCAGCTTGCGGGTAGTGCGCTGCAAGAGTTTGACACCCAGGCGTTCTTCCAGCGCATCCAGGCGGCGGCCTATCATGGCCGGGGCCACGCCTTCAGCCCGGGCCGCTGCGGACAGGCTGCCACGTGTTGCCACTTCGGCAAAAGTCGAGAGTTGTTTGAATTGATCCATGGCAGCCTGGCTGGTTATTCTTTCATTTGCAACTAAAATGAAAAGATGTAGTGATGAAATTCGATGATTATGTGATTTTATATTGAATATACTGCTTTCATGTTAGTTGCCGATCAAATTTTTAACACGTTGCTTTTGATGCATTCTTGATACTCTGACCGAAAATCATGCCCATATCAGCCATCGCCTTTGACGCCTACGGTACCCTGTTCGATGTGTATTCCATCAGTGAACAGGCAGACAAGCTGTTTCCCGGCAAGGGACGGGCATTGGCTGAATTGTGGCGCGACAAGCAGATTGAATACACGCGCCTGCGTACCATGTGCAGCATGTACAAGCCATTTTGGGAAGTGACACAGGATGCCTTGCTCTTCTGTTGTCATAAGCTGGGGCTGGAGCTGAGCCTGGATGCGCAAAATACCCTGATGGGCCAGTATGCGCGCTTGCAAGCCTTTCCTGAAAACCTGGCAGTGCTGCAAGATTTGCACAAGCAGGGTTTGAAGCTGTCGATTTTATCGAACGGTAATCTGCACATGCTACAGTCAGCGGTCGATGCGGCTGGCATGCAGGGCCTGTTCAGTCATTTGCTGTCGGTGGACGCCGTCAAAAAATTCAAGACTGCACCCGAGGCCTATCAAATGGCACCCGATGTATTTGGTGTGCCGGCCAAGAATATCCTGTTTGTATCCAGCAATTGCTGGGACGCCTGTTGCGCCGCCTGGTTTGGCTACACCACATTCTGGGTCAACCGGCAAAATGCGCCGCTCGAGCAACTGGGCGTCACGCCGCATGGCGAAGGACGCAAGCTGCAAGATCTGATTGCCTTTGTTGAAAAACACCGCCACTGATTTCGTTTTACATTATTTTTTTGGAGACCATCATGACACAACTGACTTTACCTGAAGGCATGCAAATTACTGGCGAAATCAAGCCGGGTTTTGCCGGGATTTTGACACCCGAGGCACTGGCCCTGGTTGCCAAACTGAGCCGCGCATTTGAACCACGCCGCCAGCAATTGCTGGCCGCCCGCGTAGAACGCGCCAAGCGCCTGGATGCTGGCGAGACACCAGACTTCTTGCCAGAAACTCTGCACATCCGTGAAGGTGACTGGAAGATTGCGCCTATCCCCAAAGCGCTGGAATGCCGCCGTGTAGAAATCACCGGCCCGGTAGAGCGCAAGATGGTTATCAACGCCTTCAACTCAGGCGCTGACAGTTACATGACCGACTTTGAAGATTCGAACACCCCGAACTGGGACAACCAGATCACCGGCCAGATCAATATGCGCGACGCCGTGCGTCGTACCATCAGTCTGGAACAAAATGGCAAGTCCTACAAACTGAATGACAAGATCGCCACCCTGGTCGTGCGTCCACGCGGCTGGCACCTGGATGAAAAACATGTGCTGGTCGATGGCAAGCGCATCTCTGGCGGTATCTTTGATTTTGCCCTGTTCCTGTTCCATAACGCCAAAGAGCAACTGGCGCGCGGCGCTGGCCCTTACTTCTATTTGCCGAAGATGGAGTCGCATCTGGAAGCCCGCCTGTGGAATGATATTTTCGTCATGGCACAAAATGAAATCGGCCTGGCACAAGGCACCATCAAGGCCACCGTGCTGATCGAAACCATTGTTGCTGCTTTCGAGATGGATGAGATTTTGTATGAACTGCGTGAACATAGTTCAGGCTTGAATGCCGGTCGCTGGGATTATATTTTCTCTTGCATCAAGAAATTCAAGAACGATAAAAACTTCTGCCTGGCAGATCGGGCCAAGGTCACCATGACTGCGCCTTTCATGCGTTCTTATGCGCTGCTGTTGCTGAAGACCTGCCACAAGCGCAATGCGCCAGCGATTGGCGGCATGGCGGCACTGATCCCTATCAAGAACGATCCTGAGAAAAACGAAATCGCCATGGGCGGCGTGCGCACTGACAAAGCCCGTGATGCAACGGATGGTTACGATGGCGGCTGGGTAGCACATCCTGGCCTGGTTGAACTGGCGATGACAGAATTCAAAAAAGTCTTGGGTGATGCACCTAACCAGATTTCCAAACAGCGCCCTGATATCGAAGTCAGTGCCAAGGATTTGTTGAACTTTCAGCCAGAAACGCCGATCACTGAAGCGGGCCTGCGTTACAACATCAATGTCGGCATCCATTACCTGGGTGCATGGCTGGCGGGCAATGGTTGCGTGCCTATCCATAACCTGATGGAAGATGCAGCAACCGCAGAAATCAGCCGTTCACAAGTCTGGCAATGGATACGTTCGGCCAAGGGTAATCTGGAAGATGGTCGCAAGGTCACTGCCGACATGGTGCGTGCCATGATCCCGGAAGAATTGCTCAAAGTAAAAGCAATCGCAGGCACAGGTGCCACTTATGACCGCGCAGCGCATATTTTTGAAGAGATGTCGACTTCAGAAAATTTCGCTGAATTCCTGACTCTGCCTTTGTACGAAGAAATCTGATAGAAGAAAGTAAGTCAGCCTGATCGTGGCAGATTAAAAAACGCGGACCAGTTCATGACTGCTCCGCGTTTTTATTTAATGGTACTGGGACTATCAGTCGGCAAAGCGCTGTTGCAACGCATCTCCAGCGAGCCCGGTGCTACTACTACTGCCGGCCAGGGCTTCCGATAACAGTTGTTCTGCCTGCTGATAGCAGCATTGATACACGGCGCGGCACAGTTGATACGCTTTGCTACCCGCCCAGTCAGCCGGGCGCAATTCTGCCGGCAGGTGCGGGTCATGCAGTTGGGTACGGCGGAAGTTGTGGATCAGCAGGCTGCGTATGACAAAGGCGGCAGGGGCTGGCAGATCCTGGTTGCTGATTAATTTCAACAGCGGGGAAAAGTTGTGGATGAATTCCTGGTAACTGGCATTGATTTCATCCAGTTGCCAGTGCGACTTGATCAGCGTATGCAAGGGCAGGCCCTGCAACTGATCATCATCGCTGGCGCTGCAGATCAGCAATTGGTCGCGGTAGCCTGTGCGTTCCAGAATATCCTGCAAGGCCACTTTATCTGCCTGTGGATGGGCATAGACACCGGTATTGATCTGGCGAAAACCTTCCCAGCTTAATTCCTTCTTCAACAGGCTTTTATTGCCGCTGCCTGCATCGCCATTGCTGGCAATCAGCAGCGTCCAGTGTTTATCCCAGACCGGGGATTGCTGGGTATACACCCTTTTATACGCATGCTGGAAACGGGCATAGGTGGCCGTTGCCAGTTGATAGCTGCTGCGGCGACCGTCGCGTTGCGCTTCCAGCCAGCCTTCATCGGTCAGCCTGAAGACACTGGTGCGCACCAGGCGGTCACTGATACCGAAATGACCCATCAGTGCGATCAATTCCCCCAGCCAGATACTGCCGCCATGGGGCGCTATGGCATCGCCAAACACCGTCATCACCAATGATTTGGCGCGCGGCGGGTCCCTCGTTATGCATAGTTCTATCCAGTCCTGGATTTTTGCTTCATTTCGCATACGATACTTTTAGGTTGAGGGCCAGATGATGTCAGGCAGATTTTACCCAAGCCTGGCTCCGCACACTCAGGTTTACAGCCCGCTATTTTCATGCGGAAATACCTATTTAAATTAAATGATACAAAAAAATACTAACATCAATAAAAACTGTATCATATAATTGTTTGAGACAGATCAAGGTTTTTGTATTTTTATTAAGTGCACAGAAGGAGATGTGGTCATGTATGCACAATTAGTGGAAACAGGTCTTTCAAAAGTCCGCACGCCTGAAGAATTAAGTGCTGCAGAGCGTGCCTTCCAGGAAAGAATCGATGCCGGTATCCGCATCGAAGCCAAGGACTGGATGCCTGATGCCTACAGGAAAACCCTGATACGGCAAATTTCCCAGCATGCCCATTCCGAAATCGTCGGTCAGTTGCCCGAGGGGAACTGGGTCACCCGTGCACCTACCCTGAAACGCAAGGCCATCCTGCTGGCAAAAATCCAGGATGAAGCAGGGCATGGACTGTACTTGTACAGCGCCGCCGAAACCCTGGGCGTATCGCGTGATGATATGCTGGCTGACCTGCATTCCGGCAAGGCCAAGTATTCCAGCATCTTCAATTACCCGACCTTAAGCTGGGCTGATATGGGTGCCATAGGCTGGCTGGTCGATGGTTCTGCCATCATCAACCAGATACCACTGTGCCGTTGTTCTTACGGCCCTTATTCTCGCGCCATGATCCGCGTCTGCAAGGAAGAGTCCTTCCATGCGCGCCAGGGTTACGACATCATGATGACCTTGTGTCGCGGCACGGCAGAACAAAAAGCCATGGCGCAAGATGCCCTGAACCGTTACTGGTGGCCGGCGCTGATGATGTTTGGCCCGTCAGATGCGGCATCGGTAAATAGTGCGCAATCGGCGCAGTGGCGTATCAAGCTTTTTTCCAACGATGAACTGCGCCAGCGCATGGTGGACCAGACAGTGCCGCAGATTGAATACCTGGGCCTGCAATTACCTGATCCCGCTATTAAATGGAATGAAGAACGCGGTCATTATGATTTTGGTGAAATCAACTGGGATGAGTTTTACCAGGTCTTGAAAGGCAATGGCCCCTGCAACCGTGAACGCCTGCGCACCCGCGTCAAGGCGTATGAAGATGGTGCCTGGTTTCGTGATGCCTTGCAGGCGCATGCAGACAAGCAGCACGATAAAAAACAAAGCGCGTAAGAACTGGAGACAGATCATGAGCAAAGAATGGCCCTTGTGGGAAATTTTCATCCGCAGCCAGCATGGCCTGGCACACAAACATGTGGGTAGCCTGCATGCACCAGATGCGGAAATGGCGATCAACCATGCGCGTGATGTGTATACGCGTCGCAGTGAAGGCGTCAGCATCTGGGCGGCGCGTGCCGGCGATATTTTTGCCAGCAGCCCGGGCGACAAGGAAGCCCTGTTTGAACCATCGGACAGCAAGGTGTACCGGCATCCGACTTTTTTCCCCATGCCGGATGAAGTCAAGAATCTTTAATTGAATCATGCCTGCACAGCAGGCACATCATTTCTGGAGAGTTGAGATGTCTGAGGATAAGCTCAATCACAAGTTCAATCATGTTTTGCGTCTGGCAGATCATGTCATGGTGCTGAGCCAGCGGCTGTCGCAATGGTGCGGCAAGGGGCCAGCGCTGGAAGAAGACATGGCACTGACCAATGTCGCTCTTGACCTGATAGGCCAGGCCAGGCTGTGGTATACCTATGCGGCAGAACTGGAAGGCAGGGGACGCGCAGAAGACGACCTGGCTTTCTTGCGTGATGCCCACGACTTTCATAATTTCTTATTGGTCGAACAGCCGAATGGCAGCTATGCCGATACCCTGACACGGCAATTCTTGTTTGATACCTGGCATTACCACTACCTGCAGGCGCTGAAGTCATCCACGGATCAGCAGATTGCCGCCATCGCAGAAAAATCGCTGAAAGAAGTGACTTACCATTTGCGTCGCAGCAGCGACCTGGTGGTGCGCCTGGGGGATGGCACGGCATTAAGCCATCAAATGATGCAGGCTGCATTGGAAGAGCTGTGGCGCTTCAGCGGTGAAATGTTCATGGATGATGATATTGATATCGGCATGCATGCCGCGGGTGTGGCGCCCTTGCCGTCGGCATTGAAACCAGCCTGGGATGCGCATATTGCCGATGTCATGCATGCCGCCACCTTGCACCTGCCAGTTGCCAACAGCTGGATGCACAAGGGCGGCAAGCAAGGCGTACATACTGAGCACATGGGTTACCTGCTGGCCGAGATGCAGTTCTTGCAGCGCGCTTATCCGGGCGCGCAATGGTAGCCACTGCCGCAGCAGACAGGACAGACCCAATTGCCACAACCGCGCAGATCTGGCAATGGCTGGGCGAGGTCAGCGACCCGGAAATCCCGGTCATTTCAGTGACAGATCTGGGCATTATCCGCTCGGTGGAATGGCAGGGTACAGAATGGGTCATCACCATTACACCTACATACTCTGGCTGCCCGGCCATGGATGTCATCGCAGAAGAAATTGGCAAGACCTTGCAGGCGCATGGCATCACCACCCCCAGCATTGTCTATCAATTGTCACCCGCCTGGAGTACAGACTGGATGACAGAAGCGGGCAAGCAAAAACTCACTGGCTATGGTATTGCGCCACCACAGCAACAGGTGGTTGATATCTCATCCATACAGCGTTATCGCGAAGTGCAGCCCGCCATCGCTTGCCCGCAATGCGGTTCTGCCGATACGCAACTGGTCAGCCAGTTTGGATCAACGGCTTGCAAGGCTTTGTACAAGTGCCGGGTTTGCCTGGAACCTTTTGATTACTTCAAGCCGCACTGAGCGAGTAATAAGAAGTAATAAGAATAAGAGGAGACCATTGTAAATGAGTAAATTTTACCCGCTGACAGTCAGCCAGATACGGTCAGAAACCCGTGATGCCGTGGTATTGAACTTTGCCGTGCCAACTGATTTACAGGAACAGTTTGCCTATCGTGAAGGGCAACACCTGACTCTGCGCACGCAGATAGCTGGTGAAGATGTGCGGCGCTCGTATTCGATTTGTTCTGCCGTGCAGGATGGGCAATTGCGTGTTGCCATCAAACGCGTACAGGGTGGCGTGTTTTCCAACTGGGTACATGACAGCCTGCGTACGGGCATGGCCGTCGATGTCATGCCTGCCATGGGGCATTTCAATTTTCCCTTGGCTGCTGCGCACAAAAAACACTATCTTGCCTTTGCCGCAGGTAGTGGCATCACACCCATACTGTCCATCATCAAGACCACCTTGCAAAGCGAACCGCACAGCAAATTCACTCTGGTGTATGGCAATCGCGCATCGTCTACTGTCATGTTCAAGGAAGAACTGGCGGCGTTGAAGGACAGCTACCTGCAACGCCTGAACCTGGTCTACATCATGAGTCGTGAACAACAGGATATAGACTTGTTCAATGGTCGCATCACCGCAGAAAAATGCCTGAACCTGTTTGATAAATGGATACCTATTTCCGATATGGATGCCGCTTTCATCTGCGGGCCGGAAGACATGATGCAGGCGGTCAGCGCAGCCTTGCAACAAAGCGGCATGCCCAAAGAGCATATCAAGATCGAATTATTTGCCGCCAGCATCCCGACACACCGGCATGTGGCCAGCAACCAGCCTTTGCCGGGCAAATCGTCCTGCGCCGTGACGATTGTCATGGATGGTCATCACACCCATTTCGATATGGAAAAAGATAAGGAATCTGTACTGGATGCAGCCCTCAAGCTGGGGCATGATATGCGTTATTCCTGCAAGGGCGGGGTATGTTCGACCTGCCGTTCCAAAGTGGTGGAGGGCAAGGTGGATATGGACAGGAATTATGCCCTTGAAGATTACGAAGTGGCACGCGGATTCGTGCTGACCTGCCAGAGTTTCCCGGTCAGCGATACCCTGACCCTGGATTTTGATAGCGAGAATTGAATGGACTATTCCCACATCCTGTTTCACATCAGCGACGGCATTGCCCACCTGACCCTGAACCGCCCCGAAAAACTTAATAGTTTTAACGTTGCCATGCACCTGGAAATACAGGATGCACTGGCAAGGCTGCGGGCCGACACCTCGGTGCGTGTCATGGTGTTGACCGGTGCCGGACGCGGTTTTTGCGCTGGCCAGGATTTATCTGACCGTGCCGTCAAAGGAGACAATGCGGCCGACGGTGCTCCACCTGATCTGGGCGCATCGGTAGAAAAATATTATGCGCCACTGGTGCTGGCCCTGCGTGCCTTGCCCATGCCAGTCATTTGTGCGGTGAATGGCGTCGCGGCCGGTGCCGGTGCCAACCTGCCACTGGCTTGTGACATCGTACTGGCAGCGCGTTCTGCCAGTTTTGTTGAAGTCTTTTGCAAGCTGGGCCTGATACCCGATACCGGCGGCACGTATTTCCTGCCGCGTGCACTGGGTACGGCCAGGGCCATGGGCGCCGCCATGCTGGGTGGCAAGATCAGTGCTGAACAGGCAGAGCAATGGGGCCTGATCTGGAAATGTGTGGATGACGATCAGTTGCAGGCCGAAACCATGGCCCTGGCCAGGCATTTTGCATCCGCCCCGACCAAGGGTCTGGCGTTGACCAAGCAGGCGATCTACGCCAGCCCGCAACATACCCTGGAACAGCAACTGGTACTGGAAACCAGCATGATGCGCGAGCTGGGGCAAAGCCAAGATTATCGTGAAGGCGTGGCGGCGTTTGTCGAGAAGCGTGCGCCAAAGTTTGTCGGCAAGTAAGCCTGGATGGAATGCAACTACCTTGAGGAACAGCATTGATGAACACAGAGATCAGTCAAGTAAGCAAGCAGGTCGCCAACGACCACCAGCACATGGCAGAACTTACGGCTGCTGCCATGTTCGCCAGCGATGCCGCAACGCGCGGGCTGGATATGCAAATCGTGCACGTGGCGGAAGGTACGGCAACACTCAGCATGCGCATCAGGCCGGCTATGCTGAATGGACATCAGACCTGCCACGGCGGCTATCTGTTCACCCTGGCTGACAGTGCGTTTGCCTTCGCCTGCAATAGTCGTAACCAGGCGACTGTCGCCGCTGGTTGCAGCATAGAATATTTATTGCCGGGGCGGGAAGCGGATGTCATCACCGCGACCGTGACCGAGCAATCATTGACTGGCCGTACCGGTATTTACGATGCACGCCTGACGAATCAACATGGGCAGTTGATTGCCCTGTTTCGTGGCAAGTCGCATAAGCTGAATGCTGAAGTGGTGCCGGGCCTGGTGTTGCGGGAAAATGCAGTTCCAAATGAACCTGTGTTTAGTCATCAAAAATAGAGACGAATCGAGAGAGTTCAGCAGGAGACAAAACATGGCAGACAACACAGACAACACAGACAGCAAAACAAACAGGAAAATAGCGACAGGCCTCGATGCGATAGAAACAGCCAGCAAGGATGAGCTGCAGTCCCTGCAATTGCAACGCCTGAAATGGACCCTGCAGCATGTGTACAATAATGTCCCGCATTACCGCACCAGTTTTGATGCAGCAGGCGTGCACCCTGAGGATTTGAAAACTCTGGCCGACCTGGCGAAATTTCCTTTCACCGGCAAGCAGGATTTACGCGACAACTATCCCTTCGGCATGTTTGCAGTGCCGCGTGAAAAAGTGCTGCGGGTACATGCCTCCAGCGGTACCACGGGCAAGCCTACGGTGGTGGGTTACACACAAAAAGATATTGATACCTGGACAGACCTGGTGGCGCGCTCGATACGTGCTGCCGGTGGTCGTGCCGGGGACATAGTGCAAGTTTCGTATGGCTATGGCCTGTTCACCGGTGGCCTGGGTGCGCATTATGGGGCAGAACGTCTGGGCTGTACGGTGATCCCCATGTCGGGCGGGCAGACAGAAAAGCAGGTGCAACTGATACAGGATTTCCAGCCATCCATCATCATGGTCACGCCTTCTTATATGCTCAACATCATAGAAGAAATGACGCGCCAGGGCATAGATGCTGCCAACACTTCGCTGCGTATAGGTATCTTCGGTGCCGAACCCTGGACTGATGCCATGCGCAGTGAAATCGAAATGCGTGCCGGTATTGATGCCGTTGATATTTATGGCTTGTCAGAAGTCATGGGCCCCGGTGTTGCCAGCGAATGCATAGAAAGCAAAGATGGGCCGGTGATCTGGGAAGACCATTTTTACCCTGAGATCATCAACCCGGATACTGGTGAAGTTGTGCCCGATGGTGAAGAAGGTGAACTGGTATTTACTTCACTGAGCAAGGAAGCTTTCCCCGTCATACGCTATCGCACCCGCGACCTGACGCGTTTGCTGCCACCCACTTCACGCGCCATGCGCCGCATGGGTAAAATCACCGGACGTTCTGACGACATGCTCATTATCCGTGGTGTGAATTTATTTCCGACCCAGGTAGAAGAACTGATACTCAAACATCCGCAACTGGCACCGCAATATCAATTGGTGGTGACGCGTGAAGGGCATATGGACAAACTCGACATCGTCGCCGAACTGCGCCCCGAGGTATCAGGTACGCTGTCAGAGCAGGATGTGAAGCAGTTGCACCAGCAGCTTGAACACCATATCAAGACCTTTATCGGCGTCAGTTGCCATGTCAGCATATTGCCCGCCAACAGCATAGAACGCACCTTGGTGGGCAAGGCCAGGCGGGTAATAGACAAGCGGCCCAGGGCCTAGTAATCAAAGCAAATATACGCAAAAATACGCAAAAAAAAGTAATCAGGAGTACATGGTATGAAAGTATATGCAATCGATGGCCTGATACCGGTGGTGCATCCCACTGCCTATGTGCACCCCAGCGCTACGCTGATTGGCGATGTGATTGTCGGGCCAGCTTGTTATATCGGCCCGTCTGCCAGCCTGCGCGGTGACTTTGGTCGCATCGTCCTGGAAGAAGGGGTGAATGTGCAGGATACCTGCGTTATCCATGGTTTCCCGGACAGTGACACGGTGGTGGAACGGGATGGGCATATCGGCCACGGTGCGGTATTGCATGGCTGCCGCATAGGCAGGAACGCCATGGTGGGCATGAATGCCGTGGTCATGGACCTGGCTGTCATCGGCGAATCATCCATCGTCGCGGCCATGTCCTTTGTCAAGGCCGGTATGGATGTGCCAGCGCGCAGCCTGGTCATGGGCGCACCGGCGCGCATTGCGCGTGCTTTGCGTGAAGAAGAGATCGCCTGGAAAACCGAAGGTACGGCGCAATACCATGCACTGACGCGACGTTCACTCGCCAGCATGCAGGAGGTGGAAGCTCTGACTGCCGTTGAAGAAAATCGCCCGCGCATTGCACTGGTCGCAGGCTTGCCAGCTTATCGCATCAAGTCTTGATTCATAGGACTTACGCAAAACCGCCCCAACTGCGTTGCAGCTCCTCGCCGTACTATTCGTACTGTCTTCGTCGCTGCGGTGTAGTCGGGGTTTTGGACAATATATTGTCCGCCGACGTAACGAACCTCCCCTGCAAGGGAGGTTTCCTAAAAGCGGCAGCCTTGCTGGGACAATTTTGCGTAAGTCCTGATTCATTTCATTATTAAAGAGTAGCCCATGAAAATTTTGCAAAGCTGGATAGCTGGTGTGTGGACAGGTGCAGAGCCCGGGCAGGTCTTGCATAGTGCCATTGATGGCAGTGCGATCTACGCCAGTCATGCTGAAATTTTGGATTTTAAGGCAGCGCTGACGTATGCAAGACAGATCGGTCTGAAGAATCTGCTGGCGCTGGATTTTCAGCAGCGCGCTGCCATCTTGCGCGCCCTGGCCAAATACCTGACCGAACATAAAGAAGATCTGTATGCAATTTCCTCGCACACCGGTGCGACGCGTAGCGATAGCTGGATAGATATAGAAGGTGGCGCTGGCACCGTATTTGCCTATGCCAGCATAGGCACGAATGAATTCCCATCCGGGAACGTGGTGCACGAAGGCCCGGCCATGTCGCTGGGTAAGCAGGGACATTTTTCCGGCACCCATATCCTGGTGCCGCGTCAGGGTGTGGCTGTGCATATCAACGCCTTCAATTTTCCGGTCTGGGGTTTGCTGGAAAAATTTGCTCCCAGCTTTTTGGCAGGCATGCCTTGCATCGTTAAACCGGCAACGGCGACATCGTATCTGACCGAGGCCCTGGTCAGGCAAATTCATGTCAGTGGTTTGCTGCCCGAAGGCAGCCTGCAACTGATCATTGGTACCACCGGCAACTTGCTTGATTTGCTGGAAGAAACCGATGTCGTCACCTTCACCGGTTCTGCTGCCACGGCGGCGCAATTGAAGGTGCATCCGAATATCGTGCGCCGTTCTATTCCCTTCAATGCCGAAGCCGATTCACTGAATTGCGCGATACTCGGGCCGGATATAGTGGATGGTGATGAAGAAGTCGATTTGTACGTCAAGGAAGTCGTGCGTGAAATGACCGCCAAGGCCGGGCAAAAATGCACGGCCATACGCAGGGCCATGGTGCCCGCCGCACAACTGGATGCTGTGGCAGAAAAAATCCGCGCCAGGCTCGACAAAACTGTCGTTGGTGACCCTCGTCTTGAAGGTGTACGAGGTGTACTGATGGGGCCACTGGCAAGCCGCGCGCAGCAGCACGACGTACTCGCCAGCATTCAACAACTGGCAGCAGGCAATCAAATCATCTGCGGCGGTTCAGTGCCAGCGCAGTTGCAGGGTGAAGGGCTGGAACAGGGGGCTTTCGTCTCGCCGACCCTGATCGTCTGTCGTCAGCCAATGGAAAATTCGGCAGTACACGAGATTGAAGCCTTTGGCCCGGTGGCGACCCTGATGCCTTACCATGACATGCCGGAAGCCTTGATGCTGGCTGCAAAAGGCAATGGCAGCCTGGTGGCCACCCTGGTCACCAAAGACCCGCACGTCGCTGCCATGGCGATACCGCATATGGCGGCAAGACATGGTCGGCTGATGATATTGAATGCCGAGTCAGCGCCAGAATCAACCGGCCACGGTTCCCCCCTTGCCGCAATTGAAGCATGGTGGACCGGGCCGCGCTGGCGGTGGTGAAGAGCTGGGTGGTGGCCGGGCAGTCAAGCATTATTTGCAAAGGGCCGCCGTACAGGGTTCGCCTACCATGCTGGCTGCAGTGACGGCAGAGCATGTACGTGGTGCTGCCGTACTGGAATCGGACATCCATCCTTTCCGCCGCTATTTTGAAGATTTGCAGATAGGTATGTCCTTGCTGACCCACAGGCGTACTGTCAGTGAAGCCGACATCGTTGCCTTTGGTGGTTTGTCCGGCGATTATTTCTACATGCATTTTGATGAGATCGCTGCCAAAGAAAGCCCTTTCGGCAAGCGCATTGCACATGGTTATTTTGTGTTGTCGGCTGCTGCCGGTTTATTCGTGTCGCCCGCACCGGGACCGGTATTGGCCAACTATGGACTGGATACGCTGCGCTTCATCAAGCCGGTAGGCATAGGCGACACCATCCGTGCGCGCCTGACTTGCAAGCGTAAGACAGACAGGCAAAAGAAAGATGCCAAAGGTGTGGGGCAGGGTGTGGTAGCGTGGGATGTGGAAGTGACGAATCAGGACAATGAACTGGTCGCAGCGTATGATATTTTGACATTGGTAGCCAAAAAAACGGCTGCTATTGCATGAGCCCGCGCCAAGATCGTAAACAGGATCTTATAAACAGGTTCTTATAAACAGGTACTTATAAGCAGGTTCTTAGATTTTTGCCTCAACATTAACATGGCTAGCTTACAACAGGCTTGTCATGCTGATGACTAGCAGCTTTTTGGTAACATTATTTAAATGATGTTGAACTGGTATGGGATAAAGTGAACTTTTCCCCATTGATCTGATACTATTTCTGGAATAGGACTTATTTCAACCACCTTAGCCTTTTGATACCAGCGTTTATCCCATGGACATGTTCGTTACTGATGACGAAGTAAAACAATGGGAATGTGAGTTGCCGTGTTTGCAGGGACAAGAATTATTGCGAATGATGGTCAGGCTGGCCTGGCATTTTCGTCAGCGCGATACCGCCAGGGCGCTCAAGCTGGCGGATGCTGCAGAGCAGTTGCAGCATGAATTGTCGTCGCTTGCTACCGCAACAAAAAAAGATCCTCAATCCGACCTGATCCATGCCAGGCTGATGCTGGTCAGGGCCGAGGTCGCCTGGTTGTTTGGTGAGTTTGATAATGCGCAGCAAATGACAGAAGCCAGCCTGCAACTGTCTGAGCATGACAGAACGCGCAGCACTGGCATGCTGGCAGCAGATGCCCATTATCTGCTGGCCTGTATCGGTTTGCTGAAAGGTGACATGCAGGTGATGGAAGTCGAGGTTGAACGGGCTATCCTGTTTGCCCGTCAAGCCCAGGATAGCATGCGTGAGCTGGTGGCTGAATCGTTGCTGGCGAACCAGATGGTGTTACGCAACCTGCCACGCGCTATCGAGCGCTGGAATGCAAACCATAATCCCGAAACGGCGGTTGACGACCCTTTCATCAACAGTTACATCAACGAATTCCTGATTTACACCTCTTCCGTGAGCAGTGATTTCGCACAATCGGCTGCACGTGGCATACAGGTATTTGAAGTCGCCCGGCAATACGGACAAAAAAGACGCATGATCAGCATTGCCAGCAATGTCGGGGATGCATTCAACATCATGCGTGACCATCAGGCGGCCTTGCGCTGGATACAGGAAGGCCTGAATCTCGCCCGCGAAACCGGCTGGCCCAACAGCATCGCCAGTTGCCTGCTGCAGATGTCGGAAACCCTGCGCCGTCTTGGACGCCTGGATACTGCCAAGGAAATGCTGGACAGCGCCTTCCCCATCCTGAACAACGTCGTCGGTTCACGTTCACATTTACTGGCCCTGCGTTACCTGGGTGATTTGTCGCTGGACCGTGGTGATTTCGATGTCGCGCTGAAGAGTTTTTCTGAACTGATATTTTGGGCTGACAATAAAGATCACCTGGATTTTCGTATAGGTTCACGCCGTGGCTATGCCGCTGCCTTGTCGCAACTTGGGCAGGCACAAGAGGCGCAACTGGCCGCGCTGGATGCGCTGGAACTGGTGCGTCACAGCAGGGACAGCTATCGCCATGTTGAAGTCTTGCGGGTGCTGGCGGCCTTGCACGCACGGCATTTTTTGCCACCCCCGGCCGACATGCAGGCGGCCAGCGCACCGCTGTATTATCTTGGCATGGCCATGGATATTGCCAGCCATATTGGCGGCTTTACCGTGCCGGGCGAACTGTATCAGGAACTGGCAAATGCCTATGCTGCTGTCGGCAGTTTTAAAGAAGCCTATGAATATAGCCGCGAAGCCATTGCTGCGCGTGAAAAAATTCATAAGCAGGAAGCAGCGAATCGCGTCAATGCCATGCAGCTGAATCAGCAGACTGAACTGATGAAGGCAGAAAGCGAACACCTGCGCCAATTGGCTGCAGCCGAAGCAGAGCGTGCCGAAGTCTTGCAACAGACCAGTGCAGTGCTGGAAAAACTGGGTGCGATAGGGCAGGAAATTACTGGCAGCCTGGATGCTGCGGCTGTCTTCGATGCACTCAACCGTCACGTCCACGATTTGCTGCACGTCACCGCCTTTGTCATCTATCTCATGAACGATGACCAGCAAAGCATGACGTCCGCCTTTGGTGTGGAAAACGGCGAGCCGATAGAGCCGGATACCGTGTACATGCACAGCATGGTCTCGAATTCGGTGCGCTGCGTGAGAGAAAGAAGCGAGATTTCCATAGACCTGGCTGGCGAAGACGATTTACCGGGCCTGATACCCGGTACAGAAAAAGTACACAGCATGCTGTTTGCACCACTGATTATCGGCGAACGGGTGCTGGGTGCCATGACCATACAATCTTCCCGGCAGTTTGTGTATGGCGCGCGCGAGAAAATGATTTTCCGTTCCCTGTGTGCCTATGGTGCGATCGCCCTCGGTAATGCCGATGCTTATCTGCGCCTGAAACAAACCCAGGAACATTTGCTGGCACAGGAAAAACTGGCCGCACTGGGCTCACTGGTGGCCGGTGTTGCGCATGAACTGAATACACCGATAGGCAATTGCCTGCTGGTCGCCAGCACCCTGCAGGATGGCAGCAAAGTCTTGCACAGCAAGCTGCAAGGCCAGACCTTGCGCCGTTCTGACCTGAATAATTTTTGCGAAGAAGTCAAAACTTCATCCGAGATATTGATGCGCGGCTTAAGCAGCGCCGCCACCCTGGTCAGCAGCTTCAAACAGGTGGCAGTGGACCGCACGTCAGAGCAAAGACGCAGCTTTGATTTGCGCCAGGTCTTGCACGACATTATCGCCACCCTGAACATTCGCATTACCCAGACTGGCCATACGATAGAACTGAACGTGCCCTATAACATCCACATGGACAGCTACCCAGGGTCGCTGGGGCAGGTGATCAGCAACCTGGTAGAAAACTCCATCCTGCATGCTTTTGATCAAGCCGAATCTGGCCACATGCGCATTGACGTATCGCTGATAGATGACCAGCGTGTTTTGATCGGCTTTTCGGACGATGGCGCAGGCATACCTGAAGAAAATCAAAAACGTATTTTTGATCCCTTTTTTACGACTAAACTGGGACAGGGGGGCAGTGGCTTGGGCTTGAATATTTGCTATAACATTGCAACTTCGATATTGCACGGCCAATTAAGCGTCAAAAGCAGCATGGGCGCAGGTACCAGTTTCTTCCTGGATTTACCGCTGACAGTTTGATCAGCAATAGGGCATGGCTGCTCAATTGATAGAGAAACAGTGTTAAATAAATATTGATCCGCGTAAATTTTTTGTAAAAAGAACTCCCGAATTTAATACTTGTCAAGCACCGTTTTTTTGTTGCACTTACTTGAAAATAGTTACGGAATCACCTATTGTGCAATGCACCAATAATAACAAGGTACACAATTGGCTAATCAACACACAAAAAGCAGCATCGCAGGCTTAACCCTGGCTGCTGTCGGCATCGTATATGGCGATATAGGAACAAGTCCTCTTTACACGATGAAAGAGGTGTTTTCAAAAGAACATGGCCTGCCACTCAATGAAGCGAATATTTTCGGCGTTGTTTCGCTGATATTGTGGGGGCTACTGATTATCGTCGCTATCAAGTACGTCACCCTGATCTTGCGCGCAGATAACCGGGGTGAGGGCGGTATCATGGCCCTGACTGCGCTGGCGCTGGAATCGGTCGGCAAATCTTCCAAATGGCATTTCACATTACTGGTCCTGGGTTTGTTTGGGGCCGCGTTGTTTTATGGTGACGGCGTCATTACCCCAGCCATTTCAGTATTGTCAGCGATTGAAGGGCTGGAAGTGGCCACGCCTGCGTTTACACCGTATGTGGTGCCGATTACCCTGGTGGTACTGTTGTTTTTGTATTCAGTGCAATACAAAGGCACGGCCGGCATCGGTAAATGGTTCGGCCCCATCATGGTCATCTGGTTTTTGGTACTGGCAGCCATGGGTGCTTATAATATCCTTAAAATGCCAGGCATTTTATGGGCACTGAATCCTGGGCATGCGTTCGCTTTTTTGACAGAACATAAAATGCTGGCTTTCCTGGCCCTGGGTGCCGTGGTACTGGCATTTACTGGTGCCGAAGCCTTGTATGCAGACATGGGCCACTTTGGTAGCAAGCCTATCCGTTCAGCCTGGTTCATGATCGTTTTCCCGTCGCTGGCCTTGAATTATCTGGGACAGGGCGCTCTGTTGCTGGATAATCCGGCTGCCGTGGGCAATCCTTTCTATCAGCAATTGGGTGCGTGGAGTGTTTATCCGCTGGTGATTTTGTCTACGGTGGCAACGGTCATTGCATCGCAGGCGACTATCTCCGGCACCTTCTCCATGACCAAACAAGCCATTTCTCTGGGCATCATGCCAAGGATGGAAATCGTGCATACCTCCTCCAATGAAATCGGGCAGATTTATATCCCTGCAGTGAACTGGCTGCAACTGGTCGTGGTGGTTGCCGCAGTAGTTGGTTTTGGCTCTTCATCCAGCCTCGCTTCTGCCTACGGTATTGCGGTGACGGGCACGATGCTGGTGACATCCTTGCTGACCTTCTTCGTGATTCGCTATGGCTGGAAATACAACCCCTTCCTGTGTTTTGCAGCGACCGGTTTCTTCCTGTTTATTGACGTTTCGCTGTTCTCTGCCAATGCGCTGAAATTCTTCCATGGCGGCTGGTTCCCGGTCGTGCTTGGTATCGTCATGTTCACCCTGATGATGACCTGGAAACGTGGACGTGAGCTGGTGTTTGACAACCTTAAAAAACACGCCATTCCGCTGGAAGATTTCCTGGAATCCCTGTTTGTTTCGCCACCAGTGCGGGTTGCTGGCACTGCCGTATTCCTGCGCGGTGAAGCAGACGGCGTGCCGCATGCCCTTTTGCATAACCTGTCGCACAACAAGATCTTGCATGAGCGCGTCATCTTCCTGACTTTGCACAACAAGGAAATCCCCAGGGTGCAGGATGCTCAACGCGTCAAGGTGACCGATCTTGGCAATGCCTGCTTCCAGATCGATGTGTTCTATGGCTTCAAGAATGAACCCGATATCCCTGCGGCACTCGCGCTGTGCGAGCAATATGGCCTGACATTTGAATCCTTGGAAACATCGTATTTCATCTCGCGCCAGACTATTATTTCTAGCCCAGGCAGCGGCATGGCCATGTGGCGCGAAAGCGTTTTCGTCGCCATGTCCCGTATCGCCCGCGATGCTGCCGACTATTACCAGATCCCCAGCAACCGCGTCATTGAGGTAGGTTCACAGGTGGAAATCTAAAAAATGGCAGCAGGGGCTTATCAATTGAAAATGCCTATGCTATAATCTTGGTCTTTCGCGGCTGTAGCTCAGCTGGATAGAGTACTTGGCTACGAACCAAGGGGTCGTGGGTTCGATTCCTGCCAGCCGCACCAGATTTAAAGGGACTAGATGAAAATCTAGTCCCTTTTGTCTTTGGGGAATTGGTTTTTTGTTGAGTTAATCGGACTACGATTGCGGTTAAAAGGTGTTCAAATAGAGTGTTGATGTGGGGAATGCAAAAGTTGTTTTTGCTTTTTTATCGACTTGCAGGCGAATTGAAATGCACAAATGTTTTTCGATTGATTCTGCACTCGTGCAGGGCGTATGTAGGATTTTCCCGTGTGGGTTGATGCTGCTTGTATCGGCGCAACATGCCGGGAGGGTGCCAGGCTCGCACCTTGTTTGACCAGCGCTACTGTCACGACAGGCCGGTTACACCCCGTTGTGGTCGCTCAGAGTTAGGTCGGGCGTCTTGAACTCAGTGGCACCGAAGGCATTCGATGGAGTGAAGGGCAGGGCGGGGGCCGCGCCGAATAGGCTCAGTCTTCGGTAGAATTCCAGTCTAAAATTTCTACAAATTCCTCATCGCCGGAATTTCGTTCAAATGCCGAGCCGATCGGGGCGTCTAGTAATGGAATAATGGAACGATCATAATTGGCGATCGTATTCATATTGTAATACGCGAGATTTGCGGGGTCGTTCGCGTACTCATCAGTTTCTTGCCCTGACATGAAGCACCATCCGCTATCGTGTTCGTGTCTGGGGCCTTCTCGATACATGAAACATACCGGCAGGCCATCGACAGTGATCATGTCGCTTGCTAGGCCTGCGCCATAGCCAGATACGAGCGGTTGGATCTGATCTTTCGGCAAGAAGTAAATTTTCGTCATACCTAACGTCTAACCTACAAGTTCAATGCGGTCAAAAGGCCGTCTGCTGTAACATTCAGGTTCGCGATGACTGCTTGTGCTCGTCTGCCGACGATTGTACCCAACATCGCGCGGGCTGTGTTCGCTTTGGTCCCTGTAAGGTTGGGCGGCTGGCGCGCCAAAGTTGTTGCGAGATGAGTCATTTTATATCAGTGGATCGACAAACAACTTATTCATTTCCCCCATTGGTGGATGATTGGCTGCCAGAGAATCATCTGGCACGCTTTCTGGATTAATGCATACGTTGACGACTGACAATGGTAAGGGATTTGCTCATTTATATCGCAACCTTCGAAATGAATAAAAATATGCGATGCAGCTTTGCACTGCGTTGATGCTTATTGATTCTTTTTACGCATCTCGCTCGCAAAGGCATGATTGTATATCTGCAGGCGTATCGTGTTATTGTCTTCGTTGAAACCCAATATCTTGAGGGGTTTTTTACGAGTGCCTATGATCGCTAATATGATCGCAAGAACCCACCAGAACAGAATAAATTTGTCTGATTTATGGAAAACTTGCAAGCCGGACCAACCAATCGCGGCACATGCTATTGCCGCCCCATACCATTTAAAATGTGCTGAAGAGCAACTCCCGCAAACGGGTATTTCGACTGAAATATACCGGTATTTTGTGACACTTAAGACCGTCCATAGCACGACTTTTTCTGTGTGCACTTCCATGTTGAAATTTTTGCTGCCGCAACGGCAGCATTTGGATGGCCAATTAATGTAATCTGCATCTGCATCTACGTCGAGGGGTTTCATTTTTCTAATTTAGGTGAAGTGAACTGGACATGCTGAATATTGAAAAGTAGAGAATCTAAATTCAGACTGGCTGAATATATTATAGCCAGGACTTACGCAAGATTGTGTTAGCAAGGCTATTGCTTTAAGAATCCCAACCTTGCAGGGTAGGTTCCTTGCGTCGGCAGCAATGAAGACGATACTTTAGTACGCGGCTCCTGGGAAAGGAGCGGCAACGCAGTTGGGGTGGTTTTGCTTAAGTTCAAATAGCGATGTTTATTGATAGACTGCTCTTGGGCGGATAATTGCAAATGGCCTTGAATCACATGGATTGTTCATCATGACTTGTCATTTTGAACAAGTGTCAGTTGAATCAGGATGGGCAGAAAAAGACAAATGAAAAGCAATTTTTTGGCGAGTCGCCGATGAATTGTGCTGGGTTTTTGCCCGTCAACCCCATAAAACCCCAAAATATTTCCCTCAAGGGGCTTTTTATTTCCAGATTACCCGTGCTATACTCTCGTTTTTCGCGGCTGTAGCTCAGCTGGATAGAGTACTTGGCTACGAACCAAGGGGTCGTGGGTTCGATTCCTGCCAGCCGCACCAGATTTAAAGGGACTAGATGAAAATCTAGTCCCTTTTGTCTTTGGGGCGTTGGAATATGTTCTGGATGTAAATTCTGGGCTGGTATCTGGGGTGTTGCTGACGCGTAGGTTGCGACGGCTGCTGCTTTGTCAGGTGGCCAGAATCAGTTGCCGTATATTCCAGCCTTGCGGGGCGTCCTGGTTCAGGGTGCTGCGTTTGATGTCGGCACCTGGTGTGTGTTCTGTCATGGATGCAAGCAATCTTTGCAATTGCATTTGATCTGGCAGTACGGTGCCGAGGAAGATGACCTGGTCGCGGTATTGAATCAGGATGGTGGGAAAGTCCTGAATATCCACTTCATCCACCAGATGGGCCTGGTCTTCGATGTCTATCCAGGCGAAGCATTTGTCGGCATGCTGCTGCGCCAGACTGTCGAACGCCGTGCGATAGGTATTGCAGGTGTCACACCAGGCAGCGCACAGGCAGGCGATGAGCCAGTCCTTGTTGGCCAGTTCAGCCTTGATGGAAGGGATGTGTTCGGTATTCGTGATTGCTTTCATATGACAATTTTAACCGAACTGGGCGACCGGGTGCGACTGGCAAAAGCCAGCCTTGAGTTGAATGGAACACGGTAAAATACGGGCATGACTATTTTATTAGCAATTGAAACTTCTACTGAACTGGCGACGGCAGCCGTGCTGGTTGATGGGCGCTTGTATCTGCGTGAGCTTTCAGGTGTGCAGACGCATTCCCAGGGTATTTTGCCGGCCATCCAGGCGCTATTGAAAGAAGCAGGCGTTGCCTTGCAGGATTGTGCTGCCATTGCCTTTGGTTGCGGGCCGGGCGCGTTCACCGGCATCCGCACGGCATGTGGCATTGTGCAGGGCCTGGCGTATGGTGCTGGTCTGCCGGTGTTGCCGGTGGTGAGCCTGCAGGCAATGGCAGAAGCTGCCCGAGGTGAAAAACCCCTGGCCGAATTTGTTTGCATACTGGATGCCCGCATGAATGAAGTTTATTGGGCGCAGTATCGCTATATCGGTCATGCCTGGGAAGTGGTGTCGGCACCAGCGCTGGCACGTCTTGATGATGTGTTTCCGCTGGTCAGTTTTGCCGCACCCACGTATGTGCTGGGCCATGGCATTGTTTTGCCGGAAGCGATTGCGGTCGCTGCAGAAAGCCAGTTGTGCATGCCACATGCGGCGCAAGTGGCAACGCTGGGCCATATTGCGCTGCAGGCAGGCTTGCAATTGTCACCAGAGCAGGCACAACCCCTGTATTTGCGAAACAAGATTGCACTGACCACGGCCGAGCGGGAGCAGGCCAAAGCACTGGTTTGAAAGATTGTTAAGAGTGATGAATTTAACGCCCACCTTATCCAGCTTACCTGCCCTGGCCGCATTGCCAGCTTTGTGCAAACTCGGCTATGCCGACATAGACAGAATACTGACGATAGAAGAACAGGTGTACACCCATCCATGGACGCGGGGTAATTTTACCGATTCGCTGTTGAGTGGCTATGAGGCTTATGGCCTCCGCGATGCAGAGCAGGAATTGTTTGCCTATTTTGTGGTGATGCCGATTCTGGATGAATTGCATCTTTTGAATTTTGCTGTGGACTTGCCGCATCAGGGGCAGGGCAAGGGTAGGTTATTACTCGATAAATTGTTCGATTATGCGAATGAACTCCACTATGTATCCATCTTACTGGAAGTCCGGCGCAGCAATGCGCGTGCTATCTCTGTGTATGAAAGCGCGGGTTTTGCTGCCATTGGCGTGCGCAAGGGCTATTACCCTGCGCATAATGAACAACGCGAAGATGCCATCGTCATGCGGAGGGCTTGCTGATGTCTGCATTTGATCAACATGATCAACATCGTAATAACCTGTTGCAGGAACTGGGCATAGGCCCAGTTTGGCAGTTGCGACACCATGCCAGCACACCAGCAGAGGTACCAGACCCGGTTGTGGCGCGCGTGCCGGTTGAGGCAGGCGAGCTTAAATCACCGCCAAGCCTTACACCAGAACTCGCGGCACAATCATCACGCCCACAGGTAATGCCGCCAGAAGAAGTAATACCACAGCAGCACGCGGCGCAGGCAGAAGCAAGACCAGTAACAGAAACAGTAGCGGAAGCAGATGCGGACACAGACACATCGTTGGTAGCCGCCATGTCCTGGGAAGTATTGCAGCCCGTGGTTGAAAGCTGCCGCGCTTGCGGTTTGTGCAAGGGCAGGTCGAAATCGGTGTTTGGTACTGGCGATAGGCGTGCCACGTGGCTGTTTGTGGGCGAAGGCCCTGGCTATAATGAAAACCTGCAAGGCCTGCCTTTTGTTGGGGCTGCCGGGCAGTTGCTCGACAATATGCTGAAAGCCCTGGGGCTGGCGCGTGGCGACCAGACGTATATTGCGAATATCGTCAAATGCCGTCCTACTGATGAAAACGGCAAGGACAGGCCACCTACCGCCGACGAGATAGCTGCTTGCCTGCCATATCTACACAGACAGATTGCGCTGATACAGCCGCAAGTGATTGTCGCCCTGGGCAAGACGGCGGCGGTATCACTGCTGGGCATGAATCTGGAAACGCCAGTGGGGCAACTCAGAGGCAAGCTGCATCACTTCAATAATATCCCGCTGGTGGTGACCTACCACCCGGCTTACCTGCTGCGCAAGCCGGCAGATAAAAGTAAGACATGGGTGGATTTGTGCATGGCCATGCAAGCCATGCCTGCTGCCTGATTCGCTGATTACCTGATGCGCATGGATAGCTACCAGGCTGGTTTCCATCAACAATGGCAACATCTGCACACCCCCCATGTGCGTGCGCTGGCCTGGATGCTGACTGCGCCGGGCTTGCTGGATGCGCAATCACCCTTATGGCATGCGGCTATCGCCCAGCCCCCAGTGACCGATGCGGCGGCCCAGCAATGCCGGCAATGGCTGCAAGCACTGGATCATGATCCGGCCGCCTTGCTGACATTGCTGGGTCGGCATTCACATCGCCGCCTGGGCCTGTATGCCGAAACCCTGTTCGAATTTTATCTGCAAGCGCACGGTTTGCTGCATGCGCATGGCTTGCAGGTGCATAACAAGGGTAGCAATACCATAGGTGAGTTTGATTTCTTGTTACAGAGGGATGGCAGCTTGCTGCATCTGGAACTGGCGACCAAGTTTTATCTG
This sequence comes from Undibacterium sp. Di26W, assembly GCF_049340265.1. NCBI lineage: Bacteria > Pseudomonadati > Pseudomonadota > Betaproteobacteria > Burkholderiales > Oxalobacteraceae > Undibacterium > Undibacterium sp. Di26W. The sequence continues at coordinate 81,515 of NZ_JBMPOR010000018.1, forward strand.
TTTCATAGGACTGATGCTGCAGTGGCAGCGGGCAAGTTGGCTGTCCTGCATGATTTTCTGGGGCCCAATCTGGCGGATAGCCTGGGCGCAAAAATCCGCAAGATTATTGACCAGCAATTGCAATTGTCACGCCATCCCCTGGCGCAACCTTTGTTACCGCAGGTGGTGAGCACTGCACAGGCGCTGGTGCTGGGTTGGCTGTTTTATCGCGAGCAGGATTTGCCGCATCAACAAGCTGGTTTGCCAGGTTTGAATGTCAAGCATTGCCGTGGCTTGATCTGGACGCAGGAAGAATTGCAGTCGCTGGAATTTGATCAGGCGTTGGTACTCGACAGGCTGGATTGGCTGGCACCGGCGCAAGTGTTGCCAGGTGCGACGCAAGACAAAGCTCAGGTAATGGCCGCTGTCGAAGCCAGTTTTGGTGTGACTGAAACCCCGGTCATGCTGGCACTGATGCAGGAAAACCAGGGGCAGATGCAGGAATACCGGCGCGGCATGGTCGTGCCTGCTAACTGGTTTATGCGTGCTGCAGAGATCAAACGACCTGGAGGATGACGCGCCATGCAGGCGCGTCGGTATGCCGGAGTTGATGCTTCAGTGCTTGTGCTCAGTGTTTGTGTTCACCAATCAGTGCCAGCGAATCAAATTCGCGCTGATTGGCGGCATGCTTGCGCATCACCAGATACATGGTGCTGGCAACGAACATGCCAAACAGCACGATCACTACCAGAATATCCAGGTTCAGCGATACCATCAGCGCATACAGCGCCAGCATGGTCAGCACCGACAGGTTTTCATTGAAGTTTTGCACGGCGATGGAATGTCCAGCGCTCATCAGCACGTGGCCGCGATGTTGCAGCAGCGCATTCATGGGGACCACAAAATAACCCGCCAGCGCACCTACCAGTATCAGTAGGGGGTAGGCAATCCAGACATCATGCACGAACACCATGGTGGTCACGACCAGGCCCATGGTGATGCCCAGCGGCATGACGCTCAATGATTTTTTCAATGGCACAAAACGCGCTGCTGCCACTGCACCGAGGGCAATGCCGACCGCCACCACACCTTGCAGGACGGCCGCCCTGTCGAGTTGCATGTTCAGAGATCTTTCTGCCCATTTCAAAACGATGAATTGCAGCGTTGCGCCGGCACCCCAGAACAGGGTGGTCACTGACAGTGAAATCTGGCCTAACTTGTCTTTCCACAAGATCGTGAAGCAGCCGGCAAAGTCGACGATCAGTCTGATGGGGTTACGTTGCTGGTGTTCGTAGCGGGCACCAGTGTCCGGGATGCGCATATTGAACAGGGCCGCCAGTCCATAGCAGGCGGTGATGACGCACAAGGCTGCTTCAGACGGTGTCGTGATGTTGAAATCAAGGATGGGGAAATCAAAGTGCAGCAAGGTACTGGATATCTGCGGGTTCACCAGCGCACCGCCCAATACTGTACCCAGGATGATGGATGATACCGTCAGGCCTTCTATCCAGCCATTCGCAGCGACCAGTTTTTCTGGCGGCAGCAATTCTGTCAGGATGCCGTATTTGGCGGGTGAATAGGCAGCAGCACCAAAGCCCACTACCGCATACGCGAGTAAAGGATGGACATTGAAGAACATCAGTGCGCAGCCACCGACCTTGATCATATTGGTCATCAGCATGACCTTGCCCTTGGGCAGGGAATCTGCAAAGGCACCAACAAAAGCGGCCAGCAAAACGTAAGACAGGACAAAGAATAACTTCAACAGCGGCGGCATCCAACTCGGAGAGTGCATGGACGCCAGCAGTGCCATTGCGGCTATCAGTAAGGCATTGTCGGCCAGTGATGAAAAAAACTGCGCCGCCATGATGGTGTAAAAACCGCTTTTCATGCTTTATTCATGCTTGATATTTACCTGCTACAAAATGTCACTGGCATGCTTTATACCATGAAAATTGCGGCGAATTTGTGAAATAGGGCAAGCTAAATCACGAATACTGGTTAAAATATCAGTGTTTGCGTTGGCATGTTTGACGGGCATCAAATGTCAATAGCAGGTTTCACCTGTCATGCTGGTATGGCATTCCAACAACTTTATAGCGCTCAAAATGGCAAAAGCAAAAACCAATTACACCTGCACCGAGTGCGGTGGCGTCGTCAATAAATGGGCTGGCCAGTGTCCGGCCTGCGGGCAGTGGAATACCCTGGTCGAAACCATCGTAGAGTCTGTCGGCAATCGCTTCTCTGTTAAACCGCAGGGGCTGGCGCAATCGGCACCGGTATTGAACCTGGCTGAAATTGAAGCCATCGATGTACCGCGTTTTGGCACTGGTATTGATGAATTTGACCGCGTGCTGGGTGGCGGTCTGGTACCGGGTGGCGTGGTGTTGATAGGTGGCGACCCTGGCATCGGTAAATCAACACTGTTGTTGCAGGCACTGGCAAATATGGCGCGCATAAAAAAAGTGCTGTATGTCAGCGGCGAAGAATCCGGTGCACAAATTGCGCTGCGCGCCAAACGTCTGGTGCTGGATGCCAAGGATCTGCAATTGCAGGCCGAGATACAACTTGAAAAAATCCTGAATACCCTGGCAGAACACAAGCCACAGGTGGTGGTGATTGATTCCATACAAACCATGTATTCAGATGCGCTGAGTTCGGCACCCGGCTCGGTCGCCCAGGTGCGTGAATGTGCCGCGCAATTGACCCGGGTTGCCAAGACCATGGACATCACCATGATACTGGTCGGCCATGTCACCAAAGAAGGTGCGCTGGCGGGGCCAAGGGTGCTGGAGCATATTGTTGATACGGTCTTGTATTTTGAAGGGGATACCCATTCCAGCTTCCGCCTGGTGCGGGCCATCAAGAACCGTTTTGGTGCTGTCAATGAGCTGGGCGTGTTTGCCATGACAGAAAAAGGCCTGAAGGGCGTATCCAATCCTTCAGCCCTGTTTTTATCGCAGCATGATACCCAGGTCGCCGGGTCTTGCGTCATGGTCACGAAGGAAGGCACGCGGCCTTTGCTGGTTGAGATACAGGCCCTGGTTGACAGTTCGCACGCACCGAATGCACGTCGTCTGTCTGTCGGGCTGGAGCAAAACCGTCTGGCCATGTTGCTGGCGGTGTTGCACCGGCATGCAGGCGTGGCGGCGTTTGATCAGGATGTATTCATCAATGCCGTGGGCGGCGTCAAGATTGCCGAGCCTGCTGCCGACCTGGCAGTGCTGCTGGCGATTAATTCATCCATGCGCAACAAACCCTTGCCGCGCGGGCTGGTGGTGTTTGGTGAGGTTGGCCTGGCTGGTGAGATACGGCCAGCACCACGCGGGCAAGAGCGTTTGCGTGAAGCGGCCAAACTGGGGTTTTCTATCGCCATGATACCCAAGTCCAATGCGCCCAAACAGAAGATCGAGGGTTTGACGATTATTGGCGTGGACCGTATCGAAGAAGCTTTGACCAAGATACGCGAGGTTGATGATGCGAGCTGAGTTGACCTGAGTTTAGCCAGGTTGACCCAGGTTGCGCTATTTGGATTTCAAAAATGCCAGCACCGCCTTGCTGGCTGCAACACCGCTGCGGACAGCGCCTTCCAGCGTCGCCGGATAATCACCCTTGGTGTAATCACCGGCCAGAAACAGACCGGGGCTGGATGTCTGGTTGTCTGGCCTTGTCAGCCCGGGTGTGCAACTGAAGGTCGCACGTTTTTCTGAAATGCATTTATGCCATAGCGGTTGCAGCAAGGTGTGCATGCCCAGGCTAGTGGCCAGTTGCGCCGCGATGTCTTGCGCCAGTTGCTGCTGATCCAGGGCACATGCCTGTTCAGATGCGCTTACCACCACGGCCAGTAAACCTGCCTGAGCGTCGTGCAGTTGGCCGCGGTCAAATACATATTGCCCCCATTTACTTTGTGCCGCGTCATCCAGCAAGGCCAGCATAGGGCGTGGCAAACGCAGGGTCTGTTCATATTGCAGATAACAGGTGGTGATGGCTTCGTAGCTGAAGGCCGGCATGGCGCTGGCGTGGCCGGGTAAGGTTTGCATCAGCCGTTCGGCATTGGCGAAATCGCTGGCCAGGATGACGGTGTCGAATACCGGCAGATCGACGGCGGTTGTTTCACTGTGTTTGATATCCAGTTGCCATTTAGCTTCTGCATTCTGGTGCAGGGCCTGGACAGCGTGTCCCATGATCACCTGGCCGCCATGTTTAGTCACCAGGGCAGCTGCTTTTTCGGGGAACAATGCAGACAGGTCAAGCCGTGGCAACAGCATGTCAGATGCGGCGCGGCTTGCACCCAGGCTGTCGCGCAGCACATTCATAAATACCTGGGCCGAGGCGCGTTCAGGCGGGGTGTTCAGGGCGGCGATGCAGAGTGGGTTCCACATCAGGCGGCACAGACGCTCGGTCTGGTCGAAACGTTGCAGCAATTCACTGACACTGCAATCTTCATGCAAGCGCCAGTTCATCCAGCGCGCTGTCGTGGAAAAACGGGCCAGTGCCTGTTTATCGGCAAAACTCAGGCCTGTGGTTTTCCATAGCGCCACCAGCATATGCAAGGGCGCTGGCAGCCTGGGGGCAATGAAACACATGCCATCTTCAAGCTGCGGGTAGACCATTTGCAGCGGCAATTTCAGCAGCGCCTGATCCAGGTCCACGCCAGCCTTGCGCATCAGGCGCAGGCTTTCACTATAGGCACCCAGCAAGATATGCTGGCCATTGTCGAGCTGATGACCATGCAGGTTCACACCACGCGCGCGGCCACCGGGATGGCGACCGCTGTCGATCAGGGTGACCTGCATGCCCGCTTGCGCCAGTTCAAGCGCCGCGGCGCAACCGGCCCAGCCAGCACCGATGATGGCGACTGACGTGGCTGGCGTCCTGCTCAGCTTAGCCACGGATGTAGGTCTTCCAGGCCAGCCACAGCTTGCGTATGGGTGTCAGTGAAATGCGCTGGTTCAGCACATGGAAGCCATCGCGCTGTATCTCGACCAGCAGGGCACGATAAATCGCTGCCATGATCAGGCCGGTTCTTTGCGCCTTGCGGTCTTCTGGCGGCAGCAGGGCAAAGGCTTCGTCATATAGGCGTTGCGCACGTTCGTACTGGAATTGCATCAGGCTTTCAAACTGGGTGCTATGGCGTGCATTCAAGATATCCGCAGCCGTGACAGAGAACTGCTGCAATTCATTCACTGGCAGATAGATCCTGCCTTTGCGCGCATCTTCGCCCACATCGCGGATGATATTGGTCATCTGGAAAGCCAGGCCCAGTTTTTCAGCAAATTCACGGGTTTGAGGATGTTGAATGCCAAAAATACTGGCAGATAAGATACCGACCACGCCAGCGACATGCCAGCAGTATTTTTGCAAGGCGGCAAAATCCAGATAGCGGGTCTGGTTCAAATCCATTTCCATGCCATCGATGATGGCTTGCAGATGCGTGCCATCCAGCTGGTACGTTGCCATATGCGGCAACAATGCCTTGGTTACCGGATGGGTGGGTTGTTGCGCCAGCATGGCCTGGATTTCTTTGCGCCACCAGCCCAGCTTGCTGCGCGCTACCATGTCATCCGTGCTCTCGTCCACCACATCATCGACCTCGCGGCAAAAGGCGTATAGCGCAGTAATGGCACGGCGCCTTGCAACTGGCAAAAACAGGAAGCTGTAATAAAAGCTGGAACCACTTTGTGCAGCTTTTTGCTGGCAATATTCGTCTGGAGACATGCTGGATAGTCTGGGATAGTCTGAATTGTTCAGGGAAAATCTGGTTAAAGGGAGGCCGCTAAGCTTAAAAAATATGGCCAAAAAGAGGTAATGCTAGCAAACTGCGGCAAAGCGCACAAATACAGATGCCTTGCGAAAGTCTTTATTTATTGTGATGCGAATTTACTCCAATTTACCTGTGTCTGGCAGAGTGAAACATTGGTTTAATGGTACTATGCGCCGTAACAGAATGTAATCACAATGAAGAATTGTCTCCTTTGGCAACGCTAGCTCGTATAATAGTGGGCGCATTATAGTGCGCTCCGTCATACCGGGGCGCTGCTTTTGGAAAAATTCTATCAATCCGGACGAATATCTTGAATAAATCGAAACTTTTAGGAATTATAGCTTGCCTGGCACTTGTCCTCGCTGGTTGCGGTGGCTTTGTATACACCACGGTGGGTGGTACTGTAACGGGACTCACCTCGGGTGATACCCTTAAGTTGCGAAATGAAGCCGGCTACACCCAGACTCTGACAGCAGATGGTAGCTTCTCATTCAATGTTGCCAGTAACGGCAGCTATGCGATCACTATCCTGTCACAACCAAATACAGTCAACTGTACCGTGGTAAACGGTACAGGCAAAATGACCGGTGAAGCTGCGGTCAAGAATATTATTGTTACTTGTGTCCCGAATGTGCCTATCGGCGGTACCCTGGCCGGCCTGGCAGACAGCACTTCGCTGGTACTGGTGAATAATAATTCCGGCTTGACGGCCACCGTGTCGACAAATGGTACTTTCCTGTTCGGTAATTATGTGGTCAACGGTGATGCGTATGCGATTGCCGTGGGTATTCCCCCAGCAGCGCAATACTGTACCGTTGTCAATGGCACCGGCACGGCCAACATTCTGAATACGGCAGCGGCACTGACATCTGTTGTGACCTGTGTGCCTGCGGTGCCAGTCAAGTTCACGGTGACAGGCCTGACAGCTGGCACCATACTGACCATGGTCAATACCGCCAATGCCTACGCCGACAAGTTCTCGGTGACACTGGATGGTACCTATGGCTTCAACTGGAGTCTGCTCAATGGCGTGTCTTATGTCACCGCAGTGGATACCCAGCCTAGCGGCCAGACCTGTAAGGTAGCCAATGGTACGGGTATCATTGATTTCAATAATCCTACTGCTGCCGCCAACATCACGGTGACTTGCACCAAGAGCTGATGCGGCATTTGCCTGCACTTGTGCAGGCAAATGAAGTGTAGAAGTAAACGAAATACAGCCACGCGTATGCATGGCTGTATTTTTTTATGGTGTATTCAAAAGCTGCGGTAAAAGATGGGCGCGCTTACAGTTCTTCCAGGCGACCCTGGGCGTTGAAGTAAAAAATGCCTTCATGCTTAAAGCCCCATTTGCCACCTTTCAGGCGTATGAAGGGTTCAAAGCTGAAAAATGGGACTTCACCCAGCTCTATCTTGTTGTCTGAGTGTATGAATTCACGGTCGTCCTTGTTGATGACGATGCTGTGACCGACATTATTGCGATAATCCAGATTCACAAAACCGTTTTGGCGTATGCGCAGGTTGGCCCAGTCGAATAACTGACCGAAGGTGGTTTTCGGGGTCACCATTTCCGGCATTTGTGCATGCAGGTGCTTCAGGAAGCTGAGGCCATTGCGAAATTCCAGCATTTGCGGCGCATGGGTGACCATGCCGTTTTCTACCGGAAAAGAGCGCGCGCAATCGCCCCAGTATTGTTCATTGGTGGGGCTAAGATCAACCGTGATCAGGTTGGCGCTGCCAACCTGCTCGGTGCCGGGTTGATAATCGCGGCCAGAAATCGAGACACAACTGCGGGACCCCAGCAAAACCAGGGCCGGGCACTGGTGGTACCAGGTGTCGGCATAGCCGCATTCACACAGCATGGCATAGGCCTTGTCGGCAATGCTTTGTTCGGTATCTTTGGCGGTAATGATGCCTGCCAGACGTTCCAGTACCGCCTTGGCGGCAGCCTGGACTACACGGTGTTGCTCAATTTGTGTCTCTGTCGGCATGATGGCTTTGGTGGTGAACAATATGTTTACTCGGTGAACTTATGGCTACGGGTTGCGATGGCGGCTGCCGGCATCATCTTTGTCGCTACGCTCATTACTATCTATATTGCTGTCGGTATCAGTATTGTTGCCATCGTCATCCGCCTTGTTGCTGGTCCCTGGGGTAATTGCCCTGACGCCGGCACGTGTCACATCCACTGCCGTGCCCACCACTGCGCTGCCAACTTTGACCGTAGTGGATACTGCCGCATCAGCAATCGCAAGGACAGTGCAGCCGTTCAAGGAAAGCAGGCAAAGCAGCAGCGCACTGCGGGTTATATAAGTTAGCAAAACTGGCTCCGGTTTTTGGTAGGAGGGAAGAGGATGATGCAGCGCCCAGGGCGGTAATGCATGCATGAGAATGATCGTGACAAACAATTCCCTGTCATTTCATATCAAGCTTAGTGCATGCAGATTATTTTAAGTTCATTCTGTAATAACTACTATGTCTATCCGTATAAATTCGGATTGATTTGTTACCAATCGTTGCGTTTGTTTACATCGGCAAGAAAAAACTGTCCAGATGCAGGTGCAAGTCAACTGACGTCCTACATGTGTTCCGCATGTGCCTTGCATGTGCCCTACCTATGTTTTACATGTGACAGGCGCGCCATACCAGTCTTATCCAGTCTGTTTTGCCCAGTTTGGGGCGCTGATAAAATACATCGGCTTGTACTTGCTCGATTTTTTCCAGTATGCGCAAACCACCCTGTACCACCAGTCGTAATTCCCAGCCCAGCCTGCCTGGTAATCGTTTCGCCAGGCCACTGCCGGACAGCATCAGGTTACTTGCGCGGGCAATCTGGAAGCGCATGAGATTGCGCCAGTCTTCATTCAGCACGCCGTTGGCAATCTGTTGCTCGGCAATGCCAAAGCGGCTGAGATCATCCTGCGGCAGGTAGATGCGCTGTTTTTGCCAGTCCACGGCTACATCTTGCCAAAAATTGATAATTTGCAGGGCACTGCAAATGGCATCCGAATCACGCAAATTGTCTGCACTGGCTTCGCCATACAGATGCAGCATCAGTGTGCCCACCGGGTTGGCCGAGCGTGCACAATAATCCAGCAGGCTGGGAAAATCGGCATACCGGGTCGTGACCACATCCTGTTTAAAGGCTGACAGCAAGTCACGAAAACATTGCAGTGGCAGGTCATATTTGTGTATCACCGCGGCCAGCGCCTTGAATAGTTGTGATTCGCTGCTACTATTTTTCTCTATGCAATCAAGTTCGGCTTCATAGACGGCCAACTGGCGCAGTCTTTCTTCAGGGCTGGCATCGCCTTCATCCGCGATATCGTCGGCGCTGCGGGCAAAGGCATAGATGACATTCACCGCAGGCCGCAGCCTGGCCGGCATCAGCAGCGAGGCGACCGGAAAGTTTTCGTAATGCTTGGAGGGCTGGGTAGGTGCAGCAGGCATATTGAGTGATGGTTGTTCAGATTGTGTACCGGATACGCCGTAATTCAGGACGATTTATAGGCAAAAATTCAATAAAAATAGGCAAAAGTTCAATAAAAAGCTTAATGACTGAAAAGTCATTGGCAAAAACAAGATGCTTAACTATAATTACTAACCGCAAAGTCAGTTATTTGATGGTAGCAGAAAAATATTCTAAAAGATCAAGAAATCTGGGCATGTCTGAAGTCCGGCAAGATTCATTCTCTTTAACAGGGTTTACGCAAAATTGTCCCAAAAGCTGCGGTCGGGCGCTGAAGTAGCTGTAGCCGCATCGCATAAAGAGGCAGTTTTGGGCAAATCCTGTTTAGGTTTTTTACTCGTTTCATCCCGGCTTGGAAAGCCTGCATAGTAAAGGAAAACTCCTGTGTTAACACCAGAAACTACCAATCATCCTCAGGCACGGCAACTGGCTGGCAGGCGCGTAGCCACTTACGCCTTTGCTCTTGCTGCTGCGAGCCTGTTGCTGGCTTGTTCCAAACCTGCTGAAAAAACCGAAGACATCCGCCCGGTAAGGACGATTACCCTGGCATCCAGCAATGTTGATATCAATTCCGAATTACCTGGCGAAGTCAGACCACGTATCGAATCTCGCCTGGGTTTTCGGGTTGCCGGCAAAATCGTTACCCGCAAGGTCGATGTTGGCACTGTGGTCAAACGTGGCCAGGTGCTGATGCAGCTTGATCCGCAAGACCTGGCCTTGGCCCAGATGCAGGCCAGGGCCGGATTGGCAGCGGCAGAAAGCAACCGTGACCTGGCAGTGGCAGAACTGAAGCGTTATCAGGACCTGCGTTCCAAGAATTTTGTTGCTGCTTCCGTTCTGGACGGCAAAGAAGTAGCAGCCAAGTCTGCCCAGTCCAGCTATGAACAAGCCCAGGCGGCCTATAAAAACCAGGCCAACCAGTCTGGCTATACCAGCCTGGTGGCAGACGTGGATGGTGTGGTCACCGGTTTGGATGCTGAAGTGGGGCAGGTAGTGACTGCCGGCACGCCGGTAGTCCGGGTTGCGCAAACGGGTGATCTGGATGTCGTGGTCGGCATTCCGGAAGACAAGATCAACTCCATCCGTCAGATGACTGATGTCAATGTGCGCCTGTGGGCCAGCCCTGGTCAGACTATTCCTGCCAAACTGCGCGAATTGTCACCGATTGCCGATCCGGTTACCCGCACCTTTACTGCCAAGGTCAGTCTGGGTGGCGATGTCAAGAATGTGCAACTGGGCATGACGGCCTTTGTCAGCTTCAATGCCAAAAATCCAAATGCCGCGATCAAGGTGCCGCTGACAGCGATGTTCCAGGAAAAGAATGCCTCCTCGGTATGGGTGGTTGAAGCTGGTGTGGTCAGGCTGGTGCCGGTGCAGGTCGCCGGTTCATCAGGCGAAGAAGTATTGCTGGCTGGTGGTGTCAAGCCGGGCCAGGTAGTGGTGACTGCTGGTGTCAATCAACTGAAAAATGGTCAGAAAGTGACTATCCTTGGCGTTGAAGTACCTGCCAATGCCGCTGCTCCTGCGGCCGCTTCTGCCATTCCTGCTGCCGCCACTCCTGCTGCTGCGCCAGCCAAAGTGGCTGATGCCGCTTCAGGAGTCACCAAATGAGCGATTCTTCCCGTGGATTCAATTTATCCAGGTGGGCGCTTGAGCATATACCGCTGACGCGTTACCTGATAGTCGTGCTGCTGCTGGGTGGCATACTCAGCTACAGCAAGCTGGGGCAGGATGAAGATCCGCCGTTTACTTTCCGTGCCATGGTGGTCAGGGCCATCTGGCCAGGTGCCACTGCCTTGCAGATGGCCGATCAGGTGACCGACAAGCTGGAGAAAAAACTCCAGGAAACACCGTATATCGACAAGATACGCAGCTACTCCAAACCGGGCGAAACCCTGATCATTCTGCAATTGCGTGAATCGACACCGCCCAAGGAAACCGCGCAGTCCTGGTATCAGGTGCGCAAGAAGATAGGCGATATCAAGGCGACCCTGCCGCCAGGCGTGCAGGGGCCGTTCTTCAATGATGAATTCGGCGATACCTATGGTTCGATCTTTGCCCTGTCTGGTGATGGCTTCAAGTATGAAGAAGTGAAGGAATATGCCGATTACGTGCGTCAACAATTCTTGCGCATTCCTTCCGTCTCCAAGGTTGAATTGTTTGGGGTTCAGGATGAAAAAATCAATATTGAATTTTCCCAGAAAAAATTCTCGCAACTGGGTATTCCCTTTGATGCGGTAGTCGGGCAAATCAGCTCACAGAACGGTATCGAGGGTACCGGCGTGCTGACCACATCCAGCGACAACCTGCAAGTGCGTGTAACCGGTGCATTGATGACGGTGAAGGACCTGGAAAGCCTGCAATTGCGCGCTAACGGAACCACCTTCCGCCTTGGCGATTTTGCTACCGTCAAGCGTGAATACAAGAACCCGCCGCAAGACAAGATGCGCTTTAACGGTAAAGAAGTGGTGGGTCTCGGTATCTCGATGGAAAAAGGTGGCAACATCATCGAGCTGGGTAAGAATCTCCAGCATGATGTCGCCATTATCAAGGCCAAATTGCCAGTCGGTATCACGCTGGAGCAAGTGTCCAACCAGCCAGATGCGGTCAAGTCATCAGTCGGTGAATTTATTCATACCCTGATCGAGGCGGTAGTGATCGTGCTGGCGGTCAGTTTCCTGGCGCTGGGCTTGCATACCAAACCATTCCGTCTGGATATCTGGCCGGGTCTGGTGGTGGGGTTGACGATACCATTGGTATTGGCGATCACCTTCCTGTTCATGCGTATTTTGGATATCGATCTGCACAAGATATCGCTGGGGGCGCTGATCATTGCGCTGGGCTTGCTGGTGGACGATGCTATTATTGCGGTCGAGATGATGGTCAGGAAAATGGAAGAGGGCTTCTCGCGCTTTGACGCCGCGACCTTTGCCTATACCTCCACCGCGATGCCGATGCTGACCGGTACCCTGATCACGGCAGCGGGCTTCTTGCCGATTGGTCTGGCCAAGTCTGCTGCGGGCGAATATACCTTCTCCATGTTTTCCGTGAATGCGCTGGCCCTGATTATTTCCTGGCTGGCAGCGGTTATCTTTACGCCTTATCTTGGTTACCTGTTGTTGAAGGTGAAGCCGCACGGTGGTTCTGGTGGCAGCGAGCATGAGATATTCGATTCACCGTTTTATAGCCGTTTCCGTGCCCTGGTGAACTGGTGTGTGGAGTGGCGCAAAACCACCATCATCATTACGCTGGGTGTGTTTGGTCTGGGTGTATTCGGGTTCAAGTTTATTGAGCAGCAATTCTTCCCTGATTCCAGTCGCCTGGAATTGATGGTTGAACTGTGGTTGCCTGAAGGCTCATCTTTTGCCGCGACGGAAGCGCAAGCCAAGAAATTTGAAGCCTTCGTCCAGAAGCAAGAAGGTGTGGATAGCGTTACCAGCTACGTCGGTACTGGCAGCCCGCGCTTCTATTTGCCACTGGATCAGATTTTCCCGCAGACTAACGTGTCGCAGATCGTGGTCTTGCCCAAGGATTTGAAGGCGCGCTCGGCGTTGCGCCTGAAAATCATCGATGCCTTTAAAAAGGATTTCCCTGAGGTGCGCGGTCGCGTCAAGCTGTTGCCGAATGGACCTCCAGTTCCTTACCCTGTGCAATTCCGCGTTTCTGGCCTGGAAGTGACTAAAGTCAGGGAAATCGCTGATCGCGTGAAAGCGATTATGCGCGCCAATGCCAATACCGTTGGTGTGAATGACAACTGGAATGAATCCGTGAAGGTGATCAGGATAGATCTTGATCAGGACAAGTTGCGCATGCTGAACATTACCTCGCAAACGGTGATGCGTGCTGCCAATACCATCTTGACCGGCACCACCGTTGGCCAGTTCCGTGATGGCAACAAGCTGATCGACATCGCGGTACGTCAGCCGGTGGATGAGCGTTCGACCGTAGAAGCGCTGGGTAATGCCAATATTCCAACTGGCAGTGGCAAATACGTGCCTTTATCACAAGTCGCCCGCATTTCCCTGGTATGGGAGCCTGGCGTGGTCTGGCGTGAAGGGCGCGAATGGGCCGTCACCGTCCAGTCTGACGTGGTGGATGGTATACAGGGGCCAACTGTATCCAGCCAGATTTCACCGAAGCTGGATGAAATCCGCGCCAGCCTCTTGCCTGGTTACAAGATAGAGCTGGCCGGCGCGGCAGCCGATAGTGGTAAGGCACAGGAATCGATTGCAGCCAATGTGCCATTAGTGGTGTTTATTATCTTTACATTGCTGATGTTGCAACTGCATAGCTTCTCGCGTTCCTTGCTGGTGTTCCTGACCGGGCCTTTGGGTGTGGCCGGTGCGGCCATGGCCTTGCTGATATTGCAACGCCCATTCGGTTTTGTCGCCCAGTTGGGTGTGATCGCCTTGTTCGGCATGATCATCCGTAACTCGGTGATTCTGATCGACCAGATCGAGCATGATATCCGTGAGGGGGCTGCGCCGTGGGATGCCATCGTGGAATCGGCGGTACGCCGTTTCCGCCCCATCATCCTGACGGCTGCCGCTGCAGTGCTGGCGATGATACCTTTGTCGCGTTCCGTATTCTGGGGGCCGATGGCGGTAGCCATCATGGGTGGCTTGATCATCGCGACAGCGCTGACCCTGCTGTTCTTGCCGGCATTGTATGCGGCCTGGTTCCGCGTCAAGAAACCAGCCTGATCCCTGTGGATGTAGTCTGATCAAAAAAAGCCCTTGCCTGTGTTGTATACAGGCAAGGGCTTTTTTGGTTTGTAGGTGGCCGGGCAGGGCGGGTAATGGTTAATAAGGGCAGGTAGGGGTTTTTCGGCGTCTGTAAAAAAATACGGCACATGCGAATAAAATCCAGTAGAATATCGGGCTGGAGTTGTAATGCCACATACATCAGTTTTGGGCGACGCTTGAATTTCGGGTCGCCCTTTGCTTTTGTACCGGCCGTGCGGAACATGGTCTGACACGATGTCGGTATGCAACATAAACATCCCGCGAGGATGGCGAAATTGGTAGACGCACCAGGTTTAGGTCCTGACGCCAGCAATGGTGTGGGGGTTCGAGTCCCCCTCCTCGCACCACAGAATTTTTACTATTTGGACGATTTTCATGGCAACTGCAGTCGAAACTTTAGATAAATTGGAACGCCGCTTAACGATTTCTTTCCCGATCGCTGACGTGCAATCGGAAGTTGAAAAGCGTTTGAAAGTGCGTGCACGTACAGCAAAAGCGCCTGGTTTCCGTCCTGGTAAAGTGCCGATGAAAATGGTGGCTGCCCAGTATGGCTATCAAGTCGAAACAGAAGTGCTGAACGACAAGGTCGGTCAGGCTTTCTCAGTCGCCGCCAATGAAAACAAATTGCGCGTTGCCGGCTACCCAAGCATAGAACCAAAATCCGGTGCTGATGTTGCCGAAGGCAGCCTGGCATTTGATGCAACATTTGAAATTTATCCAGAAATCAGCGTCGGCGATCTGTCTGTTGCTGAAGTGGAACAAGTTAAGTCCGAAGTGACTGATGTTGAAATCAACAAGACTATCGACATCCTGCGCAAACAACGTGTGCATTTCCACGTTAAAGGCGAGCAGGGCGCGCATGGCGACGGCGGTGCAGACCAGTCCGCACAAAGCGGTGACCGCGCTACAGTCGATTTCGTTGGCAAGATCGACGGCGTCGAATTTGCTGGTGGCAAGGCCGATGACTTCACTTTCGTTCTGGGCGAAGGCCGTATGTTGCCTGAGTTTGAAACAGCAACCATCGGTTTGAAAGTGGGTGAATCCAAGACTTTTCCATTGGCTTTTCCAGAAGATTACCATGGCAAGGATGTTGCCGGTAAAACAGCAGAATTCACTATTACGCTGAAAAAACTGGAATGGGCGCACATGCCTGAAGTAGATTCCGAGTTCGCAAAAATGCTGGGCGTGGAAGATGGCGATCTGACCAAAATGCGTACCGACATCAAAGACAACCTGGAGCGCGAAGTGCGTGGCCGTGTCAAATCCAAGACCAAAGAAAGCGTCATGGACGCGCTGGTCAAGGCGGTTGAATTTGACGTGCCCAAGAGCCTGGTTGCCCAGGATGGCGAGCGTCTGGCAGAAATGACACGTCAGGACATGGCGCAACGCGGCATGAACGTTAAAGATGTACCATTCCCGGCAGAATTGTTTGCTGCTCAGGCAGAACGTCGCGTACGTCTGGGCTTGATCCTGGCTGAACTGGTCAGGGTCAACAACCTGCAGGCAACAACCGAGCAAATCAAGGCGCAAGTTGAAGATTTCGCCCAAAGCTACGAAGACCCACAGCAAGTCGTTAAGTATTATTTTAGCGACCGCAACCGTCTGGCTGAAGTCGAAGCCCTTGTATTAGAAGAAAACGTCGTTAACTATGTGTTGGGTAAAGCGAAAGTCACAGACAAGGTTCTGCCTTTCGACGAATTGATGGGTAACAACGCACAAGCGTAACAAAAAGGAAATCACATGACAGGCATCATCCGTAATTCGGCACTGGACACAAATATGCTGGGCATGGTGCCTATGGTGATTGAGCAGAGTGGCAGAGGTGAGCGTGCTTACGACATCTATTCCCGCCTGCTCAAGGAACGTGTGATTTTTCTGGTTGGCCCGGTCAATGACCAGGCTGCCAATCTCATCGTTGCGCAATTGCTGTTTTTGGAAAGCGAAAATCCAGACAAGGATATTTCCCTTTACATCAACTCTCCTGGCGGTTCGGTATCGGCCGGTATGGCGATTTATGACACCATGCAGTTCATCAAGCCCGATGTATCGACGCTGTGTACGGGTCTGGCGGCATCCATGGGTGCCTTCCTGCTGTCAGCTGGTGCCAAGGGCAAACGTTTCTCCCTGCCAAATTCCCGTATCATGATTCACCAGCCTCTGGGCGGCGCGCAAGGTCAGGCTTCTGATATTGAAATCCAGGCACGCGAGATCTTGTATCTGCGTGAACGTCTGAACGGTATCCTGGCCGAAAACACAGGCCGTAGCCTGGAGCAGATCGCCAAAGATACCGATCGTGACAATTTCATGTCTGCCGATGCAGCAGCGGAATACGGTCTGATCGATAAAGTTTTGACCCATCGCGCGTAAGCAGCATAGAAAAAATAAAACGCCCGCTCCTCGATGGTTCGGGCGTTTTTTTATTCTGCTCTATAATGTCGACGTGGGCTTAACTGTAATTCGACTGCAATAGGTGGTTGCCATGACGAAAGCCGTTTTTGCAGGTAATATGCGTACGGAAGAAGCTTGGGGCAGGTCGCATGGGTGTTTTGTCATCCTCGCTGTGCTGTTGACCTCGGTTTCATAGATTAATTTTGTTTATTTTATATACGTATCATGCCCGATAAAAAATCCTCCAGCGGAGAAAAGTTGCTCTATTGCTCGTTTTGCGGCAAGAGTCAGCATGAGGTTAAGAAACTGATAGCAGGGCCATCCGTATTTATTTGCGATGAGTGTATCGATTTGTGCAATGACATCATTCGTGACGAAGTGTCCGAAATTGATAATATTGCCAGTGCAAAAACCGAGCTGCCGACACCGCAGGAAATCACCGATCTGCTGGACCAGTACGTCATTGGTCAGCTCAACGCCAAACGCATTCTGGCAGTGGCGGTGTACAACCACTACAAGCGTCTGAAGCACCTCGGCAAGAAAGATGATGTCGAACTGGCCAAGAGTAATATCTTGCTGGTGGGCCCGACTGGTTCCGGCAAGACCCTGCTGGCACAAACGCTGGCACGCATGCTGAATGTACCTTTCGTGATCGCCGATGCAACCACGCTGACCGAAGCCGGCTATGTCGGTGAAGACGTTGAAAACATCATTCAAAAGTTGCTGCAGAATTGCAACTATGAAGTTGAACGCGCGCAAAAGGGCATCGTTTATATCGATGAGATTGACAAGATATCGCGTAAATCTGACAACCCGTCAATCACCCGTGACGTTTCCGGTGAAGGCGTGCAGCAAGCCTTGCTGAAGCTGGTTGAAGGTACCATGGCATCGGTGCCGCCACAGGGTGGTCGCAAGCATCCTAACCAGGATTTCATCCAGATCGATACCACCAACATCATGTTTATCTGTGGTGGTGCGTTTGACGGCCTGGCCAAGATCATTTCCGACCGTTCTGAGCGCAGTGGCATAGGTTTCTCTGCCAGCGTCAAGAGCCAGGCAGAAAAGAGCGCCAGCGACGTCATGCAGGACGCAGAACCACAGGATCTGATCAAGTTTGGTCTGATTCCTGAACTGGTCGGTCGCCTGCCTGTGATTGCTACGTTGAATGAACTGGATGAAGCGGCACTGATACAAATTCTGGTTGAGCCTAAAAACGCCCTGATCAAGCAATATGCAAAATTGCTGGAGATGGAAGGCACGGAACTGGAAATCCGTCCTGCTGCCCTGCAGGCCATAGCCAAGAAGGCGATTGCCCGCAAGACCGGCGCGCGTGGCTTGCGTTCCATACTGGAACACGCCTTGCTGGACGTTATGTATGACTTGCCTAGCCATCAGAATGTAGAGAAGGTGGTCATTGATGAAAATACCATCACCAATGGCGCGAAACCCTTGCTGATTTACCACGAACAACCCAAAGTCGCCGGTGCCTGAGTCACCTGCTTGATGTGGTAGCAAAAACATGATGGGGAGGCAACTCCCCATTTTTTATTGGTTTCCCTCGCTTTATTTCTTCGTTTTAATTTGATTCGAAGTACAATGATTTAACAAAATAATTACAGCTTCAATCGTAAAGCTACCCGGGGAAGCTCTCTGTGTGGCTTTTTTTATTGTTTTTTCCCGGAATGGGCTTGTGTTTCCGCCCAGTGCGCCAACATTGTTAACCAGTATTTATGAAAGGTGCGCCATGACGACTACTCTGATAACCGAACAAACCCAACTGCCGTTGTTGCCACTGCGTGATGTTGTTGTATTCCCGCACATGGTGATTCCTCTGTTTGTGGGGCGTCCAAAATCCATCAAGGCTTTGGAAGCTGCCATGGATCAGGGCAAGAGCATTATGCTTGCCGCTCAGAAAGCCGCTGCCAAGGATGAACCTTCGGCAGATGATATTTATGAAATTGGCTGTATTGCCAATATCCTGCAAATGCTGAAGTTGCCGGACGGTACCGTCAAGGTACTGGTCGAAGGCGCTCAACGTGCGCGCATACACAAGATCCATGATTCCGAATCCCATTTTTTCGCAGACCTGACACCCGTCGCTCTGGATGAAGGTGACGAATCCGAAGTGGAAGCGATGCGTCGCGCCATCGTTCAGCAATTTGATCAATACGTCAAACTGAACAAAAAAATCCCGCCAGAAATCCTGGCATCCCTGTCCGGTATCGACGATGCCGGTCGCCTGGCAGATACCATCGCTGCCCATCTTCCATTGAAGCTGGAACAGAAGCAGGTCATCCTGGAAATCTTCAGCGTCTCCAAACGTCTTGAGCATTTGCTGGGACAACTGGAAGGCGAACTCGACATCCTGCAGGTTGAAAAGCGTATCCGTGGTCGCGTCAAGCGCCAAATGGAGAAATCGCAGCGCGAGTACTACCTGAACGAACAGGTCAAGGCCATCCAGAAAGAATTGGGTGAAGGTGAAGAGGGTGCCGATATTGACGAGCTGGAGAAAAAAATCCTGGCCGCCAAGATGCCTAAAGAAGCCCGCGACAAGGCACAGAATGAGTTGAAAAAACTCAAAATGATGTCACCGATGTCGGCTGAAGCCACCGTCGTGCGCAATTACATCGACACCATCGTCAATCTGCCATGGAAGAAAAAATCCAAGGTCAATAATGATTTGACGAATGCTGAAAAAGTATTGGAAGACGAACACTTTGGCCTGGATAAGGTTAAAGAACGCATCCTGGAATATCTTGCAGTACAACAGCGCGTTGACAAGTTGAAAGCACCTATCCTGTGCCTGGTTGGTCCTCCGGGTGTGGGTAAGACCTCGCTGGGGCAATCCATCGCCCGTGCCACGAACCGCAAGTTCGTGCGTATGGCTCTGGGTGGCGTGCGTGACGAGGCTGAAATCCGTGGTCACCGCCGTACCTACATCGGCTCCATGCCAGGCAAGATTTTGCAAAGCCTGTCCAAGGTTGGTGTGCGTAATCCGCTGTTCTTGCTGGATGAAGTGGACAAGATGGGCGCTGATTTCCGTGGCGATCCATCTTCTGCCTTGCTGGAGGTATTGGACCCTGAACAAAATCATACTTTTTCGGATCATTACATCGAAGTCGATTTCGATCTGTCCGACGTGATGTTTGTGGCGACCTCCAATTCCTACAATATCCCGCCAGCTTTGCTGGACCGGATGGAAGTGATACGCCTGTCGGGTTATACCGAAGATGAAAAAACCAGCATTGCCCAACGCTATTTGCTGCCTAAACAAATCAAGAACAATGGTTTGAAAGAAGGCGAAATCACCGTGGCAGAAAGTGCTTTGCGCGACATCATCCGTTATTACACCCGTGAAGCCGGTGTGCGTTCGCTGGAAAGGGAAATCTCCAAGATTTGCCGCAAGGTCGTGAAAATGCTCTTGCTGAAAAAGACCGAGAAAAAAGCCACAGTCAATTCCAAGAACCTGGATAAATACCTGGGTGTGCGTCGCTATGACTTTGGCGTCGCCGTCAAGGATAACCAGATTGGCCAGGTTGTCGGTTTGGCCTGGACTGAAGTGGGCGGCGATTTGCTGACCATAGAAGCCGTAGCCATGCCGGGCAAAGGTGGTGTCATTCGTACAGGTACCCTGGGCGATGTCATGAAAGAATCGATCGAAGCAGCCCGTACTGTGGTACGCAGTCGCGCCAAGCGTCTGGGTATCAAGGCCGATGTGTTCGAGAAGAGTGACATCCATATCCACGTACCCGAAGGTGCAACACCGAAAGACGGCCCGTCTGCCGGTATTGCCATGACCACGGCGCTGGTGTCCGTATTCACCGGCATCCCGGTTCGTGCTGATGTCGCCATGACAGGTGAAATCACATTGCGCGGCGAAGTATTGCCTATCGGTGGCTTGAAAGAAAAATTGCTGGCTGCACATCGCGGTGGTATCAAAACCGTGTTGATACCAGAAGAAAATGCCAAGGATCTGACAGAGATCCCGGACAACGTCAAAAACAAACTGGAAATCATCCCGGTTCGCTGGATAGACAAAGTCCTGGAAATCGCACTGGAAACCCAGCCTGTTCCTCTGGTCGACGAGCCAGTCCCCGTAGCTGCCGCCGCAACACCGGCAACGCCAGAAACACCGGCGGATACGACAGTGGTGAAACACTAGGCTTAGGGGGTGTCGGCGTATGCCGGCAGACTCTGCTAGCCAATAAAGAAAAGCGCCCGATTTCTAATCGGGCGCTTTTTTATTGATGTTGGCATAAAAGTTTGAGGACGAGCCAGGCGTGATCCGGATGAGAGGGGAGGATCACACCCAGGCTGTCCTCAAACCCAGTTTCTCATCAGGCCGACTGCCAGGCCTTCCAGAGCAAAATCTTCTTCGGTATCGCCGACCCTGATGATGGGGTAATCCGGGTTTTCTGGCATCAGTTCAATCAGGTCGCCGGTTTTCTTGTAGCGTTTGACGGTGACATCATCGCCCAGGCGGGCGACGACGATCTGGCCATTGCGGGCGCTGTCGGTTTTTTTTACGGCCAGCAAATCACCATCAAGGATGCCGGCATCGCGCATGGACATGCCGCGTACCTTCAGCAAAAAGTCAGGCTTGGCAGAGAACAGGGCGGGGTCCACATGGTAGGTGGATTCGATATGTTCGCTAGCCAGTATCGGCGAACCGGCAGCGACGCGGCCAACCAGCGGCAGGCTCAGTTGCATCAGTGCCGGATGCGGTAGCGCCATCTGTATGCCGGGGATGTGGCTGGACAGTGCGGATTCCAGCAGGCGTATGCCGCGCGAGGTGCCAGCGGCAATCTCGATCACACCCTTGCGTGCCAGTGCCTGCAAATGTTCTTCGGCCGCATTGGTGGAGCGGAATCCCAGTTCAGCGGCAATTTCTGCGCGGGTAGGCGGAAATCCGGTATTTTGGATGGCATCCTTGATCAGGTTAAGTATTTGTTCCTGGCGGGCAGTCAGTTTTAGCATGGCGTTTTCTAATGTGAATGTGCTGTATATGCAAGCAGTCTGTATTTTTATACAGTAAAGCTGAATATGCAAGTCAAAATCCGCAGAGAGTGGCAAAAATGTGAAAAATATCCTCATTCAAACAGGTGAATGAGGTGTTTGCTTGGCTAAGTCACTGATCTAATTGATCAAAATGAAAAACTGGGTTATTATTGTCGGCTTTCCTCTTCCCGCACTCGTCTTGACGCCGAGGCGGGCTATTTTTATTGTCCACAAGGAGAATATATGCGTCATTATGAAATCGTATTTATCGTACATCCCGATCAGAGCGAGCAAGTTCCTGCAATGATCGAACGCTACAAGGCAAGTGTTGTAGCGCGTGGTGGTCAAATCCATCGCGTTGAAGACTGGGGCCGTCGTCAACTGGCTTACATGATTCAAAAACTGGCGAAAGCGCACTATGTTTGCTTGAACATTGAATGCGATGCCGAAACTCTGCTCGAGTTGGAAACAGCATTTAAATTCAATGATGCTGTCTTGCGTCACCTGACAGTCAAACTGAAAAAAGCAGAAGCAACACCTTCTCCAATGATGAAAGCTGTTCAGAAGGAAGATGCTGCAAAAGCGCAACGTGTTGAAGCGCCTGCTGCTTAATTATTCATTGACAGAGGTCGTGTAAAAAATAGTGAATCAGCTGAAGCTTGTAGCCCGGATCGTAGAAAAAACCGCATTGCGGTACACACCGGCCGGTATACCGATAGCTTCTGCGACATTGATGCACAGTTCGGAAACTCGTGAGGCGAACGCAGTTCGACAGGTCGAGTTTGAAATTTCAGCAGTTGCGGCAGGGGAGATTTCCCGCCAATTCAATGAAATTGCACTGGATGTGCCGGTGGAATTTACTGGTTTTTTAGCACGCAAAAATCGCAATAGCAAAAGTCTCGTTTTTCATGTCACTGAATTCGGGACACCTTTACTAGATTAGGAGCCAAAAATGGCATTCGGTAAAAAATTCGACAAAAGCAAATTGAAGCAAAAGCGTCAGCAACAAAATCCTTTGTTCAAGCGCAAAAAATTCTGCCGTTTCACAGCGGCACATGTAGAAAAAGTTGACTACAAAGACATCGACACACTGAAAGACTTCGTGCAAGAAAACGGCAAAATCATGCCTGCACGTCTGACAGGTACTAAAGCGTTGTACCAGCGTCAAGTTGATACAGCAATCAAACGTGCACGTTACCTCGCGTTGCTGCCATACACTGATTTGCACACAGCGTAATTGACGACAAGGTAAAGGAGAAAAATATGCAAGTTATTCTGTTGGATAAAGTCGTTAATCTCGGCAATCTGGGTGATGTAGTTCGTGTAAAAGACGGCTATGCCCGTAACTTTTTGATTCCTCAACGTATGGCTCGTCGTGCAACGACAGTTGCCGTTGCTGAATTCGAAGCAAAACGCGCTGAACTGGAAAAAGTAGCAGCCGCCAAATTGGCAGCAGCACAGGCTCAAGGTGAAAAACTGTCCGGTTTGACAGTGCAAATCACCCAGAAATCTGGTGTTGATGGCCGTTTGTTCGGTTCCGTTACTAACTTCGATATCGCTGACGCCCTGACAAAACAAGGTTTCGCGGTTGAAAAAGCACAAGTGCGTCTGCCACAAGGTCCATTGAAGATCGCTGGCGATCACAGCGTTTCCGTTGCATTGCATACGGACGTAGTGGTTGACGTGATCGTTGCTGTACTGGGCGAACACGCCTAATTTGCTGCTTGCAAATTGCTGAAGAAAAAGCCGGGAATTCCCGGCTTTTTTGTTGTGTGCGGGATATTTTTCCTGGTTTTGTTGCTTACGGGATATTTGTTGCAGCGTGATTAGACGCTTGTCACAATCTTGTCACAAACAAGCTTGTTTCCCTCACGTTGTATTGTCTGGCAATTTGAATTAACGGTTATAATGCGCGCCATGAAAGCTGGTTCTGATCCTCAAGTTGACGCGATACGCGTTCCCCCCCATTCCATAGAAGCAGAGCAATCTGTCCTAGGCGGCTTGTTGCTTGACAATGCCGCCTGGGATCGTATCGCCGACTTTATCAGCGAAGAAGATTTTTATCGCTATGACCATCGCATCATTTTTCAATGCATGGTCAAGCTCATCAATGCGTCCCGTCCTGCTGACGTGATTACCGTGTTCGAAGCCCTGAGTGGCATGAACAAGGCCGAAGATGCAGGTGGCCTGAGCTACCTGAATGCCCTGGCGCAAAACACCCCCTCGGCCGCGAATATACGGCGCTATGCCGAAATCGTGCGTGACCGTGGCGTATTGCGCAAGCTGATCACGGTATCCGATGAAATCGCTGGCAATGCCTTTAATCCGCAGGGTAAGGAAGTCAAGCAAATGCTGGACGAGGCCGAATCCAAGATTTTTGCCATCGCCGAAGAAGGTGCCCGTGGTGCCCAGGGTTTCCAGGCCATCCAGCCCTTGCTGACCCAGGTGGTCGAACGTATTGATGAACTGTATAACCGCGACAATCAAAATGATATTACCGGTGTACCTACCGGTTTTGCCGATCTGGATAAAATGACTTCCGGTCTGCAGCCTGGTGATCTGATCATTGTTGCCGGTCGTCCCTCCATGGGCAAGACTGCGTTTTCGCTGAATATCGGTGAAAACGTGGCGATCGAGAGTGGTTTGCCAGTTGCCGTGTTTTCCATGGAGATGGGCGGCACCCAATTGGCCATGCGTATGCTGGGTTCGGTGGGGCGTCTGGATCAAAGCCGCCTGCGTGTCGGCAAGCTGACAGATGAAGACTGGCCACGCCTGACGCATGCCATCCAAAAAATGAATGATGCACAGTTGTACATCGATGAAACCCCGGCGCTGAGCTCGATAGAATTGCGCGCCCGTTCGCGTCGTCTGGCCAGGCAATGCGGCAAGCTGGGCCTGGTGATTGTCGATTACTTGCAACTGATGTCTGCCAACTCTGCCGGTGAAAATCGTGCGACCGAGATTTCTGAGATTTCCCGAAATCTGAAAGGTCTGGCGAAAGAATTGCATTGCCCGGTGATTGCCTTGTCACAGTTGAATCGCTCGCTGGAGCAGCGCCCGAACAAACGTCCCGTCATGTCCGATCTGCGCGAATCAGGCGCGATCGAGCAAGATGCCGACGTCATCATGTTTATTTATCGCGATCAGGTTTATAACCCCGATTCACCGGACAAGGGTACCGCAGAAATTATTATCGGTAAGCAGCGTAATGGCCCGATTGGTAGTGTGCGCCTGACCTTCCTGGGTGAGTACACCAAGTTTGATAACTATGTAGGTAACCTGTCGATTTACGGCGATAACGAATAAGTTGTAAGAACGTGTTTACGGGCACCAGGAATTTTTGTTTTAGTAGTTAGTGGCAAATGCAGCAAAGCCTTAAACAGGACGGGCAGCATAAGCCGTACCACCAGTACCAGCTTGTTGTGCGGTTTCAGGTGCTGTTTTTATTTGTTTGCTTTTATTTGTAGGCTTTTTTTTGTTTGCTTTTGCCTGAGCAATTCTAGAAATCTTCTATTTTCAGTGAGAATAAAATGTTTGGACGCTTGATGCCCACCGAGGGCAAATTTTTTGAACTCTTCAACCAGCACGCCGAATTATGTGTCAAAGGCTCGAAAGAGATGGTTGCGCTGATGACGAATTTTGATGACCTGGAAAATCGCGTGCACGCGATAGAAACCATAGAAAAACAGGCAGATAAGGTTACCTACAATACGATAGAGTTGCTGCATAAAACTTTCATCACACCACTTGACCGTGATGACATCCATAAATTGATCACCCGCATGGATGACATTCTGGATTTGCTGGAAGATGCAGGGCAGACTATCTCCCTGTACGATATCCGCGAAATCACACCAGAAGCAAAACGCCTGGCAGAACTCTGCCTGGGCTGTGCTGAAAAAGTAAGGGCAGCGGTAGCCTTGTTGCATAACATGGATAATTCCCGCGAAATTCTGGCGCTGTGTGAAGAAATTGATCGCTTGGAATCGGATGCTGATCATGTCATGCGTGCCGCCATGTCCAAACTGTTCCGCGACGAACCAGATGTCCGCAACCTGATTAAATTGAAAGCCATCTACGAGATACTGGAAACAGTGACGGACCGTTGCGAAGATGTCGCCAATATCATTGAAGGCATTATTGTTGAGAACGCTTAAGCGTCTGACTCTTTTATTTTGACGCCTAACAGTTCTCTGTCAATGCAGAGAGCGAACAAGGGAATTCACTTTTATGCAATCCTTCCATATGAGCACGCACGTCATCATCTTATTGGTGATGTTGGCGTTGTTATTCGATTTCATGAACGGCTTCCATGATGCCGCCAATGCGATCGCCACCGTTGTGTCGACGGGGGTATTGAAGCCCAGCCAGGCAGTGGCCATGGCTGCCATATTCAATGTATTTGCTTTTTTTGTCTTTAATCTGTCGGTTGCCAAAACCATAGGTAAAGGTACCATCGATCCTCAGATTGTTGACCACTATGTCATCTTTGGGGCACTGGTCGGGGCGATATTCTGGAACCTGGTCACCTGGTATTTTGGTATTCCTTCTTCATCCTCCCATGCCCTGATCGGTGGTTTGATCGGTGCCGCAGTAGCGAAAAAAGGTACCAGTGCCTTGATTGCGGCGGGTCTCTACAAGATCATTTTGTTTATCGTTCTGTCGCCGCTGCTGGGCTTTTTCCTCGGTTCTTTGATGATGCTGATCGTATCCTGGCTATTCGTTAAGTCGACGCCAAGGAAAGTGGACAAATGGTTCCGTCGCCTGCAACTGGTGTCTGCTTCTGTTTTCAGTCTTGGTCACGGTGGTAATGATGCGCAAAAAACCATGGGTATTATCTGGATGCTGCTCATCGCTGCCGGATATTCAACCGAGGCCGATAAAGGTCCACCAGGATGGGTAGTGTATTCCTGCTACGCAGCGATCGGTCTGGGTACCTTGTTTGGCGGCTGGCGTATTGTAAAAACCATGGGCCAAAAAATCACCAAACTCAAACCTGTCGGTGGTTTTTGTGCTGAAACCGGTGGCGCTATCACCCTGATCATGGCAACGGTATTGGGTGTGCCTGTGTCGACAACGCATACCATTACGGGCGCGATTGTCGGTGTCGGTTCGGCACAAAAAATGTCTGCTGTGCGTTGGGGGGTGGCTGGCAATATTGTCTGGGCCTGGATTCTGACTATACCGGCTTCTGCTTTTGTGGCCGCGATAGCATGGTGGATAGGCGTACAAATCCTGTAATTACAGTGTGATTATGGATATGAAAAAAGCGCCTGATTTTTTGTTCGGGCGCTTTTTTATTGCTGGCTTGGATTGCTGTT
Source organism: Undibacterium sp. Di26W (assembly GCF_049340265.1). NCBI lineage: Bacteria > Pseudomonadati > Pseudomonadota > Betaproteobacteria > Burkholderiales > Oxalobacteraceae > Undibacterium > Undibacterium sp. Di26W. The sequence continues at coordinate 108,179 of NZ_JBMPOR010000018.1, forward strand.
GTTTGCCTACCTTGCTTACATCTGCTTAAACAAATGCACAAAGCTGCGGCTGACTTCCAGTTTTTCGGTCAGGCCCTTGATCTGCACCAGGTGACGTCCGCGCAGATCGCGGATTACGCCAGAAATCGCTTTCGCATTCACCAGGGTAGAACGGTGTATCTGCCAGAACAGGGCAGGGTCCAGTTCTTCTGCCAGGTCACGTACCGGCTTGCGTATCAGTGCTTCATAGGTGGCAGTCTGTACCCGGGTATATTTTTCGTCGGACTGGAAAAACAGGATTTCTTCCACCGGTATCAGGCGCAGTTCCTGCCCTATCGAAGCCTGTATCCATTGCAGGTAATCCGGTTTGGCGCTGATGCCCATCTGCTTGGCCAGTTGTGACAGCATGCTGCTCATGTCGCTGGGCTGGCTTTGGCTGGACAGGCGCTGCTTCAGTCTTTCCACGGTGCGTGTCAGGCGATCCACATCGGCCGGTTTCAATACATAGTCAACCGCGCCATGATCAAAGGCCTGGATGGCGTACTGGTCATACGCGGTGATGAAAACGATATGGGCTTTGTTGCCGATATCCCTGGCTGCTTCCAGGCCGGTCTTGACCGGCATGCGAATGTCGAGGAACACCAGGTCAGGCCGGTGTTTCTCTACCAGTTCGACGGCTTCTTCGCCGTTCTTGGCTTCGTCCAGGATATCCAGTTCAGGCCAGACCTGTTCCAGGCGCGACTTTAACTGGTCGCGCATCAGTCTTTCATCATCGGCGAGTATTGCTGTTGGCATAGTCGTCACTAATTGGCTAATTCGTAAGGGATTTCTATGGTAACGCAAACGCCGCTTGGTTGATTGGCTGTAATGATCATTTGTCCTTTTTCTTTATAAATCAATTTCAGGCGCTCCCGGATATTTTGCAGGCCAAGGCCGGTACCGTTGCTGGGCATGGCACCAAATCCCAGGCCATCGTCACTGACCGAGACGCGCAGCTTGTTGTGGGCGACTTCGGCATGGAAGCGTATGGTGCCACCTTCTGCCTTGCATTCCAGCCCGTGCTTGATGGCATTTTCGACCAGGGATTGCAGCATCATCGGTGGGAAGGCCGCACTGCGCAATCCTTCCGGCATGATGAAATCGACATTCAGGCGTTCTTCCATGCGCATTTTCAGCAATTCCAGGTAAGACTTGATCATGTCTGCTTCGCGGCCCAGATTGGTGATGCTGGCGTTTTCACGCATTTGTGGCAAGACCGCGCGCAGATAGGCGATCAGGCTGCGCTGCATGGCGGCAGCGCGTGGCGGATCGGTTTCTATCAGATGTTCGACCGAGGCCAGGGTGTTGAACAGGAAATGTGGTTCCACCTGGGCCTGCATCATCTGCATCTGTGCTTCGCTGACCTGGCGCAGCAGCGATTCGCGTTCGGCGGCCATGCCGGCTTCCTTGGCTTTTTCTTCAGCCCGGACTTTGCCGCTCATCAGGGCCTTCATGCCAAACAGGCCAAATACCAGCAATACAACAAAGTTCTTGAACCATTTGGAGGACGTGCGCTTGTAGCTGCGGACTTCTTCGTCGGCGGCATCGGCGACGGCATTATTGATGTCTTCGCTGATTTCCCTGGCAACCTCAGCCGGTAGTCTGATGTGGATATCATCATGGCCTGCAACTGACGGCATGGCCGGAGGTGCTGGTGGAGCAGCAGGGGCGGCAGGCTCTGCGCCTGGGCTGGGCGCTGTGGTGGATGCTGCTGCTGGTGTACCTGGCGGCGTGTCCGTATCCTTGTTGATGCGGATACCGTTTTCGTCTATCTCGATTTGCTTGCCCTTGCCGTCAGCATTGTTCTTGCGGATGTGGATGCCGGTGTTGTCAATTTCAATATTGGTATCGCCATCCGTGATCTTGCTGGTCTTCTTGGCTTTTGCTGCCGAAGGCGTGTTTTTCTTGATGATCACATTTTCTTCAGACGTGAACAGGGCGTCCTGCAAAATGCCGCCAGCGGCAATGGTCAGCACGGCAAACAGCAGAAATTTCCACCACGATAATTGAGTGACCCAGGCCGCTGTCTTGTCGAAGACTCTGCTCAGCAAAGCCATCATGTCGGCGATGAATTCCTTGAAATTTTGTGTGTTCGTATTGTTCATGATGCATCTCTTTTAGCGAGTATCCCAGATAGCCGCAGCGCCTGTGATAATTGAGGGCGCTGCTTTCTTGGGACTTTTCAGTCCATGCTTGCACTGTAAGGAAATTACCCGGACATGGATAGCGACATGCGACAGTCTGCAAAATCGGCAGGACAGAACGAAGAAAAAGCCATGCAATATGAACTGGTTATGCACTATTTATGAACGGTCGCACAGGCAATCGCATGATCACTATGCATTTTTCTGGGTGATGTCAGGCGCACAAGCAGGGCTGAACGGTTTATCTTGTTGCCAGCCAGGCATGCAAATCGTCGCGGGTCAGGGGCTTGGAGTACAGATAGCCCTGGGCGATATGGCAGTCGTAAGAAAGCAAGGTAGCGGCCTGCATTTCACTTTCCACCCCTTCGGCAATAATCGACAGGCCCAGGTTTTGACCAAGCTGGACGATCATCTTGGCGATACTGCCTTCACTTGAGTTTTTCTGGATTTCGTTGACAAAGGCACGGTCAATTTTCAATTTGTCTACATCGAGTTTTTGCAGGTGGCTGAGTGAAGAGAAGCCTGTGCCAAAGTCATCAATCGATACGCTCATACCCAACTGTTTGATCTGGTGCAGGGTCTTGACCAGCAATTCAGGATCTTTCATGGCCATGGATTCGGTAATTTCCAGTTCCACAAAATTGGGCGGTACCTTGGTATCGGTCAGGGCCTTGTTCAGTGATTGCATGAACAGCGGGTGTGAAAACTGTACCTGCGACACATTGATCGCCATCTGGAAGTTGGTATAGCCCAGGCTGCGCAAGTGCACCAGTTCAAAACAGGCGGTGCGCAATACCCATTCGCCAATATCGACGATCAGGCCAGAATATTCGGCAATCGGGATGAACTGGTCGGGCGGGATAAAGCGGCCGTCATCTGTCTTCCAGCGCAGCAGGGCTTCGGCACCTGTCACGCGGCCATCGCGCATATCAATTTGCGGCTGGAATACCAGGAATAATTTTTCATGCTCAAAGGCGGCCCGCAGGGCATGCATGAGCAAGACACGCTCACGAATTTCCACCCCCATATTGCGGGTGAAGTATTCATAGCCGCCGCGCCGGTTCATTTTGGCGCGCTTGAGGGCAATGTTGGTGTCTTTCAGCGCTTCTGAACCATCGCCGTCATACTCATCCAGTTTGATCAGGCCTATGGTGGCCGACAACTGCACTTCTTGCTGGTCAACATCAAACGGTGTGTTGAACAGGGCCAGTATCTTGTCCGGGTAGACCATGCTGGCTTCACCCAGCAAGGCAAAGGTGTCGCTACCGACCCTGGCCAACTGGCAATCTTCGCCAAAGGTATTGGATAGTCTTTGTGCGACTGAATACAGTAACAGGTCGCCAAACTGATGGCCCAGGGCGTCATTGGTTTCGGCAAAGTGATCGATATCGATCAGTGACAGGGCGCTATGACTTTTCAGTGAAGTCAGCAGGGTTTCATTCAGCGTCTGCAAGAGCTTGAGGCGATTCGCCAGGCCGGTCAGCGGATCATAAAATGCATAATTGTGCAGGCGTGATGTCAGCATCACATTGTCCAGGCCCACCGATACATTGCCGCAGAAAACGCCCAGCAGGCGCTGGTCCATCTCGTTCAGGTGCAGGCCGGTATTCAGGTAGAGCGTGAAATCTTTTTGCGCAACATTGTTGAAATACAGTGCCGTCATGTCGGCTTCGAACACGCTCTGGCGCACCGCCAGTGAGCGTTTGACGATGTTGGCGGCCGGTGCATCAAGCTGATTCAATGCTTGATTCAGCTTGCCTTGGTACATGGCCGTGGCGGCAATGACGAACAGCTCGCCTTGTTCCTGCTGCTCGACCGGGGCTTGCCTGGCGCAGACAAAACCTTCAGTATTTAAACCCAGCAGGCCACTGATCTGTACCAGCACGCCAGCGGCAAAATTTTGCAGGCCTTGCAGCGCCATTAGCTCGGTGCTGGCATGAATGATCATTTCCAGGCCGCGCCGGCTGGCGCTGATGGCGCAGATCTGTTCGTAAGAGCGGATTGCCGAAGTGACGGCAGTATACAGCTTGGTACGTGTCAGTTCGGATTTGGTCTTATAGTCATTGATGTCGTAGTCACGAATTGCATCAATTTCAGGTGCATAACCTGGCTGGCCGGTACGCAATATGATCCTGACATCGGTCAGGCCCAGGGTCTTCCGGATATGGCTGACCAGTTGCAGGCCGGCGTCTTCCTGCTCCATGACCACGTCCAGCAGGATGATGGCGATATCCGACTCGCTTTGCAATATGTCACGTGCTTCTGCCGCAGAATAGGCATGCAGAAAGCTCAGCGCACGATGCTGTATTTCAAGACTGCCCAGTGCAAAGGTGGTGGCCGAATGCACATCCGGATCATCATCAATAATCATGATCCGCCAAGTCTGCATGGGCTTGGATGCCACCGAAGTTTCTTCGCTGTCTGGTTCTTCCAGGAAAACCAGATCATCTTCGGACGAGTGGATCGTTGAATTCATCTGTAATGCGGCTCCATGCTTGGCATATCTTATGGTAAGAACCTGTTTACGATCTTAAGCGCGAGCGCAATCGTAGTCCACGCGGGGCTCATGCGCTGCTCAAAGTGCGCATGTACTTAGAGTACATTCCGCTTTTTGCGCGGCGCTTTTGTTACCCTTACCCCGCTGACGCTCGCTCGCTACAGATCATAAACACGTTCTAAGGGCGCTGCAAAATTTGTTCCTTGTGGAACTATGACACTAAACCTAGCGTCAGCCAAGCGTCAACTCGTCTCTTTGGTAAGAATAAAACAAGATTTGACCGATTGGGAAGAAAAATACTTTGAATTTCTTGATAATTTGTGAAATCTCCAGTCAAGTTTCCCGGAACTTGAATTCAGCGCCTGTCGCTTCACTGGTAAAATGCGGATAGATTTGTCTATTCACCTACTTTTCTTCACATACTTATGTCTGGCAATACTTTCGGCACTTTGTTTACTGTTACCACCTTTGGCGAATCACATGGGCCTGCCATCGGTTGTGTTATTGATGGATGCCCGCCAGGCATGGAGCTGTCCGAAACCGATATACAGCCAGAACTTGATCGCCGCCGCCCGGGTACCTCGCGTCATGTGACACAACGCCAGGAACCAGACACGGTAGAGATACTGTCCGGCGTCTATCAGGGTAAAACCACGGGCACGCCGATTGGGCTATTGATACGTAACCAAGACCAGCGCAGCAAGGATTACGGCAACATCACCGAAACCTTCCGGCCCGGTCATGCTGATTTCACCTACTGGAATAAATATGGCATTCGTGACCCGCGCGGTGGCGGACGCTCGTCGGCACGTCTGACGGCGCCGGTGGTAGGGGCAGGGGCGGTCGCTAAAAAATGGTTGCATCAGCAATATGGGACGGTATTCCATGGCGGCATGAGCCAACTCGGTGAGATTGATATCCCGTTTGAAGCCTGGGCCCATACCGTCGACAATCCATTTTTTGCGCCAACCGCCGACGCCGTGCTGATACAGCGGCTTGAAGATTATATGGATGCCTTAAGAAAAGACGGGGATTCCATCGGTGCCAAAATTGATGTGGTGGCCAGCAAGGTGCCGGTAGGCCTGGGGGAACCCATCTATGACAAGCTGGATGCGGAAATCGCCTATGCCATGATGGGCATCAATGCCGTCAAAGGAGTGGAAATCGGTGCCGGATTCAGGTCTGTTGCACAGCGTGGCTCGGTACATGGCGATGAACTGACGCCAGAAGGTTTTATCGGCAACAATGCAGGTGGCATTCTGGGTGGTATTTCCACCGGTCAGGACATCACGGTATCCATCGCCATCAAGCCAACCTCATCGATACGTATCCCACGTCGCTCGATAGACAAGGATGGCAATCCGGTCATGGTGGAAACCTTTGGCCGTCACGACCCCTGTGTAGGTATACGGGCAACACCGATTGCTGAATCCATGCTGGCACTGGTGTTGATGGACCACGCCCTGCGTCACCGTGCCCAATGCGCAGATGTGCGCTTGCCTGGCTGATCTTTCGCCCGATACTGTAGACTGGGTGGCCATGCCAGATGTTTACCATGGGTCACCATGAAAAATCACCCGGACTGGCCTTGGTCCGGGTAAGTGGTATGCTGTAGTCAGGAGCGATAGCTGAAGATATGTTTCGCATGTCTTTTGATGGTTTTTGTTTCCAGACTGCATCAAAATATTCACCGGGAAATTTCCAGATTTCCATCCCATGTCAGATGAAAATTTGGCGATTTAATTCAAACCTGATTTTTATCTTGAAATTTTCATGCACCAATTTGGCGTGAGACGTGGTTTTGCATTGCACAATTGTGGCATAATCAAATGCAAAAAATTGATGCAATACGGATTAATGACCTATTTTCAGGCTTCAGATCATGCTTAAAACGCTTTACGACAAATTGTGGGAATCTCATGTAGTGCATTCCGAGGAGGATGGTACCGCCATTCTGTACATAGATCGGCATCTCTTGCATGAAGTTACCAGCCCCCAGGCTTTTGACGGCCTGAAACTGGCTGGCAGAAAACCCTGGCGCCTGTCCGCCAACCTGGTGGTGGCCGACCACAATGTACCAACCACCAATCGCATCAATGGTATTGATGATCCCATTTCGCGCCTGCAGGTGGAAACGCTGGATGGCAATGCCAAGGAATACGGGCTGACTTATTTCGGCATGGCTGACAAACGTCAGGGCATCGTCCACGTTATCGGTCCTGAGCAAGGCGCGACCTTGCCCGGTATGACCGTGGTGTGTGGTGATTCACACACCTCCACGCATGGTGCATTCGCCTGCCTGGCGCATGGCATAGGCACGTCGGAAGTGGAACATGTGCTGGCAACCCAGACATTGATCGCTAAAAAATCCAAGGCCATGCTGGTGCAGGTAGATGGCGCATTGCCATCCGGCGTGACAGCCAAAGATATCGTGCTGGCGATTATCGGCAAGATAGGTACCGCAGGCGGTACTGGTTATGCCATTGAATTTGCCGGTTCTACCATTCGCAGCCTGTCCATGGAAGGCCGCATGACGGTTTGCAACATGGCGATTGAAGCTGGTGCCCGCGCCGGTATGGTGGCGGTAGACCAGACAACTATTGATTACGTCAAAGGCCGCCCGTTTTCACCGGTTGGCCCGCATTGGGAACGTGCCGTTGAATACTGGCGCACCCTGCACACCGATACCGGTGCCAAATTCGATATGGTGGTGACTCTGAATGCTGCCGATATCAAGCCACAGGTGACCTGGGGTACGTCGCCCGAAATGGTAGTAGCCATAGATGGCCGCGTACCTGATCCCGAGCAGGAAAAAGATGCCGTCAAACGCGATGCTATAGAAAAAGCCCTGGTGTACATGGCGTTGCAGCCAAATACCGCGATTTCTGACATCCGTATCGACAAGGTATTTATCGGTTCCTGCACCAATTCGCGCATAGAAGATCTGCGTGCCGCCGCTGCCGTGGTGCGTGGTAAATACCGTGCATCGAATGTGAAGCTGGCGATGGTGGTGCCGGGTTCTGGTCTGGTCAAAGAGCAGGCCGAGCGTGAAGGCCTGGACAAGATTTTCAAGGCTGCCGGATTTGAATGGCGCGAGCCGGGCTGTTCCATGTGTCTGGCCATGAATGCCGACCGTCTGGAGCCGGGCGAGCGTTGTGCTTCTACCTCGAATCGTAATTTTGAAGGGCGTCAGGGGCAGGGCGGACGTACTCATCTGGTATCGCCGGCCATGGCTGCAGCGGCAGGTGTCGCAGGACACTTTATTGACATACGTAGCTTGAATTAATGTATTGCGGAGGAAAGACATGAAGAAATTATTTGCACTGGCGATTTGCGCTTTCATCCTGGCAGGCTGCAATACCGTTCAGGGTTTGGGTAAAGACGTTAAAAAGGCTGGCGAAGCAGTCGAAAATGCAGGCAAAAAATAAGTAGCGACATGGAAAAATTTACTTTACTTGATGGTCTGGTTGCGCCCATGGACAGGGCCAATGTAGATACGGATGCCATCATCCCCAAGCAGTTTTTGAAATCCATCAAACGCAGCGGCTTTGGCCCAAATCTGTTTGATGAATGGCGCTATCTCGATCATGGCGAGCCTGGCATGGACAATAGCAAGCGTCCATTGAACCCGGATTTTGTGCTGAATCACCCGCGTTATCAGGGGGCATCCATATTGTTGACGCGCAAAAACTTCGGTTGCGGTTCTTCACGTGAGCATGCGCCCTGGGCGCTGGAGCAATACGGCTTCCGTGCCATTATCGCCCCCAGTTTTGCCGACATTTTCTTTAATAACTGCTATAAAAATGGCGTCGTGCCCATCGTCTTGAGCGAAGCCCAGGTGGATACCTTGTTCAATGAAGTCAAGGCCTTCCCCGGTTACAGGTTGCTGGTGGATCTGGAGCAGCAGGTTGTGCGCACCACGACTGGCAGCGCCAGCTACCCGTTCGATATTGATGCCTTCCGCAAATACTGCCTGATCAATGGTCTTGACGATATCGGCCTGACCCTGCGTCAGTCAGACAAGATACGTGCATTTGAAGAGCGCCATATTGCAGCCCAACCCTGGCTGGCCAACACCATTTAAGCGCATCTTTTTTAGTCTGTTGTTTTGATTCCTTATTGATCCCTTATTGATCCACTATGAAAATTGCTATTTTGCCAGGTGATGGCATAGGTCCAGAAATTGTTGAGCAGGCAGTCAAGGTATTGAATGTGCTGGGCGAATCCTTTGAAATGGAAACAGCCCCCGTTGGCGGTGCCGGTTATGAAGCCTCTGGCCATCCTTTGCCAGAAGCCACGCTGAAACTGGCGCTGGAAGCGGATGCGGTATTGTTTGGTGCAGTGGGTGACTGGAAATACGATACCCTGGACCGTCCCTTGCGTCCTGAGCAGGCTATCCTGGGTTTGCGTAAAAACCTGAAGCTGTTTGCCAATCTGCGTCCGGCCATCATGTATCCCGAGCTGGCAGGTGCTTCCACGCTGAAGCCGGAAGTGGTTTCTGGTCTGGACATCCTGATCATTCGTGAACTGACAGGCGATATTTATTTTGGTCAGCCACGCGGTGTGCGTGAATGCCCGGATGGTCCGTTCAAGGGTGAGCGTGAAGGCTTTGATACCATGCGCTATGCCGAATCCGAAATCCGTCGCATTGCCCATGTGGCTTTCCAGGCTGCGCAAAAACGCGGCAAGCGCCTGACCAGTGTCGACAAGTCCAACGTGTTGGAAACTTTCCAGTTCTGGAAAGAAATCGTCACTGATGTGCATAAAGAATACCCGGATGTCGCGCTCGATCATATGTATGTCGACAATGCGGCCATGCAATTGGTGCGTGCACCGAAAAAATTCGATGTCATCGTCACCGGCAATATGTTCGGCGATATCTTGTCCGATCAGGCATCCATGCTGACGGGTTCCATAGGCATGTTGCCATCGGCGTCGCTGGATGCGAATAATAAGGGTTTGTACGAGCCATCCCATGGTTCGGCACCAGATATCGCCGGCAAGGGCGTGGCCAATCCTTTGGCCACCATCCTGTCGGCGGCCATGATGCTGCGTTATTCGCTGAACAAGGCTGAACAGGCAGATCGTATAGAAAATGCCGTCAAGAAAGTGTTGGCCCAGGGTTTGCGTACGCCGGATATTTATGAGGCCGGGACTACCAAGGTGGGTACGACCGAGATGGGTGAGGCAGTTGTAAAAGCATTGAGTTAACTTAGTTGGTTAGAGGGGCAGGGACGTCCTGCAAAATTTTAGGGAAAAATGATGAAACTGGTGGGTCTGGTAGGTTGGCGCGGTATGGTGGGTTCTGTCCTGATGCAACGCATGCAGGAAGAAGGTGATTTTGATCATATTGAACCCGTATTTTTTTCTACTTCGAATACAGGTGGCACGGCCCCTGCAATGGCGAAGAATGAAAAAACCTTGCAAGACGCAAATAATATTGATGCGCTGAAGAAGTGCGAAATTATTATTACCTGCCAGGGTGGTGACTACACCAATGACATTTATCCAAAGTTGCGTGCAACTGGCTGGAAAGGCCACTGGATCGATGCAGCATCCAGCCTGCGCATGAATGAAAATGCCGTCATAGTGCTGGACCCGGTCAATCTGCCTGTGATCAAGCAGGCGCTGCTCAATGGGCAAAAAGACTGGATAGGCGGCAACTGCACGGTCAGCTGCATGCTGATGGGCGTCGGTGCGCTGTACAAGGCTGGTCTGGTCGAATGGATGAGCACCCAGACTTACCAGGCAGCATCTGGTGGCGGTGCCCAGCATATGCGTGAATTGCTGACACAATACGGTACTTTGAATGCAGAAGTACGTGCTTTGCTGGATGATCCGAAAAGTGCGATTCTGGAAATCGACCGTAAGGTGATCGCCAAGCAGCGTTCCCTGACTGCTGATGAGACCGCCAATTTTGGTGTGCCGCTGGGTGGCTCGCTGATTCCCTGGATTGACAAAGATCTGGGTGACGGCATGTCGAAGGAAGAATGGAAAGGCATGGCCGAAACCAACAAGATACTTGGCCAGGGCGCGGGCTTTGGCACGGCAGCTGTACCCGTCGATGGTTTCTGCGTGCGTATTGGTGCCATGCGTTGTCACAGCCAGGCATTGACATTCAAGCTGAAAAAAGACGTGCCGGTAGCCGATATCGAAGCCATGATCGCTGCTGACAATGAATGGGTTAAAGTCGTGCCAAATACCCGTGAAGCCAGCATTCGTGACCTGACACCGGTGGCCGTGACCGGTACCATGACTATCCCGGTTGGCCGTATCCGCAAACTGGCCATGGGTCCTGAATATGTGGGTGCCTTTACCGTTGGTGATCAATTGCTGTGGGGTGCTGCAGAACCGCTGCGCCGTATGCTGCGGATTTTGATCGAAGGCTGATGTTTTGATGTAGCCTGAGAAAGATGTTGTAAAATAGAGGGGGGCGTGTTGCGTCCCCTTGTCGTTTTTAAAACCTGGAAAAATTCGCACGCATAGTGTGCTGCGGTTTTAGTTGTGGTTTTGGCTTTAACTTTTAATAAATAAATCATTCGGATTTTGGCGAATATCTTTTCACTTGTCATTTAGCAACAACATTTATGCGATATCCTTACATTTAGGGCTTCTTGATGTGTTTACCACTGTGATAAATCGCGTTAAGCTTGCGTGGCAATGTTTGTAATGTTAATGTGAAACATTAGGACGCGTCGCTAAGCATTGAAAAGCGTCACCCAGCGGACTTTGTTCGCCAAAAATTCCCAATATGTCTGACAAAATGCATAATCAAAAAAAATCGTCTGTGATCACCCTGGGACGCAAGGCGTTAAGTATTGCTGTAGCGTCATCCCTGTTTATGTTGTCGAGTGCACATGCTACCGGCCTGGGTAAGTTGACCGTGTTGTCAGCACTGGGTCAGCCTCTGCGTGCAGAGATAGAATTGACCTCTCCCAGCAAGGAAGAGATCGATTCTCTGGTGCCCCGACTGGCGTCGCCAGATGCGTTCAAGCAGGCAAATATAGACTTTAATTCGGCCCTGTTGTCACTGCGTTTTGCGGTTGAACAACGTGGCCATGCATATGTCATTCGGGTCAGTTCCGCACAGGCGATGAATGAACCATTTGTCGACATGTTGCTGGAAATGAATTCCTCCAACGGCAAATTAATGCGGGAATATACCTTCCTGCTGGACCCCGCAGAACTGCGCAATAGCCAGTCTGCGCAAGTCTCCAACCCTATAACCGTTGCTAACCAGCCACAAAATGCTACAGGGAAAAATACTGCTCAAAATAATGGCCGTCAATTAAATGCAGTTGCCAATGCAGCTGCCGGCAGGGCCGCTACCAAAGCAGCGGCCGCCGCTGCACCAGATGGCAATAAAGAAGCCAAAGCAGCTGGCGATTACCAGGTCAGAAAAGGTGACACGCTGGGAAAGATCGCAGGCAGCTACAAACCTGAAGGCGTATCGCTGGATCAGATGCTTGTCAGTTTGTATCGTGCCAATCCCCAGGCTTTCAACAGTAATAACATGAATCGTCTGAAGTCTGGCCAGATTCTGACAATTCCTGATGCTGAATCGGTACGTTCCACGACTGGCAGTGAAGCACACTCCGTTGTGACAGCCCACGCCGCAGATTTCAATGCCTATCGCAATCGTTTGGCTGATCAGGTCGCCAATGCGCCTGCAGAAAAAGCGCCAGCGACCGGAAAACAAAGTGCTGGCGGTGCCATCACGGCCAAGGTCAAGGAAGTACCTACTGCCACCAGCGATTCACCCGATAAGCTGAAACTGTCAAAAGCCAGTCCTGCGGATGCCACAAAAAACGCCAAGGGCAAAGGCGGGTCTGAAGAAGATCGCCTGGCAAAAGAAAAAGCAGCAGCCGAAGCCAGTGCCCGCATGAAGGAACTGGAAAAGAACGTTGGCGACCTGCAAAAATTGTTGGAAGTTAAAAACAAGGATTTAGCCGCAAAACAGGCTGAGCTGAATGCCAAGGAACAAAAATCCAAGGCCAGTGCATCTGCTGCCACTGCACCGGCACCAACCCCGGCCCCGGCACCTGCACCGGTAGCAACACCAGCGCCTGCTCCCGCTCCCGTCCCTGCACCTGCTCCAGCACCGGTCGTTGCCAGTGCAGCAGCCCCTGCAGCCAGCGTGCCGGCACCGGCACCAGCCACTGCGTCGACTGCGGCATCGGTTGCCACACCCAAACCACCGGTCAAGCGCAAACCAGTTGCTCCGCCACCACCTCCGCCAGAACCAGGCTTCTTCGACAACCTGTCTGACTTCCTGTTGCCTGGCGGCGCTGCCATCCTCGCATTGCTGGGTGGATATGGTATCTATACCAGCCGCCGCAAGAAAAAATTGCAACAGTTTGAAGACAGTATCCTGACCGGTTCCAGCATGAAGGCCAACTCCATGTTCGGCTCGACTGGCGGTCAAAGTGTGGATACCAATAACAGTGTGTTCAACTCCAATTTTGCGCCGTCTGCCAGCCAGCTGGATGCGAATGAAGTTGATCCGGTTGCTGAAGCCGATGTCTATATCGCCTATGGTCGTGATTCACAGGCGGAAGAAATTCTGAAAGAAGCATTGCGTACCCAGCCAGACCGTCACGCGGTCAGGGTCAAGCTGCTGGAAATCTATTTTGCACGCAAGGATGCGAAAACCTTCGAGCGTCTGGCCAGTGAGTTGTATGGCATGACCAGCGGTGAGGGGGATGACTGGTCACAGGCAGCGTCCATGGGTATCGTGCTGGAACCAGGCAATCCTCTGTATGCCGGTGGCAAAGCCAAATCGGATACCGCGGCTGGTACGGGCCTGGGTTCTGGTACCCAGCCGCTGGAAGATCTTGATCCGGAAGCCTTGCTGGGCAATTCCCTGTCCCAGGACATGCTGGAAGCCATCAGTATCATCGATACGGCACAACGTGATTCCGGTGCTGCAGCGAAGAAGGCAGAAGCTGCTGAACCTGCAGCAATGGATGAAAGCGCGCTTGATTTTGACCTGGATATCTCGGATGCTGGCGAGCCTATCGTACCAAAAATCCCTGTCGCGGCTGAAAAAGCCAAGCCAGTTGAAGAACCCGTAGCAGCTGACGTGGATTTTGGCACGATCGATTTTGATTTTGCCGTGAAAGAGCCCGAGCTAGCTGCACCGCCTGCAATACATGCTGCTCCAGCGGTAGCCGCGGCAGAAGCAGATAAATTTGATCTGGATCTGGGAATGGATTTTGCCAGCGACAAGGCAGATGCTGCACCTTTGTCCACCTCGTCCAGTGCCAGCGCTGATGCAGCTACTGCTGAACTGGAAAGAGAACTGATGGCTGCACTGTCGGTTGAGCATGAAGCAGAAGCTGCACCTGCACTGAATCTGTCACATCCTCCGGCGGATGCTGGTGCTGCATTCGAATTTGATTTGTCTGGTATCGATCTTGACCTGGCACCTGCGGATGCAACTGCAGCAAGCGCAACAGCGGCGGAAGCAGAAAGCCCTGCGCATAATGCAGAAATGGCAACCAAGCTGGACCTGGCCGTGGCTTACCATGAGATCGGTGACAAGGAAGGTGCCCGCGAGCTGCTGGATGAAGTCTTGAAGGGTGGTACCACAGAGCAAGTGGAAAAAGCCAAGGGGATGATCGCTGAAATGGCGTAACTGGTTTGACTTGAACGCAGCGGGCGCGGCAAATGCTGGCGCCCGTTTTGTTTTTTGATATGGAATTGGTGTGAAACGATTAGTTTTGGGCGTGCAGTATGATGGTAACTCCTGGCATGGCTGGCAAACGCAGCCATCCGGGAATACCGTGCAGGATACGCTGGAGAAGGCCTTGCAGCTATTTACTGGTGCCGCTGATATCCGTGTTACCTGCGCTGGCCGCACGGATGCTGGCGTGCACGGGATAGAGCAGGTCGTGCATTTTGACACCGACCTGTATCGCGCAGAGTATTCCTGGGTGAACGGTGTGAACACCTTCCTGCCGGCATCGGTGGCGGTGCAATGGGCGAAAGAATTGCCCATGGACCCGGAATCTGACGACAACTTCCATGCCCGTTTCAGTGCGCGTGCACGCACCTATCATTATATTTTACATAACTGCAAAGTACGTTCGCCCATGTGGATGAATCGTGCCGGCTGGGTATTTCGCCCACTGGATGTTGAGCGCATGCGTGCCGCTGCGGCACATTTGATTGGCGAGCATGACTTCACATCTTTCCGTGCATCCGGCTGTCAGGCTAAAACGCCGGTGAAGAACATGTACAGCATACAGATACAGCGCCAGGGTGAAATGATCATCTTTACGCTGCGTGCCAGTGCCTTCCTGCACCACATGGTCAGGAATATTATCGGTTCGCTCATCTTTGTCGGCACCGGCAAGCGTGAGCCGGAATGGATGGGCCAGGTGCTGACCAGCCTGAACCGTGAAATTGCCGCCCCCACGTTTATGCCGGATGGCTTGTACCTGGCAAAAATCGATTATGAGGACAAGTGGCAGTTACCGCAAAGAGAGCTGGTGGAAACCCTGGCTTTCTTATCGTTTTTATAGTTTCAGAATTGCATCACTTTGACGATTTCTCGGCTTTCCGGGATGAAATCCGGTAAAATGGCATTTTGCAAAACCCAAACTGAAGGCGCTCGCCTGGGGATTCTTGCCCAGTACGAAGCGCTTTTTTTGTAGCCGGTATTCGCCTCACCTTTGTTTCTTTTGTAATTTCAATGAATAACATCCGCAATTTTTCGATTATTGCCCATATTGATCACGGCAAATCCACACTCGCAGATCGTATCATCCAGATTTGTGGCGGTCTTTCCGACCGCGAGATGGAGGCACAAGTACTCGATTCCATGGATATTGAACGTGAACGCGGTATCACGATCAAGGCCCAGACAGCAGCATTGCATTACAAAGCCAAAGACGGCGTGGTGTATAACCTGAACCTGATTGATACCCCGGGACACGTCGATTTCAGCTATGAAGTCAGTCGTTCCCTGTCGGCCTGCGAAGGCGCTTTGCTGGTGGTGGATGCATCGCAAGGTGTCGAAGCGCAAACCGTAGCCAATTGCTATACCGCCATCGAGCTGGGTGTAGAAGTCGTGCCGGTCCTGAACAAGATTGACCTGCCATCTGCGGACCCGGAGAACGCCTGCAAGGAAATTGAAGAAGTCATTGGTATCGATGCCTCAAATGCCGTGCATTGCTCGGCTAAAACTGGCCTGGGTGTCGAAGAAGTGCTGGAATCCATGATCGCCAAAGTACCGGCGCCCAAAGGTGATCCTACCGCACCGCTGCAGGCCCTGATTGTCGACTCCTGGTTCGATAATTATGTCGGCGTGGTCATGCTGGTGCGTGTCATGAATGGTACTTTGCGCCCCAAGGACAAGATATTGTTCATGGCGACCGAAGCCCAGCATCTGGTGGAAAGCGTGGGCGTTTTTACCCCGAAATCACTGAGCCGTACCGAATTGTCGGCAGGGCAGGTGGGCTTTGTCATCGCCGGCATCAAAGAATTGAAATCAGCCAAAGTCGGTGACACCATTACGGTTGCCAATAAACCTGCTGCTTCACCGCTGCCGGGTTTCAAGGAAGTGCAGCCGCAAGTGTTTGCCGGCCTGTTCCCGGTTGAAGCAAATCAGTATGACGCCTTGCGTGATTCCCTGGAAAAGCTCAAGCTCAATGACGCTGCCCTGATGTATGAGCCTGAAGTCTCGCAGGCGCTGGGCTTTGGCTTCCGCTGCGGCTTCCTGGGTTTGTTGCACATGGAAATCGTGCAGGAACGCCTGGAGCGTGAATTTGACATGGACCTCATCACCACTGCACCAACGGTGGTGTATGAAGTGCTGATGGCCGATGGCACCATCCTGATGGTGGATAACCCATCCAAGATGCCTGAACCATCGAAGATAGAAGAAATCCGCGAGCCTATCGTTACCGTGAACCTCTACATGCCGCAAGAATATGTGGGTTCGGTGATTACCCTGTGTACCCAAAAGCGCGGTGTGCAGCTGGATATGAATTATCACGGTCGCCAGGTCAAGCTGACCTATGAAATGCCGATGGCTGAAATCGTCCTCGATTTCTTTGATCGCCTGAAATCCACTTCACGCGGTTATGCGTCCATGGATTATGAGTTCAAGGAAAACCGTGCCGCTGATGTCGTCAAGGTCGACATGCTCATCAATAGCGAAAAGGTAGATGCACTGGCGATTATCGTCCACAGGGCAAACAGCCATTTCCGTGGCCGTGCCGTGGCCGCAAAAATGCGTGAACTGATCCCGCGCCAGATGTTTGACGTGGCTATCCAGGCCGCTATCGGCTCCAACATCATTTCCCGCGAAAACGTCAAAGCCTTACGCAAAAACGTGTTGGCGAAATGTTATGGTGGCGATATCAGCCGTAAGCGTAAACTGCTGGAAAAACAAAAAGCAGGTAAGAAACGCATGAAACAAGTTGGCTCGGTAGAAATTCCGCAAGAAGCATTTTTGGCGATTTTACAAGTGGATGAAAAATGAGTTTGCAATCAATTTTGGGCAATTTCGCCCTGATTCTGTTTGTTTTGACAATAGTTACCGGCATTATCTGGTTTCTGGACATGTTTGTTTTTTCCAAGCAACGTCAGCAGGTGGCAGATAAAGCCCTGGCTGAACTGGATGCGCGCACTGCCCGCCTGACTGCTGATGGTATTCGCGTTGACGAAAATGGCCGCCAGGAACTGCAAGCCAAATTACTGCGTCAGCCAATCTGGATCGAGTATTCGGGCAGCTTTTTTCCTGTCATTGCACTGGTGTTTTTCTTGCGCTCCTTCCTGTTTGAGCCGTTCAAGATACCCTCCAGCTCCATGTTGCCTACCTTGTTTGTTGGTGATTTGATACTGGTAAATAAATTTACCTTTGGCGTACGTTTGCCCATAATCAATAAAAAAGTCATTGAGATAAATGACCCAAAAAGAGGGGATGTCATGGTATTTAAATACCCTGTTGACCCTACTGTGGACTATATTAAACGTGTGGTTGGCGTGCCTGGTGATAAAATTGTGTATAAAAACAAACGCTTATCGATCAATGGTAATGAGCTTTCGTATGAAAACCGACCAGATTTTCTGGATGAAGAGCGCTTGAGTTATTTCAAGCAGTACAATGAAAATCTGACGGGTGTTTCTCACAATATCCTCAATGATGAGCAGGCGCCGACATTTGTGAATGGCCCGCATGATTTCCCGGGGCATGAGTTGTGCACCTATGGTAACGATGGCTTTGCCTGTACCGTACCAGAAGGGCAGTATTTCATGATGGGCGACAACAGGGATAACAGTCAGGACAGCCGTTACTGGGGTTTTGTACCCGACAAGAATATTGTTGGTAAAGCGTTTTTCATCTGGATGAATTTAGGCAATATCAAGCGTATTGGTAGTTTTCACTAAGAACCTGTTTACGATCTGTAGCGAGCGAGCGTCAGCGGGGTGAAGAGCAGCGCAAAAAGCGGAGTGTACTCTGGTACATGAGCATTTTGAGCAGCACATGAGCCCCGATCACGCTCGCGCAGTAAGATCGTAAGCAGGTTCTAAAGAATCGCTGCGGTAGTTCGTTGGCGACCCAATGTGGATTCCAAAAGCGAGCCTGCTACGCAGGTCTGGCTTCCTGGTACACAATAAGGTCGCTCGCGATACTTCTTCAGTATGTTCTCAAGCTTCAATCTTAATCAGGAACTGAAATCTATGTCATACACACCTTATTCCACTCTGCACAGGCAAAAAGGCATCTCTCTGATCGGTTTGATCCTTTCCCTGGGCGTGCTTATTCTGCTTGCCATGCTGGCTATGAAAGTGGCACCGACCGCGATTGAATACAATTCAATCCGCAAAGCCATCGTCACCGCAAAAAATGCAGGCAGCACCATCAGGGAAGTGCAGGTCTCTTTTGATAAACAGGCCGAAGTGGGTTATTTCGATGCGGTAGCAGGCAAGGACCTGGTCATCGTCAAAAATGGTGAGGAAATAGAAGTCAGCTTTTCGTACGACGTAAAAATCCATTTGTTTGGCCCCGCCAATTTATTGATGGAATACTCGGGCACGACCGCGAAAAGTGGGATTGTTGCCACAAAGCCAGTAAAGGCAGAAAATAAGTAAGCTCGTATGAATCAACAACTATTGCAGAAAAGGCTGGGGCACCAGTTTAGCAACCCCGCTTTATTGCAGCAGGCTCTGACACATCGTAGTCACAGTGTTTTGCATAATGAACGCCTGGAATTTCTGGGTGATTCTGTCCTGAATTGTGTAGTAGCTTCCTTGTTGTTTGATAGTTTTGCAAATATCGACGAAGGCGACTTGTCCAGGGTGCGTGCCAATCTGGTCAAGCAGCAATCGCTGTACGAAATTGCACAAAGAATAGAACTGTCGCAGTTTTTGCGTCTGGGTGAAGGCGAGTTGAAGTCCGGCGGTTTCCGTCGTCCGTCAATTCTTGCCGATACCCTGGAAGCGCTGTTCGGTGCCATCTTTCTGGATGCCGGTTTTGATGCAGCGCGTGAAGTCATACGCGCCCTGTATGCACCGGTACTGGCAACGGTAGACCCGACCACCCTGGGCAAGGACGCCAAGACCCTGTTGCAGGAATTCTTGCAAAGTAAAAAAATCGCCTTGCCACAATACAATGTGGTGGCCACGCATGGTGCTGCGCATAATCAGGAATTTGAAATTGAATGCCTGGTGCCCAAGCTGGAAATACAGGTATTTGGCACTGGCGGCAGCCGTCGTGCCGGTGAGCAGGCCGCCGCTAAACTGGCGCTGGAAACAGCGCTGGCCATGTTGGTGCGTTCGCCCGCAAGCAAGAAAACCAAGCCACGTGCATCACAATTAAAACTGGCTGGCATTGCGACCGTGCAGACAGAAGCAGTGCCAGAAGCCAAGCCACAGAGCGCAAAACAAAAAAACCTGCTTGAAGCAGAAGCCACCAGAGCTGACACGCCAAAAGCAGAACTAGTCAAGATAGAGAAAGCTGAAAAAGCCGCTGACAAGCTTGCCGATAAAGCGACTGACAAAGCGACTGAAAAGGCTGCAGATAAAGTAGCAGACAAGGCCGCTGGCCAGGCTGTGAATGAAGCCCTGACGACCCTTGATCTTGACCCACATCCTAAAACTGCCTGACGACTGCCTGACGACCGCATGACTGAATTAATAGACAATCCTGATTTCCGCTGTGGTTATATCGCCATCGTCGGGCGACCTAACGTCGGTAAATCGACCCTGATGAACGCCCTGATCGGCGCCAAGGTCAGCATTACCTCGCGCAAGGCACAAACGACGCGCCATCGCATTACCGGCATACAGACCAAAGACAATACCCAGTTCGTGTATATCGATACGCCGGGCTTCCAGACCCGTCATTCGAATGCACTGAACCGCACGCTGAACCGCACCGTCACCACCACACTGACAGCCGCAGACGTAATTTTGTACATCATTGAAGCGGGCACCTTTGGCCCGGCCGACCAGCAAGTGATTAATTTGCTGCCGAAAGACGTGCCTTGCATCCTCGTCATCAATAAATCCGACCGCGTCAAAGACAAGGCCGTGATGATGCCGTTTGCCCAAAAAGTGGCGGCCCTGCATAATTTTTCTGCGATTGTGCCGGTGTCTGCCACCTTGCGCTTCCAGCTGGAAAACCTGGAAAGCGAAATCCGCAAATACCTGCCGCTGAACCCACCGATGTTCGGCGAAGACGACATCACCGACCGCAGCGAAAAATTCCTGGCAGCAGAAATCGTGCGCGAAAAGCTGTTCCGTTTTGTTGGCGATGA
Source organism: Undibacterium sp. Di26W (assembly GCF_049340265.1). NCBI lineage: Bacteria > Pseudomonadati > Pseudomonadota > Betaproteobacteria > Burkholderiales > Oxalobacteraceae > Undibacterium > Undibacterium sp. Di26W. The sequence goes on from NZ_JBMPOR010000018.1 coordinate 128,608, forward strand.
ACTGCCTTATACCAGCACCGTGCTGATAGAAAAGTTTGAACAAGAAGGCAATCTGCGTCGTGTGTTCGTCGCCATCCTGGTGGACAGGGATGGCCATAAATCCATGGTTATCGGCAACAAGGGCGCGCGCCTGAAAGACATCTCCACCCAGTCACGTCAGGACATGGAAAAACTGTTTGGTGGTCCCGTGTATCTGGAAATCTGGATCAAGGTCAAATCTGGCTGGGCAGACAATGAAGCCGGTTTGCGTGCTTACGGTTACGAGTAAATCCACCCATGGATGAGCAGGCAGTCGCCGTGCCGGAAGACAGCGCCGTTGCAGACAAGGCAGCGGCTGTACAGCCAGCGCCGCCTGCTGCAAAAAAAACTGCCGCACGCTCACGTGCACCTAAAGTAACACCGGCAAACTCGGCAACCCCAGCCACCCGGCGTGCTGCCAGCAAATCCCCCGCCAAAGACTTGCGCATACAGGAACAGCCAGGCTTTGTCCTGCATTCCTGGCCGTACAAAGAAACCAGCCTCATCATCGATGTATTGACGCGTGACCATGGCCGCATCGCCCTGGTTGCCAAGGGGGCAAAGCGCCCGCATTCGCAATTGCGCAGCGTCTTGCAGACTTTCCAGCCACTGCAACTGGGCTGGACAGGCAAAGGCGAAATCCGCACCCTGACCACCGCAGACTGGGTAGGCGGCATGCTGCCGCTAGAAAAATCTGCCTTGCTGTGTGGCTTTTACCTGAATGAATTATTGGTCAAATTTCTGATGCGCGATGAAGCGCATCCGGATTTGTTTGACCTGTATGTCTCCACCCTGAATCAGTTGGCCCATGATGAACCGGCCACCATCGTCCTGCGTCGCTTTGAGCTGGCATTGCTGCGCGAATCCGGCTTGCTGGGTGACCTGACACGTTGCACGCAACAACGTGAACGCGTGCAGACAGAACAGTTCTATGTGCTTGACCCCGAACGTGGCCCCAGGCCCGCCATGCCAGCCGACACCGTACCCAGGGTCAGCGGCAAGACTTTACTGGCCATGCAGCGCGGCGACTATACTGAACAAAGCACGCAATTGCAAAGCAAGCTGCTGATGCGTTTTTTGCTTGCCCATCACCTGCATGGCGCAGCGCTGAATACCCGGCAAATACTGATCGATTTGCAGAACCTATGAATATCCACCAACAAAGCCAGTTGATAGAACTGGGCGTGAATATCGACCACGTCGCCACCCTGCGCAATGCACGCGGCACAAGCTATCCCGACCCCTTGCAGGCAGCCTTGCTGGCAGAAGAGGCAGGGGCAGATTGCATCACCCTGCATCTGCGTGAAGATCGCCGGCATATCCGCGATGCAGATGTGGAACAACTGCGCCCACGCCTGCTGACGCGCATGAACCTGGAAACCGCCGTTAATAACGAGATGCTGGATTTCGCCTGCCGCATACAGCCGCAAGATGTCTGCCTGGTACCAGAACGCCGCGCAGAAGTCACCACCGAAGGTGGCCTCGACGTTGCCCGTGACTTTGCCAAAGTGCAGGCAGCAGTCAGGCAATTGCAAGCCGCAGGCATACGTGTATCGCTCTTCATCGATGCAGATGAACAGCAAATACAAGCCAGTGCAGAGTCAGGTGCCAGCGTGATTGAAATCCACACTGGCCGCTATGCCGAAGCCGCTGATGCTGCATTGCAGGCGCAAGAACTGGCACGCATACAGCAGGCAGCCATTGCCGGTATACGCCATGGTTTGAAAGTGAATGCCGGTCATGGCCTGCATATGGCCAACACCGCCGCCATTGCTGCCATTCCAGAAATTTCAGAATTAAATATCGGTCATGCCATCGTTGCCCAGGCCCTGTTTGTCGGTTGGCAAAAAGCCGTCAGCGACATGAAGGCCCTGATGGTGAAAGCACGACTGGCCACATTACACAAAGTAGCCTGACATGATTTACGGCATAGGCACCGACATCGTACAAATCTCGCGCATGCAAGATGCCTTGGTGCGTAACGGTGAACGCTTCGCCGAAAAAATCCTGGGGCCAGAAGAATTAATTATTTATCGTGAACGCAAGGCCCTGGTTGAAGCCCGTGGCCTGCGTTATCTGGCTACCCGCTTTGCAGCAAAGGAAGCGTTTTCCAAAGCCGTAGGCATGGGCATGCGTGCCCCCATGAACTGGCATGCTGTGCAGACAATGAATAATGAGCAGGGTCAGCCCGTCATACAGAGCTATGGCGACATGCTGCACTGGATGCAAGAACGTGGTCTTAATGCGCGTATCTCGGTCAGTGACGAAACCGATTATGCCATCGCCTTTGTGGTCATTGAACAATCCCTGCTAAAGTAGCGACTTCCACAAGCGCTGCAGATTGATTGCATCATGACCGAACCCCACATTTCAGAAGCACGCCAGCAAGTGCTCGATCTGGTTGCCAAGTTACCCAACCTGCCGGGTGTGTACCGCTATTTTGATAGCAATGACCAGGTGCTGTACGTGGGCAAGGCACGTGATTTGAAAAAACGCGTGTCCAGTTATTTCCTGAAAAACCTCTCCAGCCCGCGCATCGCGATGATGGTAGAGAAAATCGCCAAGCTGGAAACCACCGTCACCCGCAGCGAAGCCGAAGCCCTGATCCTTGAAAACAACCTTATCAAGGCATTAAAGCCACGCTATAACATCGTATTCCGTGATGACAAGTCTTACCCCTACCTGAAAATCACCTCAGAAAAAACACCACGCATGATGTATTACCGTGGCGCGATTGATAAGAAACACCAATACTTTGGGCCTTTTCCTTCAGTCTGGGCAGTCAAGGAATCGATGCAGATCTTGCAGAAAGTCTTCTTGCTGCGCAGTTGTGAAGACAGCGTGTTTTCCAACCGCACCCGCCCATGCCTGCTGCACCAGATCAACCGTTGCAGCGCACCTTGCGTCAATATCATTGCGCCAGAAGACTACCAGCAAGACGTCAACCATGCCGCCGACTTTTTGCGTGGTCGCCAGCTCGAAGTCATGCAGACCCTGGAAAAGAAAATGCTCGATTTTTCCATGGAACTGAAATTCGAACAGGCCGCCATGGTGCGCAATCAAATGCAGGCCCTGTCCAAAGTCCTGCATCAACAAAGCATGGAAACCGCAGGCGATGTCGATATCGACATCCTGGCCGTGGTGGTGGAGGGCGGTCGCGCCTGCGTCAACCTGGCAATGGTCAGGGGCGGGCGACACCTGGGTGATCGTGCTTATTTTCCCACCCATGTGGATGATGCTGTCAGCGTCGCAGAAAATGAAATCGAGATTGAAGTCATCTCTGCCTTTCTGGCACAACACTATGTCGATCAATTCATCCCATCCACCCTGGTGATGAATGTGGAACTGGATGCACCTGACCTGATGCTGGCGCTGGCCGAGCAATGCGGTCACCGCATTCATTTATCCTTCCAGCCGCAAGAGCAACGTCGCGCCTGGCTGGACATGGCCGTCAAAGGGGCCAGGCTGGCACTGGCCCGCATGCTATCAGAGCAGGGTTCGCAACAGGCACGCACCCGCGCCCTCAGCACCGTGCTGGAACTGGAGGTGGAAAACCTCGAAGAACTGCGCGTCGAATGTTTTGACATCAGCCACACCCAGGGCGAAGCCACCCAGGCATCCTGCGTTGTGTTTCACCACCATGCCATGCAAAATGGTGAATACCGCCGTTTCAACATCAAAGACATTACCCCCGGCGATGATTATGCCGCCATGCGCCAGGTCTTGTTCCGCCGCTATGAAAAAGTCGCCAGCGGTGATGAAGCCAATGAACGCCGCATGCCCGATATCGTGCTGATAGACGGCGGCAAAGGCCAGGTCGAAATGGCAAGGCAGGTTTTTGTTGAACTGGGGCTGGATATCGGCCTCATCGTTGGCGTGGCAAAAGGCGAGGGCCGCAAGGTCGGCCTGGAAACCCTGGTCTTTGTCGATGGCCGTGAAGAAAAAGAACTGGGCAAGGAATCAGCCGCCCTTATGCTGATTGCCCAGATCCGCGACGAAGCCCACCGCTTTGCCATCACCGGCATGCGTGCCAAGCGCGACAAGGCCAGGCAGACCTCGCAACTGGAAGAGATCGAAGGCATAGGCCCAAAACGCCGCCAGCGCCTGCTGGTGCGTTTTGGTGGCTTAAAAGGCGTCAGCGATGCCAGCGTCGCCGATTTGGCCAGCGTCGAAGGCATTTCTCGCCAATTGGCAGAAGAAATTTACAAGCGGCTGCGATAGAGAAATATAATTGCGGCAGGCGCTAGTGGACTGTAACAGTGAAAAGCGAAGTGAAGGACATGTGCCAGGCGAACCAGGGCAAGGCTGGGTTTGCAACAGCACGCAGCGATAGCGGGGCTATCGCGAGTATTTGCAACGCTGCCATGGTCGGCGCGCGCATGGCAGGCACTTCGCTTTTCACTGTTACAGTCCACTAACATTGTAGCCACTGTTCCTGTAGCACATTCTGAATAAGAACCAAAAAACATGCCTTTCAATTTTCCTATCCTGCTGACCTGGCTGCGCGTGGCGCTGATACCGCTGGTGGTCGGTGTTTTTTATCTGCCGGACGTCTGGTTGAGCCCCTTTGAAAAAGGCCTGGCATCCACCACGATTTTTATCGTGGCTGCCGTCACCGACTGGTTTGATGGCTTCCTGGCACGCCGCTGGAATCAAACATCCTCATTCGGGGCCTTTTTAGACCCTGTGGCCGACAAACTGATGGTGGCCGGGGCCTTGCTGGTGCTGGTGCAGCTCGACCGCGTCAACGCCGTTATCGCCTTCGTCATCATCGGTCGCGAAATCACCATCTCTGCCTTGCGCGAATGGATGGCCCTGATCGGCGCCTCCAAATCCGTGGCAGTCAGCTCTTTAGGCAAGATCAAGACCACTGCACAAATGGCCGCCATCCCCATGCTGCTGTACTATGACATGCTGTTTGGCGTGTTGGACACCAAGATACTTGGCTCCTGGTTATTGCTGGTGGCCGCCGTGCTGACAGTGTGGTCCATGTTCTATTATTTGCGTAAAGCCTGGCCACTGATCAAGGAAACCACCGACAAAATGGAATAAGCGTGGAATGAGCAGTTGACAGAAATGGCGGTTCGTATATAATTCTGGTCTTCGCAACGCGGGAGTAGCTCAGTTGGTAGAGCGCAACCTTGCCAAGGTTGAGGTCGAGAGTTCGAGACTCTTCTCCCGCTCCAAAAACTTTTTGGACGGCAGCGAAAAGTAGTACGGAAATAAAACGGCAGCACAGTAGTAAAAATGCGGGAGTAGCTCAGTTGGTAGAGCGCAACCTTGCCAAGGTTGAGGTCGAGAGTTCGAGACTCTTCTCCCGCTCCAAAATGGCGTAGTACCTGACGTATCAGCAATACAATGCGGGAGTAGCTCAGTTGGTAGAGCGCAACCTTGCCAAGGTTGAGGTCGAGAGTTCGAGACTCTTCTCCCGCTCCAGATTCTGAAGGGAAGCATGGCTTCCCTTTTTTATTCAAGTTGCACCGCATTTCAGCGATAATGAAGCGTGATGAAAATCACCCAGATGCTGAGGTAGCACCCCTGGCGGGGTAGCAAAGTGGTTATGCAGCGGCCTGCAAAGCCGTAGACGCCGGTTCGATCCCGACCCCCGCCTCCAAATACAAAAAAGCGCTTTAGAGCGCTTTTTTTTCAGAACTGACATTAGCCATTCGCTAATGTATAGTTGTAGTAGTGGGCCCGAGTGGTGAAATAGGTAGACACATCGGACTTAAAATCCGCCGCTTCGTTAATAGCGGGCGTGCCGGTTCGATTCCGGCCTCGGGCACCAACCACTATATAAATAATCGCTATTAAATGCGATTAAAGGCAATGAAATCAGTAGGTTAGCTACTTCGTGATACGTTACATGCGAGTAGCAAATCGGGTTAAATTGTACTAAGTAAATTTAGCAAATCCCCCGAGTTCCCCCGCCTTATCCCCCGAAGGGATGTTAGCACATCGCAGGGCTACTTGCCTTTTATGCTAAGAATCGCACTCAGGGCGTTGTAGCTGTCGATGCAGAGATTTGTCCTCCGCACCTCGCTATCAGCGTCTGTGGCGATGCCGACAAGAGCGTCAGCAACCTCTGGCAGTATGTCGGCTCGTTCTTGGTCGCCAGTTCCGCTGGCAACGCCGGTATCGCCACAGGTGGGGCGATGACCACTGGTTGCGATTGACAGCCTGACAGCACCACGGCGCACATCAGCACGCAAAGAATCTGTTTGTATTTTTGCATTTTTTGTTACCTCGTCGTTATCAAGTTGCAATTTGCTGATCGCACGTTGCAATTCACGTTCCTTTGTACGTGCCTGGTCCACGGCTTCTGCCCTGGCATGTGCCAATTCGGCATTGATGCTTTTCCGTTCAACATGTGCACCATGCCAATCGCCAGCGAAGTAGGCCAAAGCCACAATGCCGATGGTGGCCATGCGTCATGAGGAAAACTGATTACACCTTGCTTGCGCGGATCGTAAGCCAGGAATTCGACAACATACATGCAGTGGATAAATCCGGTGCTGTACATGCCGAATTCGCCAGCGGTTACCGCGAAGCGCTGTTAGCTGTTGCTAATAAGTTTTCTGATGACGCCAGCATAAAAAAGGCTGAGTTCTTGCTGGCTTGTGGTATAAAATAAACAATTCCTTTTCGGGGGGGGGCTGTTTATGGACTGGAAGTTTTTGCTTTCTTCAGTTGTTGCTGTCGTTGCCGGATTGGGTAGCGCTGCTTATCTACATCCTAAATCTTTTGGGATGATAATGCAGCCTATCCTTAAGTTTTTGTACATCGTAATTTTCCTTGTTTCAATTGGCGTTTTTGTAGGGGTTTTAAGCGCACACGATGCTCTTGCCCCTTTCTTAGATCCTAAAAGATTGGATGATGTTAAGAAGGCGCTTTCATCTTCAATGGATATCTACCAGTATGGTTACTTCACGGCCATTTTTTTGTTCAGTCTCGAAATTGGATTGAGCCACATATCTAGGAAAGCTGAAGAAATAAAAAAAGCTGAAGAAGCCCAAAAAGAAAAGATTTAGTTTAAAACCAAGGCTTTACCGATAGCCTACCAAAAATCGAAAAACGCTAGGGCGTGATGTTGATTGAATTCAGCATTACGCCCTAGCGTTTTTTACTTTCTGGCCCCGTGCTTTTTACACGATCCAGAAAGGAAAGCGCGCGGATTTATGCATCATCGGTCGTTTAGCAAAGTTTAAATGCAAGTAGGAATAGGGCGATTTAATGCGTGCATCCAGGCGGTTTATTTTTCTGGGGTTATGCCGGTATGACTTGGCAAAAACAGTGTCGCTGGTCTGCTATCGCCTGCCGTTGTGGATGCCTCTTTCCTGGCCTGGTAGCGCTTGCCTGGTGCGCTTCATTTTCAGGGGTTAATGTCTGCATTTTTCTCTAGGGTTTCGCCACGACCTACCGGTTTTCTGCCCTTACCATCGGTGGTATTTTTCATAGACAAATGATGCATTTTCCAAATACCTATCCGGTCCAAAATTCTAAAAGCTATCCGGTCCAAAAATTTGGATGTCGGCCCCTCACAAGTTTCAAAAAGGTATCCGGTCCAAATTTTAAAAACATACCCGGTTCAATTCAAAAAGTGGAAAAGCGCCCGAACTTCTTGGGTTCCTCAAAAGCGCTCTTTGATTTCCATATTTGCAATTAAATTTGAGTTTTACGAAATTTAGCAAAACGTAATATCGGCGTTTTGAGCAATCTAAATCAGGTAGCATGTATCGGCGTAGCCACTAACCTCTGACAAAAAACTCCATTCGCGGCGATCGGCAGCTCTTATGGACTGTCGCTCAATGACTTTTGCAAGTAGCTTAAGCGCCTATTGCGACATGGAACTCTTTAAGGGATTGAGATTACCAATTGGCTGGGCAATTTTCAGCCCTGCTAATGGGAGTAAGGCTCATATTCAGTTGGGGTTCTATCCCGCCGTAGACTCAACCGGCGTAGTAAAATTGAAGAGTACGTTGAAGAAGTCGGACATGGGCAGCTATGTTGCTGTTGTCATAGGTGTTGGCACGGCTCTTGAAATCTTCGGGGTTACAGCATGGATAGGTTTCCTAATCGATGTCGTCTTGGCGGGCATTCTCAGTAATGGTTTGCCAATCCAACTGAAAAAGGAAATTGGAAAGTACATGGGAGATAAGGAATGGAAGCTCTTCGATGCAGCTCCAATCCTAGATCCACGAGCTTACCCAGACTTTTTCTCCCCGTTCTACACAACTCCCACGAGCCTTCTGACTGGATTTTCCTATGATAATTAAGTGACCAGTTTCTGCACATCGTCTTGCGTGCAAATTGGCTGTTCTGCCGATGCAGTGGAAAGCAAATGTGACCCATTTGCGATGGCAAATGTTTCACTTTTTCGATTTTGTGCTCCATCCAAGTGATACGTCTTAGCTGTTTAGTATCGTGCGATCAGCCCGTGTAGGTGCGATTAGTGAAACGTAATCGCACGCACGTCGAGACTGAAAGTATCAATAACCATCACTAAATCATGCGTACGAAAACGTGGGGCTATTCGCACCTACGCGGGCTGAATTGACGCTGTCAGAGCCGACGATCACGCCGAGAAAGTATTCGTCATCGCTTGCCTTCTCCATGTTGTGCTGGGCGCAGGCTGGAACCGTCAGCAGTTCCCGGCGCAAGTCGACGCCGATTGGCAGATCCTTCTGTTTCGGGAACAGGCAGCGTGGCGGTACGTGTTCTACACTGACCGCAACCTCATCACACATATAGCAGCTCACCATGGCATCTGATCCTGTGAAAACCCTACTAGGGAACCACCGCAGGTGCCGCAAATGCCGCACGCGATGTGAAATGAGGAAACAGCCAGATGATTACATTCGTCTGCCTATGGGAGTGGTCTTGTATCGTTACGCACTAGTTACGCGCTACCCGACCATAGGAAACCTATGGACGTAAAAAAACCACGACTTACGGGCGCGGGTGGTTGGCCGCTGATGGGGTAAGGTGTGTTCAGCACCTAGCGCAAGGATAGCGCAGGTTTGGGTGTTTTGGCAATGTGTATGGTTGTAGATTGTTAAGGTATGTAATTAACACCAGTTAACCATTGGTACGCAGATTTATTTTGCAAAATTTGCAAGAAGGATTGAACATGCATAATGTCTTATTTGTGAAAAGAATTCACTGGCAAATAAGGTAAGTAGTTGCGATTTTGGTAATTTTCCTTGGCTTTAAAAATTGCTACGTATTTACGTCTATCAAATTAATTGGGGGAGAACAATATGGAGGCATGGCAAACGATAATACTAGCGTTTGGTGGAAACGCTGCACTTCTTGCAGTTCTGGGAATTATTGGCAAGTCGTTGCTAGAAAAACTTATTCTTCGCGATACAAAGCTTTTCGAGAGCGAATTGCAGCGTAAAACTAATGAGCATCAAGTTCGATTCTTGCAGCTTCACCAAAAGCGTGCGGCAGTTATCGCTGAACTTTATGGGCTTCTGGTTGAATCACTTTGGGCTGTAGAAAGTTTTTTGTCACCCATGGAATGGGTCGGCGAACCAACTAAGAAGGAAAAACATATTGAAGCAAATAACAAGCTTGCTGAAGTCTATCGGTTTTTCGATAAAAACCGAATTTACCTACCCCCTGATATATGCAAATCACTTGAGGAATTGATCTCCAATGCGAGAACTCAAGTCATAAAATTTGGTATATGGGTCAAGTACGAAGAATCTCAATTAAGCCCTGAGTCCCAAGAACGGAAGTATGCAGACTGGGATGCTGGTTATGAAGTTATTAAAACGCAAGTGCCAGCTGCCAGAATAAGCCTTGAAGATGAGTTTCGTAAGCTGTTAGGGGCTACGCAATTAGTGGTTTAAAGGTAGGGGTGTTTTCAAACAGATAAATTGTGAGGTGACTGTGTATTCAAAAATAGAATTCTTGCCATATGATTCGGAAAATGCACGAAAATTGCTAGACGCATTAGGTTCTGAGCTTCGCCATAAAAACAGATTTCGAATTTCAGATCGCGCAGCTACATTAGCAGGTAGATTTATTGATCATTATCTAAATACTTCAACAGCGACAGTTCCAGTTGGTAGCGTTTTCAAACGTGCTCGAATCAATGAGGTTGGGCAAAATAATTCATATGAGATTGGAAAAATGGGAGCCCCCCGAATCCGTCGTAACTTCTGGGCGCATAAACCCTTGTAGTGGTCTAATAATAACGGACACCGAGATAGGTGGGATAATTCACTTATTGAGGAAAAGAGATGAAAGCAAAAAGAAGAACATTTGAGATTGGCTTTAAGTTGCAAGTTGTCCGTATGGTGAC
>NZ_JBMPOR010000019.1:0-129819 GCF_049340265.1 Undibacterium sp. Di26W
TGAGAAATGCCATCGCCTTTGGAAAAACTGTGAGCGACAATTGAATACCAGCTTGCAATTCGTCAATTTGGCATTCCTCGCTTTGCTATTGCGGCGGGGGTGATCAAAAAGATCTCGAACAGGTTCTAAGGGACTTTAAGAATAAGTTTGTACGCTCACTGCTTGAAATCTACGCTTCATGGCGACTTGCCTTGACTGCCTAACTGGCTTTTGGCATCGCTCAGATTGGCAAGCAATGTTTTTGTGGACGGATGTTCGGGGCCGTAGTTGGGGTTGGCATTCAATGTGTCATAGGCCAGTTCAAAATAAGAGATGGCTTTGATGTATTCTCCCAATGCGGTCCAGGCGGACCCCAGGTTATTGCGGTCTATTGCTACATTCGGGTGGGTGTTCCCAAAGGGATTGATGTCGCTGGCCAGGGTAAGTTCAAAGAGGTCGATGGCTTTGCGGTATTCGCCCAATGCCTGCCACGCTGCGCCCAGGTTATTGCGTTTTATCGCTACTTCCGGATGGTCTTCGCCATAGGTTTTGATGTTGCTGGCCAGGGTGAGTTCAAAGAGGTCAATAGCCTTGCGATATTCACCTAATGCTTGCCACGCACCCGCCAGGTTGTTGCGATCTGTCGCCACATTCGGATGTGCTTCACCAAAGGTTTTGAGGTCACTGGCCAGGGCCAGTTCAAAGAGGTCGATGGCTTTACGGTATTCGCCTAATGCTGACCACGCCGTCCCCAGATTATTGCGCCTTATCGCCACATCCGGGTGCGTTTCGCCATAGGTCGCGAGGTCGCTGGCCAGGGCCTGTTCAAAGAGGTCGATGGCCTGGTAATGTTCTCCCAGGGCTTCCCACACCAGGGCCAGGTTGTTGCGGTCCGTTGCTACGTCCGGGTGGGCGTCGCCATAGGTTTTGATGTCACTGGCCAGGGCCAGTTCATAGTAGGTGACTGCTTTGCGATATTCGCCGAGTGAGTACCAGGCACCGCCCAGGTTATTGCGGTCTATTGCTACATCCGGGTGCGCTTCGCCATAGTTTTTGATGTCACTGGCCAGAGCCAGTTCATAGTAGGTGATGGCCTTGCGATATTCACCCAGTACGTAGCATGCTGTCCCCAGATTATTGCGATCTCTGGCCACGTCCGGGTGGGCTTCTCCAAAGGTTTTGAGGTCAATCGCCAGCGCCCGCTCATGCAATTTTTTTGCATCTGGAAAATCCCCTAGCGTATAGGCATTGTTTCCGGCGGCAGAGAGATACACTGCGTTGTCAGGGTCCAGGTAAATTGCTTTTTTGTAGTTGGTATCGGCGTCGAGGTATTCAAGGTCATGGCGTTGCAGTTCTGCCAGTTGGTAAGCGGTTTCGGCAGCGGTGTCATCGTCCTGCTCTTGTTTTTGCTTCAATAATGCTTTTGCCCTGGGGAGATCAAAGCGTTTGCGTGCTGCCTGGATTTGTTTTGTGAGTGTATTTTTTTCATCCAGATAGGCGATGCGTTTATTCAGTTTTCCCAGTTCTTTGACAAGGTTCTTTGCGTATTCCCAGCCTTTGACTAATTTTTCCTGATCAGATATATGGCGTTTTTCTTGCGTAGTAATGGTGTCTAGACTTTTCTGGATTTGCACCTCCAGATTCTTGACTTTGATGTCGTAGTCGTTGATCTTTAATTCGTCTTCAGGGTCGCCAAAGACACTGACAATACCGTTATTGACGGCAATCTGAAGGGTGCCGCCGACCACATTGATGGTGCCTATGTTGGTCGCCACCTGGACGCAATCGTCACCCTGGCAGCTTTGTTCAATTGCCTGTGCATTTGCAGAAATGATCAGGCAAAAGTACAGCAGGGCAATTGCTTTCATGGCTATTTGCTGGCCGCCGCTTGGCTGGCAGTTGATTGACTGGCCGTTGCTTGGCTGGCAGATGCGTTATCGATATTCAGGGTGCCCTGGTTAACCCCAACCTGGGTGCCATTGTTGCCACTGTTGGTTTGAATGACAGGCGACTCCTTTGGCGCGCCAGGTGCAGCGGGCGTCACCAAAAATACGGTGGCAAACACCGCCAAAGCGCCACCGGCCCGCAATTTGAATTTATCGATGCCACCTTCCACATGAAGAAAACCGGCCAATATGCCACCGACGCCTGCAGCAGCCAGGGCCAGCACGACCTTGAAAGTGTCATATTGCGTCGGTGTGGGATTGGGGATGAACACATTCAGCACTAGCAGGGCGATCACAAATACCACGCCAAAAATAAATCCGGCGATTTTTTCCCACTGCGTTGGTTTTGGTTTGGACATGTTTTTTTCTCTATCGGCGGTGATTGAATTGATGGGTTGGCATGTGGTTGTAGTGTCTTGCATTTAAATTATGCCATTGTTGTAATAGCATTGGTTGGTATGGAATAACTATATTTTTATACAGTGTTGTAATGTTGGGATTTGTGCCGGGAATTTCAGATTCTCTGTCTTATCAAGAGGCGCGGGGTGTTGCAGGGATGTGTCGGGCAATGAGGTGAAAATTGTCTTTCCGGCGGTGCTCGGTTATGCTGCCAGCAGTAAAAACTGTAGAACGCATTACCTTCCTGTTGGTGAGATGTGTTCACCCTCGATTTAGCGGAAATCTGCCGATGATAGAATATTCTCTGGGTACCTTGCCGTTTCGTGACGGCGTCGTTTTTCTGTTTCCCAATCACCTGTGCTGCAATTGCGGCAAGACCACCGACCTGACGACCATAGAGCAAGATACCAGGCGCACCGCTTACATGGTCGGGGCAGGGACGGAAATCACCTTCCAGCTACCTTTACCTTTCTGCACAGACTGTACGCCAACGGCAAGCCGTCGCCCGAAAAGCGTCTTGAACTGGCTACTGATTTTTATTGCCGCCTTTGCGGTATCGGCACTGGCACTGATCGTCATTGGCGACATGGTCTTGAATAGCCCATTGATCGCCCGTTACCTGCTGCCGTTTGCTTTGGCCCTGGCCGCCCTGGCCTGTGCCGGCATGGTGGCGCTGACACGGCCCAAGGGCAAGCAGACCAGTTATTTTCAGCCAGTGCGCATACCGCGCCTGAAGCAGGAATTTGTTTCTGGCGCAGTGACTGCCATCGGGTTTTCTTTCAGTAATCTGGCGTATGCCAAAGCCTTTGCCCTGGTCAACCGTGAATCGATTGCAAAAAAGCTGGTGACGCTGGAAGGTATTTAGCCTTATTGCGAGTGAGGCAATCGAAGCAATCGAAGCCATTATGCAAGGTTTTTCTCAGCATGCGCTTGTCTGTGTTGTGCGTCTGTTCAACTGGTGTTGAACAGAAACGGCATGCGTGTCGTTCATTAATACCTTGTCCATAGGCACGGTGCTGGCGACGTTGGCGGGCTGGTTTCCCGCCATGGCGGCGCTGGCTTCGCTGGTGTGGACTTGCATCCGCATATTTGAAACCCGGACGGTACAAACATGGTTAAGCACGCGACAGCGTCACCGATAAGCCTGTCCTGATATCGATGGACGCAGCAGGGCGGTGAAGCCACCTGCTGCCACCGATCTTACTGCGCGAGCGTGATCGGGGCTCATGCGCTGCTCAAAATGCTCATGTACTTAGAGTACATTCCGCTTTTTGCGCTGCTCTTCTCCCCGCTGACGCTCGCTCGCTACAGATCGTAAACAGGTTCTTATCACTTATCCAACTGCGGCAACCAGGCTTGGTGTGCATTTGATTTCGCGTTGTTCAATATCGAGCAGGGTTTGCTGGAAGAATTTTTTCCAGCCGTTGTCAAACACGATGCTGCGGCATACCAGTTCGTCGGATGCTGGTTTGGCCGTCTGCGGCAGGCGGTTGCGTGCCTGCTGGACGGCGTTGCTGAGTTTGTCGGCGGTTTTGCCGGCTTCTTCTGTTTCACCCAAGGCACGCTGGCTATGTACCAGCATCAGGTCTGCCTGGAAATTGCTGGCCGGTTGCCCGCGTTTGATGAACAGATCAATCAGCCAGTTGCCTGACGATACCTGGTAGCTGTTGTTGGCAGCCTGAGCTTCCTGTTTGGCGGTTTTATAATCCTTTTGCAGGGTCGCGATCATCCAGTTGATCTGGTGGCTTTCGCGCCTGGCAAAATCATTCATCCCTTTATCGTCGGTGGCCTCTTTCAAAAACGGGGCCACCAATTGTCTTGCTTCATCCAGCCGGTTGGTGCTGACCATCAGCCAGGCCCGGTCTGTCTTCAATAAATTGCAGTGGTAATTGTCACCAAGCTTATCACCAAGCTTGTCACTAAGTTTGTCACTGAGCTTGTCGCTTATTTTGTCATTAGTCCTGTCGCTCACTTCGGGTGAACAGTCAAAGTCGGTTTCGGCGGCTTGCAATTGTGTTTCTGCATCTGCGCGGCGTCCTGCTGCATACAGGCTGCGCGCCAGCACCTGGCGCGCCTGCAGCAATTGCACATCTTCCTTCTGTTTGTCACTGGAAAGCAAAGTGACTACTTCTTCCAGCAGCACGATCTTGCCCGGATTATTGGCGGAGATATCGCGTGCCTGCAATATCTGAGCCAGCAAACGGCTATCTTTCTTATCTTCCTGCGCATGCAGGCGCGCTCGCAAAATGGCTTCTGCTTCCAGCTGGTACTGGGCTATTTCTGCCTCATTCTTTTTGGAATCTGCATTATCATCCGGGCCTGACCAGTTCATCAATGCCGTTGCGACAGAAAACGCGGCATCGGCATGGGCATAGGTGGGTTGTATCGAATTATTGTTTTCAGCGTAATACAGCCTGGCGATGCGCAATGCGTCTTCGGGATCGATTTCCTGCGATTCTTCCAGCGCTGCCTTGATGACGTCGATACGTCCCGGGCCTTGTGCTGCGTCTATTTTTTCTGCGCGCTGTTTTCTTTGTAGCTGTATGTCGGCTTCTGAATTATGCACGGCCGCCTTGCGATCGGTTTTTGTTGTCCTGGCTGATTTGTCGGTGTCGATGAACGTGCTGGCACCTTGTCCCGCAACACTCAGCATGGCACCCGGTGCGGCATACATCAGGCCACCCAGAGCAACCAGGGGCAGGATAATGCAGCTCAGGTACAGTACCAGGCCGGCGGTGCTTTCTTTCCAGCCCGGCAGGCGTCCCAGGTAACGTGGCAAGAGGGTCAGGCCGACATCGAGCTTGGTCGCATAATTCCATTTGCTGAAACTGGCCTGGCCCATGAAATCATACAGGCGTCGTGCGGCCTTGCTGAAGCGTTCGCCAGGTGCCGGTCTGGCCTGGTCCTGCTTCAGTAACAGTGAAGACGCTTTGGCAACGCGGAAATGCAAGGGTGAACCCAGCAGCATCAAGATGCCCAGGCCGCGCAGGATATTGTCACCGGTGTTCAGGCCCGCCAGCAGCAGCAGGCCGCCGCTGGCGACCGAGAAGATGAAGCGCAGCCACGGCAGGCGGCCCACGATCAGCAATTCAATCACGCGCCCACCATCCAGTGGCAAGACCGGCAAGAGATTAAAACCATTGATAAAAAACGATGCCATGATGGCCGTCATCAAGTACGGTGCCCATTCCATCGTCAGCAGTGAAGGTATGAAGGTAATCGCCGCCAGTGCCCCCACCGATAACAGCAGGCCCGGCATGGGGCCGGCCAGATAGACCAGCAAATGCGTGAGTGGTCTGGCTTCATGTTTCTCGCCGCTGGTGACACCGCCCATGCCCGGTACAAAAAATACCTGTACGTCGCGGAAACCGGCCAGCTTCATGGCCAGCCAGTGGCCGCCTTCATGCAGGGCGATGACCGCCGCCACGACCAGCGCGCCATCCAGCCCCCACCACCAGGCACCCACACCCAGGAAGACCAGCGCCGACAGGGTAAAGCTGATGTACTGATACCAGCGCGGCGCGCGTAATGAACGCAGGGTGCACAATGTACGTACAAAGGCAAAGCGGTCACGCGCCAGGCTAGCGGCATCCAGTGCCGGGTCCAGCGTGGTGACGGCAGCGGTTTTTTTCTTGATGCGCCAACTGTTGAGTCGCATGCGCCAGGCCAGGGCCAGGGCGGGTAAAAAGCGAAAGCCGTAGACGGCTTCTTCATGCACGGTGCCGCGCTGATAGGTTTTTCCTTCTCTTTCCAGCCTGACCATCCAGCGTCCGGCCAGGTTTTGTGCAATGGCCGGTGCATCCATATCGTCAGTGCGTTGTTGCAAGACGGCTTCACGCGTGTGCAGGTGGGCCGCCAGTTGCCCGGCAAAATCGTCTGCATTGGCATCCTGCACCCAGACCCGGTCCGGATAGGGGATCATGCTGTGCAGCAGCTTGTTGACAGTCAGCAGGGCATTGCCGTCGATATAGGTATTCCACAGATAAACGTTGTACAGCCTGCCGCCGCTGCTTGATTCGGCAGGATAGACTTCAGCATGCACATCTTGCGCCAGGTGGTGGTACACATCCACGTAACTGTAGGGCATATCGCCGGCGCAGATCATGGACCGTTCACGCCAGCTGTGCATGTAGCGAAAGCCAGCCTGTTCCAGTTCGGGACGTGCGGCATCCAGCACCGGCGTGAGTTCACCGAGGGCGCTACGCAAACATGGGGTCTTTAGCGGCGACCACAGTTGCAACTTCAATAAGCGATTGGTAGAGATCACCAGTGTGACTACTTGCACTAATAGCACAATGGCGATGAATGTCGCCCCCAAACCCAGAACCAAATCCATTTATTTCCTCACTGCATTTTGCCTATCACGCATTTTCTGCGAAATGTCACGAAAAGGCGAGTAAATAGCGTACGGTCATTCACATAATCAAGCAAAAGCTTTCATACAAGGCTGGCAGGTAGGCGGTTTTCCAACAATTGCGGACCGCGCAGGGATTTCGGCATCATGAAATTGATAAATTGCCAAGCTAAAAATACAGGTATATATTGTTGAGCCCAGCGTGTTAAGCCCAGCTACGTTGCCTTGTCAGGATTACATAATGAAACTGCTATTTGCTTTATTTTCTTTGTTGCTCAGCGTCAGCGTGCAGGCTGCGGATCTGCCGTTTGCCGGTACCTGGAAAGGCAGCATAGGCGACAATAAGGTGATGGTGTGTTTTTCTGCCTCTGATGCGCAGTATTATTATCTGCGGCATTTACGTGGCATTGGGCTGGTAGCGGATGAAAAATTACCTGCATTTACCCGTTGGCGAGAAACACTGGACTACAGTAACGATGACGACAATACCACCGGCATCTGGACTGTGCCTGAAGCAGTCAACGGCAGCGTTGGCAATACGCTGGACCTGACCTGGTCCAGCCCGGACGGCAAAAAGAAAATACCAGTCAGGCTGACAAAAGTGCCGACCCTGGCTGCTCCCAAGCGGACGTATTCTGATTGCGGTCCCGAGTTTTATCGGCCCATAGAAGAGGGCATGCGATATACCACCAATGACCTGAAAATGGACGGCAAGGAATACCGTGGCGTTACCACCCAGACCGGTGCTGCATTCGAATTGCCAGCCAGTGTGCCGGGCAGCAAAGCTTTCAATGACACTACCCGCAACTGGCTGAAGCAAATCGCGATTGATCACTACGAATGCGTGCGCAATGGTGGTGGTGTGGATTGGGAAAGAAGTCTGGAACCACTGGTCTGGACAGATAGCAAACTGGTGGTAAAAGACTGGATGCCAGAAGTTTTTTGCAGTGGTGGTCGTGGCAATACCTATCTGGAATATGCCTCGTTTGACCTGCATACAGGCAAAAAAATCAACACCTGGTCGTGGATTAAACAAGGTGAAAAAAGCGTGGAAAGCAAGGACAAGAACGAACAGAAACCAGGCCTGAGAGCGATGCTGGAAAAGAAGGTAGACCAGGAAGAGTGTCGTGAAGTCAACGATGTTTTCACTACCGGAAAACCCTATGCAGGCAAGGATGGCATGGTGTTCCGGCTGTATTATTTTCATGCCATGCGCATGTGTGAAGACGACATCACCATCCCTTACAAATCAATCGCCCCTTACCTGACGCCTGCCGGTAAGGCCGCCGTGGCAGAATTTCTGAGGCCTTAATTTTGATCAGGACTCCCTCCTTTATTTTTATCAGCCTGCGCATTCAGCGGCCTGCATCCGCGTTTGGCAGGCGACTGCGTTTCTAGCAATGGCAGGCGGATCATTTATTTCCACGGTTCTTAAATTGGCAAATTGCCAATTTAAGAACGCCGGTATATAGTAGAAAATCAAATTTATCTTTACAGGAATGCATGATGAAATTGCTTTACGCCTTGTTTCTCTTATTGTTTGGCATGACAGTGCAGGCAGCGGAATTATCCTATTCCGGTGTATGGAAAGGTAGCATCGGTGACAACAAGATCATGGTGTGTTTTACTTCCTCTGTAGCTGCGGAATATTATTATTTACGAAATCTGCGGGGGATATTGCTCGAGCCGCTGGACATGACACCTCAAAAAGACACCACTCGTTGGAAAGAAACCAACGGGCTCTATGGTGATGATGAAAAGATCACAGGCTTCTGGGACGTTGCAGGCATAAAGCCAGGTGTTGCCGTCAAGACGCTGGACCTTACCTGGACCAGCCCGGACGGCAAGACACAAATACCATTCAAGCTGACGAAAGCGCCTGTCGTGACTCGTCCCGGGATTCCCAAATCCGATATTTGTGGAGCTACCTATTACAAGCCCCTGGAAGATGACCTGCCGCATACCAGCAAAGATCTGAAGTTTGAAGGCAGGGAATACCGCAGCATTTCCACCCCAGCCGCCACAGTATTTGAATTGCCAGCCAGTGTGCTCGGTAGCAAGAACATCAATGAACGTACACGCAATTTTTTAAAGGACGCTGCGGATGAATTCTATATTTGTCTGCGCAATGGCGGCAAAGAATCAGACTGGGGCCGGGGTTTTGAACTATTGGACTGGACTGTCAGCAAACTCGGGGTAAAAGAATGGATGTCAGACGTTGTTTGTGACGGCTCACATGGGCTGGCTTATGAGACATATAGAACGTTCGATCTTCGTACCGGCAAAATGATCAATACCTGGACGTGGGTCAAACAAGGCGATAAGAATAAGGGTGGTGAAAATAAACAAAGAACGCCTCTGACAACGCTATTGAAAAAACTCAAGAACCAGAAACCGGAACAGTGCATGATGGGCGGCGATGCTTTCGATATAGACGACCCCTATGCAGGCAAGAGTGGCATGGTGTTCCGCTTGTCTCATTTAAATCCCATGGGCTTGTGTGAAGACACAATCACCATTCCCTACAAAAAAATGATGCCTTTCCTGACGCCTGCGGGCAAAGCAGCAGTGGCTGAGTTTTTGCAGCCTTAAGCTTCCCTTTATTTCTATACCCCCTCCAATTTCTTGATGGCCTGTCTGGTGACAGGCCATCACAGTCAAACCTGATTCACACGATAAAAAAGCTGTTACAAAACAAGTGTGAATAAAATCCTACACTAGAACTCATTTCATAAATAGTTACTGTCACTGCAAGGTCATATAAGAGCACTACACTTCGGCGGTTTTCCAAATTACTTCAGCGTTTTAAGCCAAATTTTTTTAACGTGGTTCAGTTTTTTCTGGCGACAGCATCGTTGCCCGGAAAGGGGTTTCTGCGAACATTTTTTTGCGACAGATCCTGTGCTGTTACCGATTTTTTTCTGAGAATTTCATGACATCCGCCAAGCAAAAAACACACGCCCAGCCGTCTCCATTCCGTATGCTCGCCATGTCGGCAGCCTGTCTGATGGCCTTCAGTCAATTGGCCAGCGCACAGACGGTGCCAGTCAAAGACGAGAATAAAAATGAGAAGACCGATGCCGGTATCGCCACGGTAGAAATTTCTTCGCAGACTACCCGTTCTGCGGTGTCCATGCGTGGTGCCGAATTGCAGAAAATCCTGCCGGGTACCAATCCTGTGAAGGGTTTGCAAACACTGCCAGGCGTGACCTTTGCCACTGCCGACCCATGGGGTAATAATGAACAGAACCTGAGCCTGTTCGTGCATGGCTTCAATGGTCAGCAACTGGGTTACACGCTGGATGGCGTGCCGCTGGGTGACCAGCAGTATGGCAATTACAATGGCCTGTCGCCACAGCGCGCCGTTATCAGCGAAAACGTCAGGAATGTGATCCTGTCATCCGGTGCAGGTAATCTGGCGACAGCCTCCACCAGCAACCTGGGCGGCACCATAGAAGTGTTTTCCAGTGACCCATTGGCGACACAAAGAACCAACATAGAACAGACCTTTGGTAGTTACCGTACCTCGCGTAGCTTTGCCCGTTTTGATACCGGCAATTTTGGTGACGGCAATGCGGCATACATAGCAGTCATGCGGCAAGATGCCCGCGCCTGGGATTTTGACGGCAAGCAGGGCGGCAAGCAACTTAATGCCAAGTACATCAATACCCAAAACGCCGGCAAGCTGACCCTGTATTTCAATTACAACGACAAGATAGAACCAAACGAAGACAGCACGGTGCATGTGACTGGTGAAACCAGTGCACCGTATACACGTCCGTTCTTGTATCCTGATTTTGCTGCGGCAGTAAACTACCTGTCACCAACCGGTGCCACGCCTGCAGCCGATGGCTCCAACTACCACAATTACTATAGCGATGCCCAGCGCAAAGACGTGCTGAGCTATGCCAAATATGACTGGAACCTGAATAACGATACGGTCTGGTCTAACCAGGTGTATTTCCACCGTGATGATGGTGTCGGCGTGGTTGCCGGGCCTATCGGTGCGGCTGGTTTGCCAGCCTTGTTCAGCGTGTATTTTCCTAACCAGAACCTGAAGCAGGTATTTGGCAATTCTGGCTATGCCACCCGCACGACGGAATATGATATCCATCGTTCTGGCCTGATTTCCAATCTGCGCACCACCTGGGGTGATCATCAGATCGAATTCGGCGGCTGGTGGGAACATAATGAATCATCCGCCTATCGCCGCTGGTATGCACTGGATGTGAATCATCCAAGCTCTCCGTATGATCGCCCATCCAACCCGCTGATTACCCAATATGGCAGCGAGATACGCAATAACATCATCCAGTTGCATTTGCAGGATGAATGGCGTGTGCGCCCTGACATCGTGGTACAGGCCGGTTTTAAATCCAGCCTGCAATATGCAAAAGGTGATTTCCCGGTGCAGCCTTTACCGGGCGCAATATCTGGTGGCTCGCTGGCTTTACCGGTGGGTGAGATCGATACCAAAAAATGGTTCTTGCCACAACTGGGTTTGCTGTGGGAAATCAGCCCGCGTGATCAGTTCTTTATCAACGCACAAAAAAACCTGCGCCAGTTTGTAACCTATGGCGGCGGTGGTGCATCGCCTTGGAGCCTGGCCAGCCAGTCGGCCTTTGATTTGTTCAAGAACACGGCCCAGCCAGAAACATCGGTTACCTATGAAATGGGCTGGCGCGGCAAGCGCAACATCGATCTGGGTGTGCTGGACAAGGTCGATGGCCAGGTCAATATTTATCATGTCGATTTCAGCAACCGCCTGTTGCAGATCAGCCCGACACCAGTGATTTCTTCCATCGTTGGTGGCAACCCTGTATTGGCCAACGTTGGTAGCGTCAGCACTGACGGTATTGATATCGCCGGTACGCTGTTCTTTGGAAAAAACTTCAGCTTCTATAATGCCTTGTCTTACAATCGTTCAGTGTATGCTGACGACTATAGCAATGGCAAGGCACTGGTGGCAACCGCGGGCAAGCGTGTACCCGGCAGCCCGGAATGGATGAACAAGTTCGTCGCCACTGCCACCTTTGGTGACATCGAAGCACAATTGAGCGGTGACTATGTCGGCAAGCGCTATGCGACTTATACCAATGACCTGGCAGTGGATAGTTACTTCATGCTGAACCTGGGCGTGACGGCAAAAATCCCGCTGGAACCGAATGGCTTTTTGAAAAATGCCAGGCTGCGTTTGAATGTCACCAATCTCAACCAGGTCACCGGCACGTCAGTGGTGGTGGTCGGCGCAGCGAATGGCACTTACAATACCTTTCCGATTGCGCCACGCCAGGTTTTCGTCACTTTTGGTGGCAGTTTTTAAAGTAAGACTTACGAAAAACCGCCCCAACTGCGTTGCCGCTCCTAGCCGTACTAAAGTACTGTCTTCGTCGCGACGCCTTGCTGGGACAATTTTGCGTAAGCTTAATAAAGGAAAAACGAGATGAGCATGCAACGCAGACATTTTATGAAAACAGCCGCCACATCTGCCGTGCTGTTGGGTGGCGCGCAATTTGGCCTGACATCCACCGCGCTGGCAGCAGGCAAGGGCAGGGTAGAGTTGTTTGCCCACCGTGGCGCATCTGCCTTGCGGCCAGAACACACATTAGCCGCATATGCCAAGGCGATTGCCGATGGCGCTGATTATATTGAACCTGATCTGGTCATCACCAAAGATGGTGTGCTGGTAGCGCGTCATGAAGCCTTCCTGAGTGAAACCACCGACGTCGCCAGCAGGCCAGAATTTGCGGGCAAACGTGCCAGCAAAAGCATTGATGGCAAGCCGCAAAATGGCTGGTTTGTCGAAGACTTTACCCTGGCAGAACTGAAGACCCTGCGTGCGGTGGAACGCCTGCCCAAGGTACGCCCACAAAATACCGCGTATGACGGTATGTTCCAGATTTTGACGTGGGAAGAAATTATCGATTTCGCTGCTGCCCATGCAGCGACAACAGGGCAGGTGATAGGCCTGATACCAGAGTTAAAACATTCAACCTATTTCAAAAGCATAGGCTTGCCGCTGGAAGACCGCTTTTTGAACATCATCGCCGCGCATGAATACACGCGCCGCTGCCCGCTGGAAATACAGTCGTTTGAAGTCGCCAACCTCAAGTATGTCCGCAGTGTGCTGGGCAAGCGCCACAATGTCCGGCTTATGCAGTTGGTAGAACGTGGCGATGTCCGCCCGGCGGATGTGGTTGCCGCCGGTGGTGAGCTGACGTTTGGCAAAATGTGCAGCAAACAGGGTTTGCGTGACATCGCCAGTTATGCGGACGTGGTGGCACCGCCTACCCGTGCCCTTATCCCCTTGCTGGCCGATGGCAAACTAGGGCAACCCACCAGCCTGATCGCGGATGCGCATGAGGCAGGCTTGCTGGTGCACACCTGGACCTTCCGCCCTGAAAATCGTTTTCTGGCCGCAGATTTTCGTGATGATAAAGGCGACGATGCCAGAAATGAAAAAGGTTCAGTGGCAGAAATGCAGCGTTATATCGCTGCCGGCATCGATGGCTTTTTCTCTGATGACAGCGCGTTGGGGCGTCGTGCTATTAATAGCAATTAGTGGAATGTAACAAAGACAGCGCTTAAGTTGTAAGAATTGGTAAGCTGTTGATGTGAACAAAAAGGCAGCAATCGCTGCCTTTTTTACATCCATCTGTCTTGCCTGCCAGGGTGATCGCCCCGGCCTGTCTCTATTTAACAACCGCTTAACAAGCGCTTTCTGTTTAGCTTAACAAGCAGGCGCTGGATTATTTCATGTCAGCCTGTCATTGCGTCTGTTGCCAAAACAGATTAATGCATACAGAATGGGTTTCTGAATTGCCCCCGGATCAAAAGGAGGGCGGTCGATTGATAAAATAATGGAGACAAAATGCTTTTAAAAAAATGGCAGGCAGGCCTGTTGGCACTTGCTTGCGGGACAGGCCTTGCCCACGCTGAAGAAGTCAAAATCGGCTACGTCACTGGCCTGACCGGCCCCATCGCGATGACCTCCAATGAAGGCTTGAACATGGCGCGCGGTTACATCGAGCAGGTGAATGCCCAGGGCGGCATCAACGGCAATAAAATTACCCTGGTCGCCAAAGATGATCATTATGACGCCAAGAAAACCGCCGGGCTGGTCGAAGAAGCCATCACCAAAGATGGCGTGGTGGCTTTCGTCAATACGGCCGGTACCGCCAATACCATGGCCATCATCAAGTCTGGCATCTTGAACAAATACAAGGTACCTTTGCTGGGTGTGTTTAGTGGTTCGGAAGCGATACGCGGTGCTGGTTCTGAGCAGATTTTTCATACCCGCCCCAGCTATAACGACGAGGTATTCAAGATCGCCCGCATCGTGTCCACACTGGGCTTGAAAAAAGTCGCTGTCTTTTATCAGGATGATGGCTTTGGTGCCAGTATCAATGACAGCATTACCAAGGCAGCGCAAGAGCACAAGTTTGACATTATCTTGAAAACGGCCTACAAGCCTGGCGAAACCAATTTCACTAAACAAGCCAAAGAAATTATTGCCGTCCAGCCGCAGGCGATTTTGTTGATGGGGCTGCCAGAAGCCGTCATGCATTTCATGAAAGTCTATGACGCACCTACCGGCGCATCGCAGATTTATACCCTGTCATTTGTGCCGCCCAAGCTCTTGCTTGATTTTGCCGGTGAAAGCCGGGTGCGTGGCATGGCCATTACCCAAGTCGTGCCCAATCCAGTCGGTGGTTCATTGCCGCTGGCGAAAGACTATCAGGCCTTGCTGGCATCGCCGTATGGCAAGGGTACGAATGCCAGTCCGCTTAATTTTGAAAACTACATGAATATGCGCCTGATGATAGAGGCGCTGAAAACCGCAGGTGCCAAACCGACTCCAGAAAAAATCACGCAGGCGCTGAAGGGCATGCGCAATTATCGTATCGGCGGGTTTCCGATTGATTTTGGTGATACCAATCGTCGTGGTTCTTCGTTCCTGGATATTGCCGTGATCAGCCTGAACGGACGGCTTGCTTATTGATGTGCTGATCTAGTGGACTGTAACAGTTGAAACAGAAGTGAAAGACGCTTGCCCGGCGATCAGGGCAAGGCGCAAAGCACAGCGATAGTGACCTATCGCGAGCATTTGCAACGCAGCCATGGTCGTCGCGCAAGCGGAAGGCACTCTGTTTTCAATTGTTACAGTCCACTGACAGTCCATCAAAAAGAAACGCTGCCCCGTTAAACCGGGGCAGCGTTTCTTTTTGTCTGCAATGGTCAGATTATGCAGCCAGACGCAATTGCAGGCCTGTGTCGGTATAGGTAGGTGTGGCGGTGAAACCATCTACCGTGATGGTGGTGAATTTACCTTTCAGGCTGCCTGCGGTGATCACTGTCAGGGTGTCGCCAACAGCAGGCTTGTAGCCATTCTGGAACTTGATACGCAGGGTGCCACCAGCGATGGTGACGGTGCTGCTGACCACCAGTTGGCTTTGGGCGCTGCGCAGGTTCAGTTCCAGTGTGCCGGTAGTCAGTTGTGTATATTTGCTGGTGATATTCACATTGCTGGTGCTGTTGCAGACCAGGGTGCCAGCGCTGTTATACACATCACCTGTGCCGAAGGCTGTTGCCGAATTCGCTTCCAGTGCACCGGCATCCAGTTGCGTGCCTCCAGTCCAGCTATTATTGCCAGCCAGTTTCAGGCTGCCGCTACCCAGTTTGGTCAATTTGCCAGCACCAGAAATATTATTGCGCCAGGTGTCTTGTGCATTAAAGTTACCTTTGCTGGCATCCATGGTGACCACGACATTGCCAAAGAAACTGCCATACCCATCAGCCGCAGCAAACAGGTTCAGACGACCCCAGCCTTCGGCATCATCCAGGATAGGATAGCCGGACGCGATGGCCGTGGTTTTCAGTACCACACGTCTTTGCGCATCGCTCAGGTAAGGCAGGCGGGTTTCCAGCAAGACTTCGGCGCCTTTTGGAACCACGGCCACTGCCGTGGTGCTGGCGACAGGCGCAAAGTTAAACGTCAGGCGACGCAGGTAAGCAGCCTTGTTGGTGGCGTAGTCGGCAAAGCGGTCCGTCGTTGCCGTGCCAGAATGTGCATAAGCATTGAATGTGTCCGCTGTGGTATTGGTCAGGGCCATCAGTGCTGTATGCGCCTGGGTGACGGCGGCAGCTTTTTTGCTGGCATTGGTCGGGTCCACCAGGTTGGCGGCGACCACGGCTTGCCCCAGCACGCGGCCACTGATCACATCCAGTGGGGAATGCATGCCGGCAACGATGCGGTTTTCACCCAGTTCCAGGCCACGCGCCAGAATTTCCTGGTAACGCTCTGGCACGGCATAGGCCATGGCCAGCGCATCACGCACGGCTTCGGCTGAATGGCCGCTGGTAAAGCCACCATCGGTGGCCGGGGTGGTGCTTTCTGCCGGTATCAGGGACGGGGCGACGATCACCTTGTTGCTCCAGCGGTAAGGGCGTGCATATTTGTAGAAGCGTTTGGCCGGTTCGGTAGAACCGTTGTTGCCCACCAGGTTGACCAGGTCAACCACGTTGCCAAAGCTGGTATTGGTGGTACTGCCCACGCCGGTATTGTTGCCCGCATCATTGTATAAAACCGTGCCGGAATCAGCGGCAATGGCGGTAATGGTAGTGGTCTGCTGCGCCGCCTGACGCCAGGCCGTTGTCAGCGGGCCCATGCCATCTGTCACGCTATAGCCCTTGCCGCGACGGTCATCCAGATAGGCAGCCAGTTCCTGGTCGGCTGTACGCTTGCTGGTGGTGTCGATGACAAACTGGATATTCGCATCATGCACAGCCTGATTGAGGATAGTGCCGCCTGCTGTGCCATCATTCGGCAAGCCTGTCCATTTGGACGCCACGACTGCCGGGAAATTATCTACCGCAGGTGCAGTCTGGCCAGCATCAACGATTTCTGTCAATGGTTTCCAGATATCCCTGAAACCCGCCAGCACGCGCACACCGGCATTGGTGTCCAGTGTGGCATAACGCGCATCACCACGCTGATTGGTGGCGACATTGTCAACAAAGGCAGGTACATTGGCAGCGACCGGTGCTGTATCCACAACACCAGGGTCAGCCGGTGGAGAAGGAATGACCAGTGGTGCATCCACCGCAGCGGGTGTGCTTGACCCACCACAAGCCACCAGCAACAAGGCGGTGCTGACCATCATCGCCAGCGGCAGGCGGCGGAATACAGATAAATTTTGCATGATAATAAAACCCGTTGGAATAAGCTTGAAGAAAGCGTATTGGAATAAATAATTGAATAAAGAATTGCGACCGGGGGGAATGATAGAGGACGGGTGTGACGGTTGTATGACAACCGGTATGGGGCGGCGTATATGCCACAGGAGGCAACATGCGCAGTTCAATTATCTGCCAGTTCTGTTGATTGAAATTCCCTCTCCTTCAAGGAGAGGGTTAGGGAGGGGATGGGTTTCGGCCGATGCGCGGCAATCATGTTTACGTCGCTGCATGCCGTACTTTGATTGAAACGAATGCCCTTCGTGGGACCAAGCCGGGCCGAGACCCGGCTTGGTTCCACGAAGGGCAATCGCTTTACAAATGACATAAGCATGCAACGAACGCCGCTGGGTTCCAGCCTACGCTGGAGCGACGATACTATGATCGCCGTTTATCGATAGAAGTTTGACCGCCTCACAATGACCGCCATGAATATGCAGGAAACCTCTATTTAAAACTGATCCCCTTATTCAATTTCGCCATCACCTCATCCGGCACATTCTTGCTGCAAATAAGATACCTTTCCCCTCCATCCGGCATGTCACTCGCCTTGAACAGGCTGAACTTGTCCTTGGCCATATTGGATTGCTCAATCAGGTAATTGGCTTCTTCAGGTGCGGCGAACATCAGGTCGGCGGATTTGGCGGCGATCAGTTGCAGCATTTGGGTGTTGGTGCCGTTGGAGACCACGGTCTGGGGTTTGAGCTTGGCCAGTGCGGCATCGATATGATGGCCATATGAAAATTTTTCCTTGATCAGCACCTTGATACCGGGCGTGGTCAATATTTCTTCCAGCTTGGCATTGTCCTTGATCTTGGAGCCGCTGCTGACGATCATGACAGTGGGTTTGTCGCGGTACAGGGCCTTGCTGAACTTGGCAAAGCCCTCGCGTTCTTCGGTTTTATACCAGCCTATGGCACAGGTTTTTTGCGTGTTTTCCTGCACCATGGCCAGTTGCCGATTGGGGGCCGCCTTGGCCCAGGTGAAGGCGACGCCGGCTGTTTTGAAGGCGTTGGCTGCCGGGCCTGCCGTCAAGCCGGATGCAGAACCGTCAGGCTCTTCGACGATATACGGTGGGCGCACATTGTAGTTGAGGACAATCTTGTTGTCAGCCTGGGCCTGAGCCTGGCTGCTGGCAGTGGCGGCCAGCATGGCCATTGTGCAGAACTGTAAAAGAGTTTTCTTATTCATAGCGATCTTTCAAAAAATACTCACGATAAAAACAGCTTTGAATGCGTCTTCATGTTAGAGGATGAAACAGAAAAATTCCATGTGTGGTTTTGTTATTTTTATTGCAGCCGGTCTTGCAGCAGATCTTGCAAACTGCGCGCCACCACCTTGGTCGCCTTCCTCAAATCCTCCAGGTTCAATCTTTCATCAGCCCGCTTGGCATGCGATTCCAGCACCGTGCGTGGCCCCGCACCATAGATGACACCAGGAATACCCACTTCTGAAAACAGTCGCACATCGGTATACAAAGGCGTGCCCAATGCCGGTATCGCTTCACCAAATACGGTTTCACCATGCTTTTGTATGGCATCCACCAAAGGTGTATTGCCAGGCAGGGGGCGCATGGAATTGGCCAGCAGCAGGCGTTTGATATCGACGCTGATGCCGGGCAGGCTGGTGGCAGTGTCATTGATCAGCTGGCGCAGGGTGGCTTCGACTTCTGCCGGATTTTCTTCCGGGATCATGCGGCGGTCCAGCTTGAAAGTGACACGTCCAGGGATGACATTGGTATTGGTGCCGCCTTCTATCGTGCCCACATTCAGATAAGGGTGGGTAATCCCTTCCACTTTCGAGGTAATTTGTTTATACAGCGTGTTTTGCGCATACAGGGCATTCAGGATCTTGACGGCAGCCTGCAGGGCATCCACACCAGAATCCGGGATTGCCGCATGTGCCATCTTGCCATGCACCGTCACTTCCATCTGCAGGCAACCATTATGGGCGGTGATGACCTGGTAAGAGAAACCGGCGGCTATCATCAGGTCTGGCTTGATCAGATTATGCTTCAACATCCAGCCGGGGCCGACTTCACCACCAAATTCTTCATCATAGGTAAATAACAATTCCAGCGTGCCAGTTTTAGGTTTGGCGACGGCTTCCAGTGCGCGCAGGGCAAAGGTGTAGGTAGAAAAGTCAGATTTGCTGACAGCCGTGGCACGACCATAGATATGGCCGTTTTCTATTTCGCCACCATACGGGGCCTTGGTCCAGCCTTCGCCGGGGGGCACTACATCACCATGGGCATTCAGCAAGATCGTCTTGCCGGGGCCATACACGCGGCGTACCAGCAGGTTGGTGATGCTTTGCAGGCCAGCGGCTTGGACTTCATTGTCGGGGACGGCGTGTTTTTCTGCGGTGATACCCATGTGCTGCAACAGATCGGCAGTGCGGTCTGCATGCGGGGCATTGTTGCCGGGTGGGGTATCGGTGGGCACGCGTACCAGTTCTTGCAGGAAGCTGACCTGTTCATCAAAGTGGCTATCGATCCAGGCGTCGAGTTGTTGGTAGTGGTTCATGGGTGGAGAGCTTTCTTAGTGATCTTGGTGAGTATGATTGGGCGTGTTATGGTTCACGCCTCGACGTTAACGGTTCAATACAAAGTGTTCAACAAAATGGCTAAAGGCTTGTGCGGCGAGTGTGGCGTCTTCTGTCGTCATGATTTCATCCGGGTGATGGCTGATACCACCATTGCCACAACGTACAAACAGCATGGCAACATCGCACAGTGCTGCCATCGCCATGGCATCATGCCCGGCACCTGAAGGCAGGTAGCGCAGGCGCTGGTCGCAATGGGCAATCGACTGTGCAAGCTGTTGTTGCAGCCATGGTGCACAAGGTACGCTGCGGGCTTCATGGGTTTTACGCAGATTGAACTGCACCTTGCGTCTTGCGGCTATGCGCTCTATCTGCGCCAGCACATCGGCCACCGCCTGTTCACGTATGGCATCTTGTTCAGCGCGAATGTCGACAGAAAATACCGCCTTGCCCGGCACCACATTGGCGGCACCATTCGGTACCTGGAACAGGCCGACCGTGCCGACCAGGCCAGGGATGTCCTGGCAGCGCTGTTCTATATACAGGCCGGTTTCTGCTGCTGCCATGGCGGCATCGCGGCGCATGCCCATGGGGGCGGTGCCTGCGTGTCCTGCCAGGCCTTCCACTTCCACCATATAGCGGGTGGCACCTGAAATGGCGGTGACCACACCCAGTGCCAGGTCTTCATTCAGCAAGACCGGGCCTTGTTCTATATGCACTTCGACAAAGGCCAGTACCTGCGCCGGGTCATATGCAGCCCTGGCCAGCCCGGCCGGGTGAAAGCCGGAAGCCGTCATCACCTCACGCATGCTGAGGCCGTTGTCATCCAGATTGTCCAGCACAGCCATGTCGAAAGTGCCGGCGGCGGCGCGGCTGCCAAGCAGGGTGGCCTTGAAGCGCACGCCTTCTTCTTCCGCAAAACCGATGACCTCTATCGCAAACGGAAAGCGCCTGCCAGCGACATGCCATTGCGCGATGCAGGCCAGCGGCAGCAGGATGCCCAGGTTGCCGTCATATTTGCCGGCATTGCGCACGGTATCAAAGTGCGAGCCGGTCAGCAGGGCGGGGGCATCTGGCTCCAGGCCTTCATAACGGCCTATGACATTACCGGCGACGTCGCGCCGCACGCGCATGCCAGCGGCGCACATCCATTCGGCCAACTGGGCGGCGGCACTGTGGTGTGACGGGCTCAGGTAAGTGCGCGTCAACATGTCCGGCGTTTCAGTATGTTGCGCCAATACATCAGCCCTGCTCATGATTTGCGCGCCACAATCTGCGTAGGAATGCATCTTGCTCGACATGCTGGTCTCCTTCTTTTTAGGTGCAACTTAGGTGCAACTCAGGTGCTGCTTAGGTGCTACTTACAAGCTTCATAGTGGCTTGCGGATGTCCTGGCCAGGTTTGTGACGTATTGCTTATCGCTTGCTTACGGGCCCGATCAGGATGATGCCATTTTTTTTGTGTTTTTTTGGATTCTACTATTGAATTCATTTATTGCATACAATAATTGGATGCAGTATATTGGGTTTCAGATCGCTTCCTGACAAGTTGGCTTGACGGTGAGATCTATCCCGTTTTTCTGTTATTTATCAAGGAGTTGCAGTCAGCTCACTTCGTACAGTCACTGTATTGCCAATCATTAATACCAACCATAGTAGTGCTAACCCTTATCAGGAGGTAATCGTGCAGCGTGTATACAAATCACTATTCGGCCAGGTGCTTATTGCACTGGTACTGGGGATACTAATCGGCGTCTTGTATCCCAGTTTTGGCGTCAGCCTGAAACCCATAGGCGATGGTTTTATCAAGCTGATCAAGATGATTATCCCCATGATCGTCTTTTGCGTGGTCGTGCATGGCATTTATGGTGCAGGCGAACTCAAGAAAGTAGGGCGGGTCGGCCTGAAAGCCCTGGTGTACTTTGAAGTGGTCACCACCGTTGCACTGGTATTGGGCCTGGCGCTGGCGTTTATATTTCATCCGGGTGAGGGCATGAACATCGTCCCTGCCTCGCTTGATGCCAGCACCCTGAGTACCTATGTCGACAATGCCAATAAGGTTAAAAGCGCCGGGTTCGCCGAATTTGTGATGAAACTGATCCCGACCACAGTGGTCAGTGCCTTCACGTCGGGCGATGTGTTGCAGGTATTGCTGTTTTCGCTGATCTTTGGCTGTGCGCTGTCACTGGTGGGTGAAAAAGCCCGTCCCATCGCCAACCTGATCAGCAGCTTGTCGGAAGTGTTTTTCAAGTGCATGTCCTTCATCATCAAGCTGGCCCCTTTGGGTGTATTTGGTGCAATTGCCTTTACCGTGGGCAAATATGGGGTGGGTTCATTGAAGCAACTGGGCTTCCTGGTGATCCTGTTTTATGGGGCCGTTATCATTTTTGTATTCGGCATTCTGGGTGGCATATTGAAAGCTGCCGGCTTCAATATCTTCAAGTTCATCAAATACCTGCGTGAAGAATTGCTGGTGGTGCTGGCAACGGCTTCGTCTGATTCTGTTTTGCCACAGGTCATGAAAAAGCTGGAATACATGGGCATCAAGGACACCACGGTGGGCCTGGTGATACCTACCGGCTATTCCTTCAACCTGGATGCCTTTTCGATTTACCTGACACTGGCAGCGGTATTTATTGCCCAGGCCACCAATACCCCGCTGGCGTTGTCTGATTTGCTGGCGATACTGGCGATTGCCCTGGTGACCTCCAAAGGTGCGCATGGCGTACCAGGCTCGGCGATAGTGATCCTGGCCGCCACCTTGTCCGCCATACCGGCGATACCGGTGGTGGGCCTGGTGCTGGTGTTGTCAGTGGACTGGTTTATCGGCATTGCCCGTGCGCTGGGCAACCTGATCGGTAACTGCGTTGCAACCGTGGTGGTGGCAACGTGGGAAAAAGACATCGACAAAACCCGCGCCCATGCAGTGTTGAATGGCGACACGGCAGCGATTGCCAGTTATGATCTGGCTGCCAGTCAAGCAGAACTGGCAGTAGCATGATGTTGTTTTCATTGACTGACTGAGCTAAGTCAATGTATGTGAAATAAAAATAACGCCCATGGATGGAAATCTTTGGGCGTTTTGCGTATAGGGTTACAATTCCGGCCTGACTCTTCATGCAGTAACAGGTAAATAATATGACAGCAACGACCCATTCAGACCAGGCAGACAGTTCTGAAGCCATTGCCAGCGATATCACCACCGCCATTGCCGAGCAAAGGCTGCCGCCCGGCACCAAGCTGCGCGAAGAGGCCCTGGCGCGCATGTATTCCGTCAGCCGCACCAAGATCCGTGCTGCCCTGGTCATGCTGGCCAAAGACAAGCTGATTGACCTGGTGCCAGAAAAAGGTGCCTTTGTCAGCAAGCCCAGCGAGCAGGAAGCGCATGAAATATTTTCCGTCCGCCGCATACTGGAAGCCGCACTGGTGCGCGAATTTATCGCCAAAGCCACCGCAGAAGATTACGCCAGCATAGAGCAGCACCTGATCCAGGAACGCCAGGCCATCATCGACAACAACGTGCAGGAACGTTCAACCCTGCTCAGCGATTTTCATATCCTGCTGGCAAAGACCGTGGGCAATCAGGTGCTGACCGATATCCTGATGAAGCTGGCGGGCCGCAGTTCGCTCATCACCATGCTATACCAATCCAGCCGCGACGCCAGTTGCTCATCCGATGAACATGTAGAATTTATCCGCGCCGCCAAAGCCGGGGATGTAGAAAAAGCTGTGGAACTGATGGTGCATCACTTGCACCATGTTGAATCAGCACTGCAATTCAAGGAAGTGGTGAAGAGTGACAAGAAGGATTTTATTTCGGCCTTGCTGGCTTGAGTTTCGATATACCGCCATATAATAAAATAGGTCAGGTAGGTGCGATTAGCGCAGCGCAATCGCACGCATGTTGCGTCTCGAAATAAAACAAGATACGAAAAAATTTCACTTGAATATTAGTATATTCGTTGGAATTCATCTAACAAGTCCTTTGCTACTTAAGACTGTTCATTGAACGATATACACACTGTGAAAAAATTATCCAAAGTCAGCTCCGACGTAGAAAACAGCATCAAGCTGCAATTCCCATTTTTGCAGAATGTGAAAGAAAACATCGATCACGGCGAAATGGGGCGCGCTGCCATCTCTGTTTTTGACCACTGGATAACTTGCGAGAACGAATATCATCTATTGGATAACATAGATGTGATTGAACAAGAAAACCGGAATAAAAAATTTCTGTCACATTGGGCTGCCTTGTTTGATGCTGCCGAGGTGTTCACAGTTCGTTACCGTGGACAATGGCCGCACAAAGAGAAGCTGGTCATCAAGCAATATACCGACAAAGCTGGCCATCTGACGCAATGCTGATCTAAAATGTCCAACAGTCCATTTCAATTTCTTATTTTTCCTGATTTTGATTGTCTCTATATGGCATCGTGGGACGACACCCATCACCTATATTTTAACGACCGCCAAAGAGCTGAACCAGTTTTACGATTAGCAGAAAAATCTGGATTGCATGTTCTTGAATACGATTAAGCTTGGGGGCGATTCAAAGAATCGTCGAAGATTAAAAAGAAAAATTCTATTTCAAGCTTGCTGGCGTGAGCTTCAAAATACCAGCATACAAACAAAAACAGAGGCCAGTGATGACCTCTGTTTTTTTGTATGTGATCAGCCGCTGATCAGGATGTTTTTGATGACGATGCGCCGGCTGTTGTAGTTGCCGCTGCCTGCGCCGTCATCGCTTTCTGCATGGTTTCAAGATAGCTGGCAGCGTCTTTAGCTGCAGCGGCATCCGGATACCGCTGCAAGATCACGTTCAGTATGCTGATGGCTTGTGCATATTTGCGGAATTGGTCGCCAGACAGGCGTGCTGCCAGCATGTACACCGCCGGTATATCTGCATGGCCGGGGTATTTTTTATCGAAACCCTGTATCAGGGTCATCGCTCCTTTAAAATCACGCGCCGCAAAGGCGGTGCCTGCCATTTGCAATACATGGTCTGCCTGGATGTCAAAGGCCGGGTCGCGTTGTTTCAGGTCTTCCAGCAGATGCAGGGCTTTTTCATGGTAGCTGGCTTGGCTCAGCGCCAGCATATAGCGCCGCCCCTGATCCAGGATGCGTTTTGCATCATCCTTGCGTTGCAATAACAGGTACAACCTTTCATTCATGCCGAGGTGATTGCGGTCATAGCGCATTTCATCTTCCAGCAGGCGGATGGCGGCATCCACTTCCCCCTTCAATAACAGCGCATCAATACGCTGCATGAAGGGGTCGGATGACACCGGTGCTGCACTGGCCTCTTCGTGTGTGCGCTGTGCATCAAAATCCACCTCGACGGCCATGCCCAGTTGCTGGTGGTACTGGTACAGCACATAGCCCATCATCGAATACGTGGCCAGGATCAGGTAAAAATTGATAAACGTGACCAGCGGTATACTGGCAAACGGTGACAAGCCCGCCGGTAGCAGGTGGCGCACACTTGCAATGGCCAGCATGGCCAGCCCGAAGAGCGCCCACACGATAAAATACGACATGCCCATGGCGCGAATGAAGAACAGGGACGTGAGCGGGTTCAGTGCGCGCAAGGTATCGTCCTCAAGCGCCAGCACCATCACTGCGGCTGGTATCGGTATGGCAAACAGCACCGCAAGCACGTAAAACCATTTGGCAAAATGCACATCCCGGTCCAGAAAACGATCCCATTTTCTGCCAGGGATATCGCGGGGAGCTTCTTCGGTGACGGTATTGGTGGTGCCATACGTGAGGGCCTGTTCCTGCATGGCGATCTTGCGTGACGTGGCATCATCGGCCTTGGTGGCATTCATATCATACTGGCCAGTCGCCTGCGGTGTTTCAGCGTCGTCATCCTCATCACCCTGGGTATTGTGTCGCTGTTCTGCCTGGCCAGGTAACGTGCTTGCCCTTGATGTTGTCAATGATGTTGTCGTTGTCGGCGATGCTGCGCTTGCCGACACTGCCGGTGCATCTTTGGGGGTATCGACCCGTATCGCATAACTGGCCGTGATAAACACCAGTACAAAGTACAGAAGAAACACCAGGTTCTGCTTGTAAGGGCGCTTGTCCTTGTTGCCAAATACCGTAATGTCATCCCATTTGGGGTCCAGCTTGCCCATGGCCGCCATTTCCATCACAGCATACGCATAGCGTAAAAAGAACAGCATCAGCACGCCACGGAACAGGCCAGACGTGAACACCGTCACCACGCTGACGGCGGATAAGCCAGCCATCATGAACAAGGGCGCAGGCCGGAAAGGGAACAAAAGAAATGCAGGCAGGCGCTGCAAAAAAGGTGTGATATCGTCTTGATAAACTTTGATTTGAGGTGTGACGGACATGGCTTCCCTTGATAATTTTCATGCGCTCTGGTGGCGCTATGCCTATGCTGATAAGCCAGCACTATAAACGCAGTCCAGACTGCCTGCAAGGCTATTGCCGTGCGGCATTATTTATTAAATGAGTCCTACTTACATGACACGACCAGAGCAGCAATATGGACTAACAACTCAGGACAGGGAAGCCGAACTGATACGGAAATTTGACGGTCAGCAGGCCAGTGCATTGTTGGCGCAATTGATGCGCTATGAGAAAACCCTGGCCGATGAAGAAGCGACCCAAAGAGAAAGAATTCTGGGTGCCATTGTTTTTCTGGCGCGGGAAGGCTACACGGAAGATATTGCCGAGAATATCCAGATGGCAAAGATAAATGTTTCGGCCTTGCTGAATGCGGCGACAGTGAAGGATGAACGGGGAGGGGGTGCAGCGAGTAATGGGCCGCGAGATGTGGGGAGTCCCCAGTTAACGCCCCGCAAACCAGTAGATGGATTACCCTCTACAGCGCGCCAGCGACAATTGAATGTGCAGCAGAAAAATGCCCTGCTTAAACAAGGCATGGCGAATACCGCACACGCGTTTCGTAACAGGCAGCCAGGTCAGAAAGAATACAAGTGGGTAATTGAATTGTTGACCCACGCCGGACTGCATCCTGCGCAAGGCATTTTACTGTCGTATGTGTCAATACCTTGTGGGAGCAATGAAGCGTTTGCTTATGCATCCTGGTTAACCACGGCTACGCGGTTTTATGCAATGAACGGCGTCATTGATACCAGTAAAAACGAGATCATGGAAATAGAATCTGTTACCGACGTATCCGACCAGATCGTGGTCAGCGTCCATCTGAAAGGTGTTGGCAAGAGCTGGGGGCAACTGGCGGTGGAATTGTTGGAGGAGTTTTTGCGGGAAGATACCTGAACCTCACCGCTTTATTTGCCTGATGATGCCTCTCTAGAAATCTTGACTTTGGTAATCGCTGCCGCTGGTACTTGCATTCTGCCTACAACTGTTGAAATGACTAGGTTGACTCCGGAAAGAGGGCATTTATCTGGTATTGTTGATGGCTGTGTCAAATAATCGTCAACGTAACAAGGCCAAGGGGCATGATGGTTTTTAGAAGATCGTTAAACCGCTATACTTCTGGCACACGCAATTAGCTGCTGTCGCGCAGATGATCAGTACATCACCGATGCATTTTACAAAGGAAATCATGTCAAAGCCTTCGCCCAGTTTAACGCTGCTAAGTACTGGTATTTGCGCAGTACTTTTCTTCTGTTCTTTTCCTGCTCTTGCTCAGGATGCACTTTGTGAAGTCAAAGTATCCGGTACAGAAAACAGTTTTAACATAAAAAATACCAGCGATCCATTTGCATTTGATACCCACGATCTGGAAGGGGGCTTCCGCTTCAGTGCGCAGGTATTACTTGATCCAAAAAATGGGCAAAGCAAGTTAAAGACGTTTACCTATCATCAATCGAAGAATCGCTATGTGTTAATCCATGCCAGCGAATCCAGCATCAATACAGCCAGTTGCCACGCAGAGAAAAATGGTTTTGGCTTGCAGCGTGTGTATTCCCATAAATTCGAACGTGAACTCAGCTTTAGCTGTAAAGCGGTATGCGCAACAGGGACGTCCCAATGAAAATCTTAACAGTCACACTAAAACATCTGTCCCTGGGCCTTCTTTGCATGGCAAGCTTGTGCAGCAATGTGTATGCACAAAAGCAGGATGTACGCATGCTGTTTGTCGGGGATTTAATGCTCGACGAATTACCAGGCAAAGTGATACAGCAGGGAAAAGACCCGTTTGCTGCTTTTCAACAGCAATTCAAGCAAGCCGACCTAAGCTTCGGCAATCTTGAATGTGTGGTGGGTACAAATGGAAAAAAAGAAGACAAGCCATTTACTTTTTTAGCCCATCCACGGGTATTAAAAACCGTCAAAGCACATTTCTCAGCCGTGTCTTTGGCGAATAATCATACGGGTGATTATGGCCCGGACAGTTTTGCGGCGATGCTGGGTTTATTGGAAAAAGAAAAAATCCCCTACTTTGGCGGCGGCCGCGACCTGCATTCCGCGCATGCGCCGTATGTGGTGGAAAAGAACGGGCGCAAAATTGCCATATTAGGCTATGACAATTTTTTTCCACGTAGCTTTGAAGCCCTGGAAGATAGACCCGGTGTCGCCTGGGCCGATGCTGATCAGGTCGCATTTGATATCCGTAATGCCAGGGAAAAACTGGGTGCTGATATCGTCATCACCTATCCACACTGGGGCTGGGAACATGAACCGCATGCATCCAAACACCAGGAAGAACTAGCGCGCATCATGATCGATGCGGGCGCAGATGCAGTCGTAGGTGGCCACCCGCATGTGACACAAAATATTGACATCTACAAAGGCAAGCCAATTTTCTACAGCTTGGGTAATTTCGTCTTCAACGGCTTTCATACCGAAGAATCACAAACAGGCTGGGCATTGGAGTTGATTTTTTCTGCAGACAATAAAATCACCTGGTCGATTCATGTCGCCAAATTGGATAAAAATGGGATTCCGAAATATGCGGGCGTGTTGTCTCAGAAAGAGGTTGATAAAGTCCTGAAATGACCGGGGCACTAATGGATTGTTGTCAATCCCCGTCACCCCCAGTCAACACCCGTTACCCCCGTTAACATTAAGCAATGCATCGGAGTGTCAACAAGGAATACAGCTGCAGGCCCCAGACTGACATCCTGGGGTGTGGCATCCAAGAATTCTTTGTGCGCGTTTAGGATGGATAATTCTCTTGCTTACTCATGGGTGTTTTTCCTCCCGTTAAGCCTGGTCATACCAATTTTTTAAGCGCATCCCGTCATCTTCGCTAAAACCAAATTCTGGATCAACCCATATCAAGTTTGGGCAGCCATCATCGAAGAATTCTCGCATATCATCGAGAGCTGCCCACACAGGATTGGATGTATTTGTTTGCAGAAACGATTCGATTTCTCTTTGCCTGCCACGCAAGTCAAGGCCAATATCCAATATCGGTGTCATGCCAATTATTCTTGCTCGCAATTCTGCCGGGAATAGATTCCTTAACTCGGCCAGCGATTTTTCGTATCGCCAGGTAGAGCTGATTACGATGTCGATATCCGGCATTTGTAATAAGCATGCGGTGAATAAGTCGAGCCTGGAAAAATGGGGATAGCCATCGGGATGAAGTACACCGTCGAAATCAAGAAATAATATTTTTCTATTCAAAGTTTTCTCCATGATTCGCTATACCTTGCCTGGCTTAAGCATCATTGCCTGGCACAGGTAATCAATAGATAATTTCATGCATGACAGCCGCCAGTGTTTTCGCGTTAGCCAATTTCTTTTGTGTTTCATACGCTTCAAATTCTGATTGGCTGGCATCGCGCATGCTGGCGATATCGAGCGCAGGAAAGCTGCGCTTACTGACGGCGATGTCTCTGGCCTGGTATAACACCTCGCGAGGATTTTCATAGTCAAATACCTTTGACCAGTCTAATGTATGGTGCGTCATTGTGGCAATTTGGCTTGTGAATAATCTGAGTGTGCGACTATTCGCTTCATTGAATGCATGAATATAGTCAAGGTCTGCATAGAGCATGGCAAGTTTATCGACGAACACAGTCCTTGGCTGCGATTGAAGCATGGTGATATCTCCCAGTTTAGCTATGGCCTGATTGATATCTGATGCATTGACACCACTATTCTTATAGTGAACGACATAGCTATCTTGTCCGCCATTGCAAGTTCGGCTACGGATGTGCTCGCTTTTGTTCAGCCGCAACAGCCCACCCCGGTACATCGGCATATCCTGCAAAATGCTAGCATTGATGTTCTTTAAATGTTCTGCATCAAAGACGGATACTGCACTGGGATGGTACTGAGTAGTTTCTATGACTTGTGCAATGCGTATGCGCGTAAAGTCACTTTCTGCCTGAGCTAGCGCCTGTTTGCGGTTTTGGTTTGGTGCAGATAACATCTTGCTGTAGTGCAGATTTGCCTGACTTGCGATGACGCTGAGTGACAGCTTGTCGGCGACGTAGTCAAAGAATTGACTGGCAAGTGTGCTGCTGATCTCAAATCCTTCGAGATTGACACTGGCGTTAGCTGCGGAAATGATGGATTTTCTGTGGGATGGGGTAAGTGTCATGAATTTGGTGTGTGTCGCCTCATTGTAGCCGCTGGCGTCAAAAACTTCAAATAGGGTTTTTGATTTTGCGCCATCCGAAATAATCTAGGTAATGCATACGTTATATTAACGATGCACGCTTTACGACGCTAACCACAAACAATAGCGCTGATCAGGCCAGCGTTGATCTAGTGTAGTGCTGCACTTTGATCAGGGCCTAATGAATTGACTCAGGCCTGCTTGCTTTCACTGTTACAGTCCATTCGATTATTGCGACACCCTATTGCCCTGGTCAAAGATTTCATGCAGACTGAATCTGGGGTTTTGATTCACCAGAACACTATCCAATAAATTGACATGTCAGAAGAATTTTCCATCAAGGCGTCATTCATTCCGGCCAACAAAGAAGTGCGCGGTTTTCTGGCACGTATGGCGGATGCGCTGGAAGAAGACGATAGCGCAGCCCTGCGCGTTTTGGTGAATGAATCTGCCTTTGCTGCGCATAGCGCGACGTTGGGTGATCAAGTCGCGCTGGCTTTTGGGCCTGATTCTGAAACTATCGGTATCGATGCCAGCATGCTGGAAAAATTGCTGGGCGTGCTGGAAGAGAGTCGCCCTTATCTGCTTGTTTCTGGCTCACAAAAAAAGCTGACCGTCAAATTCAATGGTGCAGATCAGGGGACGGATGTCGGTAGTTTGTTTTTGCTGTGGCTGAATAGCCTGGGCATTAGTGAGCTGAATGCAGCGGGTCAGGGATTTACCTGGAAAGCCAAATGGGTTTGCCATGACGGCATCGTCAGCATCAAGGATTATGTACCGCTTTGTGAAGGCCAGGTGATTGATCCCAAGGCGGACGAGAAACAGAAAAAACGTCAGGCCAAAGAAAATAAGCAATTCTTGCAAAGCCCGTTCGGGTTCTTGGTAGAGGCGATTGAAAACGGATGCGGTGGCAAGGTCAAACAATTCGTGGCGACCTTG
Source organism: Undibacterium sp. Di26W (assembly GCF_049340265.1). Classification (NCBI taxonomy): domain Bacteria; kingdom Pseudomonadati; phylum Pseudomonadota; class Betaproteobacteria; order Burkholderiales; family Oxalobacteraceae; genus Undibacterium; species Undibacterium sp. Di26W. The sequence continues at coordinate 30,931 of NZ_JBMPOR010000019.1, forward strand.
TCATCTGAAAAAATCCTGGATACCAGCTTCAGCCAATTGTTTTCAGAATTAAAAAAGCAGCCTGTGCACACGGGTGCCAGTTACCGTAACGGTCCTCTGGAAATGTCTTTTTGGCGCAGCGAGACGGAAGAGATTATTCGCATTGACTGGTATTTTGTAGAGATGGAACCTGCGCTGATACAAGGCAGCCTTACTTCTTTAGCGATTGAATTTTTAAACGATCCCCGGCAATCAGATTTTTCGGGGTTTGAATGGGCGGTAAAAGATATCGCCATCGAAGCGGAAATATCGGATAGCCATTTCAAGCTGATCATGAACCGGCTGCCTTGGGCAAAAAAGATGGATGCCGTAGAGCGTGCGCATATATTTATCGCCCCGCCATGTCATATCGGCGCGTATTATTGGCAAACGCTCTATGAGGATCTTGCAGCAGAAGCGCAAAGTGGTAACGCCAGCAGCCTGTGTACGCTGGCGTTTATGCTGGATAGCACGCGACCCGGATGCCCGCGTGACTGCGTGCGTAGCGAAGCATATTTTGTGCAGTCCGCCTCATTGGGAAACGACAAGGCCATGTACGCACTGGGCCAGCGTTATGCCCGTGACGGTACAAAAGACGAGAGCTGGCCGCTTGATGTGGAAAAGGCAAAGTATTTTCTGCGCATGGGCAAGGACAAAGGCCACGAAGCCTGCATAGCCTTGTTGGCCAGGCTCGAAGGGCAAAGTAGCTAGTTCGGAGAGAGTGTTCGGACTTGCGCAAGGCAGTCATTGGCACCGCTGCATGGCCACCTCGCCACCTGCACAACTCATGACAGAAGATTTCTTCGCCGTCGCATGCGATTCCAGACCGAGCGATTTCATCCAGCTGGCCAGGTGGACGATGCCTAAGCCCGTCAGAATAATATTTCTCAAATAGTTTGCCAAATGGAAAACTGTCATGATATAGTTCGCCACATGGAAAACTATTCTGCATCACTCAATAACGTATTTCACGCATTGGCCGACCCTACCAGGCGGGCAGTGATTGCGAAGCTTGGCGGCGGCTCTGCATCGATCAAGGAGCTTGCAGAACCATTCGGTTTGGGTTTGCCTACGTTCTTGAAGCACATCAAGGTTCTCGAAAGCAGCGGCCTCATTGCATCAGAGAAAGTGGGACGAGTTCGAACTTGCAAGCTAAGACGTGCAAATTTGACTGCCGCCGAAAAATGGTTCGACCAGCAGCGCACGGTTTGGGAAAGCCGGTACAACAATCTCGATAATTTATTAACCACCCTGAAAGGTGAAGAAAATGAAAGCTGATCTTCAATTTGACTTCCTTGTTGACAAGGAAAAAAACACCATCACGATCAAAAGAGAATTTGCAGCCAAACGACAAATGGTGTGGGACTGCTACACAAAAAGTGAATTGCTTAATCGATGGTTTGCTCCTAAGCCCTTAACAACGAAAACCAAGTTTATGGATTTCAGTGAAGGTGGGCATTGGCATTACGCGATGGTTGAACCCAATGGGACAGAATACTGGGGCCGTTCGGACTATCAAACTATCCAAGCTATCGATCATTACACCGCGCTTGACGGCTTTTGCGATGACACCGGTGCACTGAACCCTGATTTGCCCAGAGCCAAATGGAGTGTCACCTTCTCTGATGGTGCCAGGCATACCCTGGTAGAGACGATCGTTTCCTACACGTCTGCTGAAGCGCTTCAGCAAGTGATGAACATGGGAATGAAAGAGGGGCTGACTTCGACTTTGGAACGTCTGGACGAGCTACTTTTGATCCTCAATTAAGCATTGAAAGACCCCTTGCGATGCGCACACCAAAACACAATCCCAAGCTTGATGCTTATGCCGAAACGGTCGAAGACTTTGCGAAACCCATCCTCGCTCACCTGCGTGCCCTTATCCATGCAACCTGCCCAGAGGTGATTGAGGAGCTCAAATGGGGGAATCCACATTTCGACTACCAAGGCGACATGATGTGTATTTTCGCAGCTTACAAGAAGCACTGCTCCTTCACGTTCTATAAGGATGCACTGATGGGGGACGCGCGTCTCAAGGCCAATGCTGGCGTCCCGGCTGCGAAACGTTTTATGGGCAAGCTGACTACCATTGCTGATTTACCGTCAGACAAGGAACTTAAATCCTGGATCAAGGAATCAATGCTGCTCAATGAGCAAGGCCTGAAACTCCCGGCGCGAGAATCCAAGACGCCCAAAGAGGTTGAAATGCCTGCAGCATTCGCCGAAAAACTCCAGGTCAATCCGAAGATCGCAAAAATTTTCGAGAGCCAGTCGGCATCCTTTCAAAAGGAATACAAGCTCTGGATTGGTGACGCAAAAACTGAAGCAACACGCGACAAGCGCATTGAAGAGGCGATAGCCTGGATTGCAGAGGGTAAGGGGCGTTTTTGGAAATATGCCAAGTAATGGCTGTCTGCTAAAGTGAAAGCGCAAAAAAGTAGGTTGGGCCGGGCCTCGCTGGGCTACGCCTCATCAGCCCAACACTCGGCGTTTAAATAACGTATGCGTTTATTTAGGCCAAGTGTTGGGCTGGTGAGACGTAGCCCAACCTACGTTACTGATCGCAACATTCTTTAAAAAAGGCGGCTTTCAGCTTGACTGGCGTGCCGCAATCATCAAAAGCTGGGCCGGCATGCGTGGCGTCGTCACGCTGGCAGCTGCACTGGCTCTGCCAACATCCCTGCCAGGTCGCGACTTCATTCTGGTCACCTCGTTTGTCGTCATACTGGTCACGGTGTTGATTCAAGGTACCAGCATAGGGTGGCTTATCGCGCTTTTGAAAATGAAAAAAGACGCGCTTGGTGAACATGCTTATCTGACTGAGCCACAATGCTGGGCCCTGCTGGAAGCCGCCCAGTTTTCAGCCGTAGAGGCGCGCGCCTATGACAGCGACGGCAAGCTGCTGCACCCGCGCCTGCTGGAACAATATGGATACCGCGCCCGCATTTCGGACCTGCATAGAAACGCCCCCGAATTGCCGGTAGACGCCCACGCCGCACATTACGACATCATATTGGCAGCCATCGCTGCTGGCAGGGAAGCCCTGTTGAAACTGCATAGAAGCAGACAACTCAATGACGAGATGCTGCATACGCTGGAACGTGATCTGGATCTGCAGAAAATTGCGGCGATACATAGTCGTGGGGATTGATAGCGCTAAGGATCAATCATTGATTTTTTATGTTGCAGCAGAAGTTGATGCAGAAGATTTCCTTGTCGTCGCATGCAATTCCAGTCACAGTGATTTCGCCGGGCAGACGTCTTTCACTTCTGTTTCAACTGTTACAATCCACTAAAAAATGTAAAGTGTGCATGACTACGCCTTGCAATGATAGTTCCGTATAGGCTTCGATAAATGGGATTAGCGACAAAATGCCCGATCTCGCCGTTCTTCCCAGTTGCGAAGATAGTATCGCATGGCGAGCCAGATCAATCTGGAACGTGTAATGATGATTTTTGGAGAGTATGCAGCGACAAGGACTTTGACGCCGTTCGCAATACCCATTTCCCCTTGTTCTGATTCAGCACTGGAATTCAGACACGCATACGTAAGCTGGTCGCCCAGCTTTCCCAGTGCTTCCAAGCGCACAATCCAGTCCTTGGCCCTTGAATGATCGAATTCTGATCTGACCAAGCCATCCTGCATTGCTATTGGTGGTCGATACAAAATCAGCCGCTCGTCCCCCTTCGAGCCAATTGTTGCAGCTGGTAGCTTGATAAATTGGGTTTTATTCAGCCAGACAATTTTTCCTGGCCAGCCGCTTGCAGATAGACATGTTTGCAGGGATGCCAATGCATGGTCAAAATTTACCGGAGTTTCTGCATGGTGTGGGACGTTGTTCATTGAGATTTTCCCGGATTCATATCGTATGGCTGTCAAAGGAAAATATTGATAAGTGACTGGATATATTGCAATACGATTTTTGGTTTCATTCTTTATCGACGGCGGATACCAAGCTCATTTGGTTCAGGCATTGTAAATCCAGTACCAGCCAGTTCCAATTTCCACGCGCTATACGCCTGTCTATAGATTTCTTCAAACAATTGCCTGAAATTTTCTATATCCCATATTGATGGCAAGCCAAACGTTCCATTCGATTCTTGTACTAACCACTTGAAGTTGAAATCCCGATTGCATAACGCTTCAATTAATGCGAACGACAAAAGGCACTTATTTGGGACTGAAATATTCTTGTATCCTTTTTCTTCGAAAAACTCTTTTTTGAGCAATTCACCAAAATGTTCACGATTATTAGGATCTATATCGCGAAATAGTATTTCGCATCTTTCTTCGCGGTCAAATTCGTTAAATGGTTCAAGGAAAGTCAGTAAAAGTGGTCCCTTGTCGCTTGAAGTCGAATTTTCAATAATGCCTTCTAGTTGTAGTTGCAATGTGCTGAGAATAAACATTGTTACCGCTTCTTTTAATTTTTAAATCTACATGTACATGCGCAAGATTGGCGGCATGCGAGCAGCCAAGCGTGCCAGTGACTGGCTGCTGCTGAGGAACAGAAAAATCACTAATGCAGCCAGATACAATTGCTGACAAGCCAAAATTAGCTAGCGGGCAAGCACACTACTCATTCTGTGCGGGCTCTTTCTTGCGCTGCCCATCGACATAGATGCCCAAACCAAGCAGGCTGCCACCCACCAGCAATAAATGGATAAACCACAGTGATGGACTTTTACTGACCAGAAACTGGAAGTAGAAGGTATATAAATTAATCATTAAGAAAGTGTAGGCGTAGCCACGCAACAGTTGCAGATTGAAATGCACGCTTGCCCACACCGAGCCGCCGGCCACCGCTGCCCACAAGATCGAAAACGCCAGGCGTTCGCCCTCGGTATCATCCCAGCGTACATCTTGGTTCTCGTAATAACCAAACACACTTAGAAACCATAGCGACAGATTGATCAACAGCAAGCCATAATGAAAATATACCCGCGCAAACGGTGCCAGGCGGCCGCGCAAAAATTCTACATGCACCCAAGCCAGGCAAAGTACCCCGGCCCCTATGGCTAGAAAACGGGCCGGATAAGTCATGCCCAGGTAATATGCTCCCCAGCCAGAGATATAGCCTGTTTCTGCACCGCAGAAGAAAAAGAACAGCGCCAGCGAATACCATAACAACAGGCGATTGGCCAGCGCATAAGCCAGTGCCAGCAGCAGGGCCGCATCGACGCCCACCAGTGCAGGCCAGTTTTTGCTGCCGCTGGAATGATGCAGGGCCAGCACGATACTCAGACCCTGCAAGGCCATACCGCTTGCCAGTTCCAGCGCTTCGGCCAGGATGGGCATGTTGCGATGGGTCTTCAACCAATGCGCCAAAGCCAGGCCACCTAAAAAAGAGCCAGCCAGGGTGGCCTCACCCATCAGCCACCAGTTCATATGTTCGCGCAGCAAAATGAGTATGCCTGCCACGCAGGTCAGCACACCCAATACCGTGAACGAGCGTACCAGCGCCAACATATTCCATGCTTCGGTCGGATAGCGCAGTTTGATTTGCTCTACTTGTTTTACCTCAATGATCTTGAGTGCGACCAGATCGTCCAGTTCATTGTGCACGGCACGGTTGAGGCTGCGCTGGTTCATGCTGCACCTCCGCCGGTGTTTTGAACACTGTTGCCAGCCTGGTTCAGACTACGTGAAATGACTTCCATCAACGCACCGGTGACTAGCAGTAGTAGCCCGCCAGCGGCCAGATAACTACCCAAATCAAGCTGGTTCCAGAAATGCTCATGAAAACGGGTAAACAGATTGATGCCGAAAAAAGTGATGCCAAAGCCACGCAACAAACCAGTGTGCAGACGGGCACCTGCCACTATCTGCACAACGGTAGCGATGCTGAACGCAAAGACCCAGAAGACAGTCTCTTCCTGATAGTGATGCCAGACCGATAAAATCAGCAGCGACATGTTCAGGTACACCAGCCCGACTGACTGCCAGGCCTGATAAAACCGTCCCGTGGCGGGGTAGGCCATGCGTTCATGCCCATAACCTATGGCGACGGCGATGAGGGCGACCACGCTCATCATTTTCGGGTCCTGGATCGACAGCGCATAACTGGAACGACCAAACATGGCCGACCACGAGCCTACCCAGTGAAACAGCACAAGCAAGGCCAGAATCAGCAAATAAGTATTGTGGCGCTGGTAAGCAAGGTAAAAAGCCAGCGGAATGGTCAGCAATCCGGTGAATATCAGCACCACACTGTGGTCCAGATGCAGCACTTCGCTCAAAAATCCCCCCACCGCACTGGCCCACAAGGCTATACCCAGGGTGACGATAAACTTCGACGAGGCTGCATAGCGCTGCTGCACATCGTCAGCCAGCCGTAAACCGCCCCAGGTTAACGCTATGCTGATAGCAGCGCCAATCAGCGCTGCTAACGCCACCGATTGCGAGATGACACTGATCAAGCCCATCAATCCAAGAAAAGCACAAAAGCCGCCAAAAATGCCGCAATACTTCACCACCCCGACCAGGCCGAACTGGCTTACCTCATAGCGCTGGGACAAGAGTTCATAGGCAGATTTTTCAATCAAACCATCGGCATGCCAGAGCGCGAGGTCTTGCTGTAATTGTTGTTTGACTTGTTTGCTGGTCATAAATAGTTTTTGGGGTGTTAGCTTCAAATATTGGCGAACGGATGCTGAAATCTACTATGAGCATAAACGCTCTTGTCTTGGCTGCGACAATGTTGTGTTAGCGATTAACGAAAAAGTTCTAGTGGAAAAAATCGCTTTCGGTAGCGAATATACATCTATTTGTATTCATTCCAGCCAATTTATACAGCTTTTCTTACATGTTTTACACTTCAATCCCTCAACACCCTGTCCCAATACACTGGCTCCCCAAACGCACTGCGCAGGTGGGTGATGAAGAGTTGGGCTTTGGCGGCGTGGGAGCGGCCGGGCATGCGGACGGCGTGGATGCCGGGGCGGATTTTGGTGGGGATGCTACTGGTGCCGGGGAAGAGTGAGATCAGTTGTCCGGATTCGATATAGTCACACACCATCCAACTGGCCAGGTGGACGATGCCGATGTTGGCAAGGGCGGCCAGTAGCAGGGTTTCGGTATCGTCAGAACGCAGGCTGCCGTGCACTGGCAGTGTTATTTCCTTGTTGACGCCGGGATAGGTCCACCAGCCGGCGGGCAGGGGTGGTGTGGCCACGGTCAGGCAGTTGTGCTGCAGCAGGTCTTGTGGGCCGGCAGGGCGGCCATGGCGTGCCAGATAGGCGGGGCTGGCGCAGGTCAGCCTGTACAGCGGTGCCAGCGTGCTTGCCACCAGGTCGCTATCCGGTAATACGCCGATACGGATGGCAACGTCTACCCGCTGGGTGGACAGGTCAACGATCTGGTCGCTGACATGCAGGTCGACTTCCATCAAAGGGTAACGGTTTAAAAAACTGGCGACTGCCGGTGCCACGTGACGGCGGCCAAAGGCTGCCGGGGCGGTCACTGTCAGCAAGCCGCGCGGGTCGGCGTTCAGTGCAGACATGGCTTGCCGGGCGTCGTCAAGTTCGGCGGCGATGGTTTTTGCCCTGGGCAAAAATTGTTCGCCAGAATCAGTCAGCAGCAAGCGTCTTGAACTGCGGTGGAATAATTTAATGCCCAGTTCTGCCTCCAGCGCATCGATCTTTCTAGAGATGGATGACACCGCCACATTGCGCTTTTTAGCGACACCAGACAGGCTTCCTGCCGCATGGACTTCCAAAAAAATCTGTATTGCATCAAACATGGGGCACCTGGGCTTTTGTTTGCGTAAAACGCAAAGATGGTTTGCATTGCCGGTGATTGTACCGATTTTTGCAAAGAAATAGAATCTGTCTCGTTACTACCCAACGACGCACCCAACAACGCAATAACCCACATTACCCCGTAACCCCGTAACCCATGGCGATCAACGCCCGAAGGAAGAATCATGATGAAGAACACCTTGCTGCAATTTACCCGCGCCGCCTTATTCCTGTCTGTTGTCGGTACGATGGGTGTGGGCAGCACACCTGCATTGGCTGCTGCACCGATGGTGAAAACCTCGGCACCCGCCTATCACCGCCTGATGCTGGGCGCGTTTGAGGTGACCGCCCTCAGCGACGGCACGATCAAGCTGCCGGTCGATAAAATCTTGATGGAGCCGGTAGAAAAAACCACTGCCGCGCTGTCGAAATCATTTTTGCAGGCACCGCTGGAAACCTCGGTGAACGTCTACCTGATCAACACCGGCAGCAAACTGATCTTGATTGATGCTGGCACTGGCAGCCTGTTTGGCCCCAGTCTGGGCAAGCTGATCACCAATCTGAAGGCGTCTGGCTATGAACCCGGACAAATTGATGATATCTACCTGACCCACTTGCACCCTGACCATGCAGGCGGTTTGATGCTCAACAATGAAATTGTATTTGCCAACGCCAACATTCATGTGGAGCAGGCCGAGGCTGATTACTGGCTGAGTCAAAAGAATATGGAGCAGGCACCTGCTGACGCCAAGGGATTTTTCCAGGGCGCGATGGCGTCGGTGAACCCCTACAAGACAGCCAACAAATTGCAGACCTTTGCCAGGGATGGTGAATTGCTGCCGGGCCTGACAGCGTATTCCACCCACGGGCATACCGAAGGGCACACGTCTTACCTGATTGAAAGCCAGGGCCAAAAGCTGTTATTGGCTGGCGATTTGATCCACGTCGCAGCCGTGCAACTGGATAAGCCGGAAGTCACTGTCACCTTTGACAGCCACGCCAAAGAAGCCGCTGCCATGCGCCAGAAAATATTTACGCAGGCAGCAAAAGACGGCACGCTGATAGGGGCATCGCACATACAGTTTCCCGGGCTGGGGCATTTGAAAAAGACGGGTTCGTCGTATCAATGGATACCAGTCAATTTTACGCAGATGCAATAGTTTCCTGAAGTTTGAAGTGAATGGAAAATTCTTAAAGAGGTCTGGCTATGATCAAATTTTATTATCACCCCTCCCCCAATCCAGCCAAGATAGCGCTGTTTCTGGAAGAGTCTGGCTTGCCGTATGAACTGGTGCCTGTCGATACGCAAAAAGGCGAACAGCATGGCGCGGATTTTTTGGCGATTAACCCTAACGGAAAAACACCGGCCATCTTTGATGACGAGACGGGGTCCGTGGTGTTTGACAGCAATGCCATCCTGCTTTATTTGGCTGAAAAATCCGGTCAGTTTTTGCCTGGGGCTGACCCGGCCAGCCGTGCCGACATGCTGTCATGGCTGATGTTTATTGCTACGGGTATCGGGCCGTTTTCTGGGCAGGCGGTGCACTTCAGGCATTTTGCACCTGAACCCAAAACCTATGCCTTGAACCGGTATGATTTTGAAGCGTGGCGGCACTGGCGCATTCTGGATGCACGTCTGGCGCAGCACCAGTATCTGGTGGACAATACCTACAGCATCGTTGATATGGCTTTTTGGGGATGGGCGCGTGCCATACCCTTCATCCTTGGTGACGATGCCTGGCGCCAGTTACCCAACGTGAAACGCTTGTTCGACGATATCAATGCCCGACCTGCCGCCCAGCGTGCAGACAATTTAAAGACGGCGCATGCCTTCAAGACAGCAATGGATGCTGAAACCCTGGCGGCGATGTATCCACAAAATGCCCGCTTGGCTGCAGCATGATATGAGCTGGTGACACGGGCTGGTTAGACACAGGAAGAAAATAAGCTTGTTGTGCCCACCCGCATGGACGCCATGGCGGGTGGGCAGTTCCTGCTTCTGTGCTTAGTTTTTGATCAAAGTAAAATCATCCACCCGGACCCAGTTGTTGGCATTTGCCACCGAGTACACGCCCACTTGCGCCGTGCCATTGCTGACGACGATGTTGGGAATGGAAATCTTAGTCCAGCTAGCGATGGTGGTGTTGATGGAATAGTCTATTTCAGCACTGCCAAAGTTTTTGATAAACACCCTCGCAATGCTTTGGCCGCCGCTGCTTCTCACCCAGGCAGTCAGGGTATAGGTACCATTTGGCAGGGTGACGTTTTGATACATGCTGGCGCTATAGGCGGCAGAATAGCTTTGCGTCATCGCCCAGCGACCGCTATGGCCACCAGCCACATTGCTGTTGGGATCAACGCCTGACAAATTGCTCCAGTTCGACCAGCCAGCCAGGACGTTTTGTCCTACCCGGTCCGCTTCAAAACTGGGGTTGAGGATAGCGTTGTTGCCGCTGCCCACAGTCCAGCCACCAGTCGCTGCATCCAGATTGAATTGGCTCAGTGAATTGAATTTGGGCGTGGTCCCGCTAAACGATAGCGGCGTCCATTGGTTATAGCCGATACCGTTTCCGGCAAAATCACTCCAGCGGTCACCGGCAAACAAAATCGTCGTACCGGCACTGCCATGCACAGGAATAAAAAATCCGGTCTGCGTCACATGTGAAAAATCGGCATCCGTGCCCGCCATCACAAATTCAGCAGAATAAGGGCCGGTAATATTATTGGCCGTGATGCAGTAGGTATGCGAGGCGTTCCATCCATGCAGATCAGATGAACAGAAATAATAGGTGCCATTGTATTTAAACATGGCATTGCCTTCGCGACCGCCTGATCCGCTGTTGTAGACATTGGTGGCTGCCTCGATGTTCAATGAATCAGATGTACGGATAGGGGCGACATATAAATGCGAGCGGCCATTTGAATTACTGAAGACCAAATATGCTTTTCCATCATCGTCGATGAATACCGTCTGATCACCCGTAGCAGGCGTCACCACATTGGTAATTTGTGCCTGCATGTGATCATACACAAACGGGCCAGTGGGTGAACTGCTGGTAGCGAACAATACGCCGCCGCCCGTGGCGGTGCTGGAATATTGCGTGATCAGCACATACTTGTGCGTCGTGCTGTTGTACACCACACCCAGGCGGCCCAGCCATGTGGCTGATTCAAACACTTGCCCTGCCGGTGCCACTGAAATTGCATTGCCTTCAAATTTCCAGTGTGCCAGATCGGTCGATGAATAAACCGTCACCGCATTGAAACTGGTGTCTGAATTTTTAGATGCAGGATTGGCTGCATAAGTCACAGCACCATTATATTTAACCCCATACCAATAATAGGTGCTGCCCACCTTCAATATGCCACCGCCCTGGGAATAGATGGTGTTGCCGGCAGTGTCTTTCCAAAACACGTCATTTTGTATCACCTGGCTGGCTGCGTAAGAGGGCAAGGCCGCAAAGGCATAGGCACTCATCAGTAACAAGCTGGCCCATCGGCCACATCGGCCGCATCTGCTCCATATGCCCGATATGCTCCATACGCCCGATAATCCCCATGTGGATTTCATGTTCATTTTTGTCTCCGTTATTGTGATTTTTAGTTTGATTTGTGGAAATTTGAATCTGGATGCGCAATACAGATATTGCTCATCCGACAAGCAGCATCCTTGAGTATCCTGGAAATGACCAATGTCTTTTTTCAATTTTGCTAGATGGATTTGGCATACGAGTAATGGGGCTGCCCATGTCCTATGCCCATGCCCCATGTCGGTCTGGCTTGTGCATGCAAATCCTTGTTTATCTTCCCCCGTCTTGTGCAATAATCTTTGCGATATGCTATTTATTTGGCATTGCCATAAGGAAATTCGGGTTTGCTTTGTGACCCGTGTTGAACAAAAATAGATGCTGATGTAAAGCAAAATTGGATTGACATCACCTTAAAACGACAAGCGGCAGACCCCCATGAAGACGCAAGTTCCGGCACCACCCGGCCAAACAAAACAGGTACAACAGACGCCGCAGACACAGCACGCGCAGCTGCTGAAGACTGCGCCTGTCAGTCAATTGGCTGCGGATGTGGCTTCAACCTTTGTTGACCATCGACCAGAGGCGATGCTGCAAGGGCGTTTTCAGGAAATGGCCGACCATAGTCAGCAGTCGCAGCGGCTGAGCAACCTGCAGGCCACCATGAACAGCAGCCCGCAAGCACAGCAAATGCGGGCCACGGCCCAGCGCATGCAGCAGCATTCAGTACGGCAGACCCCGGTTCAGCGGCAGGCTGGCCAAGCGGCAGAAAACCGCGCACCCGTATCGAATAACACCGGCATGCCTGATAATTTAAAAGCCGGGGTAGAAAACCTGTCCGGCATGGCGATGGATGATGTCAAGGTGCATTACAACTCGGCACAACCGGCAGCCATGCAGGCACATGCCTACGCACAAGGCACGGACATTCATATCGCACCCGGGCAAGAACAGCATTTGCCACACGAAGCCTGGCACGTGGTGCAGCAAAAGCAGGGCCGCGTCAGGCCAACTTTCCAGATGAAATCAGGTACCAGCATCAATGATGACGTCGGGCTGGAATCAGAAGCCGATGTTATGGGGGGGAGGGCGTTGAGTGCGGGTACGACTGCGGTGATGAGTGGCGACGGGCAGGATGGTGGGCAGAATGGTGAGATCAGACAGGCAATGGCGGTATCGGGGCGACCGGTGTTTCAATAGGTGAAATTACAAGGCAAATTGAAAGGAAATAAAACTATCGTTTTGACTGGCGCCGGGTCGGATCGAAAAATCAATGTCGACGCGAGATGGGATGACCCAAACTGTAAAGATGGTGACGAGGTCTCTTATGAATGGACGCTTCAGGCCGGTGTCACCATCATTTACGGAGACCTTAGAGGATCTCTGGAAAAACTGGTCGTGGCCGTTGATGAAAAAAAACCTGAGAAAATTGAACCAACATCCGTGAAATGTTCAGAAGGAGCAGCCCTGCATAGTTGGGAATGCCATACACCGGCAGGTATTTTTGCTGCAAAAGCAAGTAACACAGCATATGTTGGTGACAATGTTGCAATGTTTGGCGACATAAGCCTCGAAGCACTCAAAGCCATTATTGCGAAAGAATGCGCTGCTGTTGCAGAGTACACTTGGCAGCATAAAGACCGGGGTCAGAAGCGGGGCAGGCATGGCGATATCGAAATGATCTGTACCGACATTGATGGAAAAACTTTCTCTATCGATAGCTGTTACCCAAAGGATAAAAAAGTGTCTAAAGCAGTCATAGAAGCCGCTCTGAAGGCGCACGCGACGGATTACGCGAAGTTTTTGACCGCGTTGGGTAAGTATTAGTAGCGACGCCCATCCCCTTTGTGTATATGCTTGTGACTTCGATAGCGGCAATGTCGAGCCTGTAAAAAAACCGTATCGTACTATGTCACCAGCAGCAAGACGCTGTTCCCCCCACGTCAACCAACACAACCCGCATCAGCAACCGTACCTCACTCCTGCAAGGCTAGCATCAGGCGTTGCAGCATCGCCACGTCTTGCCATGCCAGTAGCAGGGAGCGGGCTGCCAGTGCGTGGGGGTTGGCTTCCACCTGGCGGCCGCAGGCGCACAAGGCCAGCGCCAGATGGGCGCGGATTTCTGTGACGGTGGCCTGCATCAGCGGCATGCTGGCATAGGCACTGGTCAGTTCATGCGCGTCGCTGAGTTGGGTGATGGCTTGCTCTGGACGTCCGGTATGCAGGCTGATGATGCCCTGGCAATACTGGTAATACAGACGTTCCATCTGTGACAGATTGGCGATGTTAATATCAGCCAACAGCAATTCTGCCCCTTTGTCATTGCCCAGGCGGCGTGCCAGGGTGGTGGCCAGGTCGATGGTGGAGCTGATGCCGGGGTTCAGTTTGCGCGCGGCGTGCTGGGCCACGGCAACCTGCTGGAAATCCCTGGCGGCAAAATAAATGGACGACAACCTGGATTCATAAAAGCCGGGCTTTAGCGAGCGGCTATGCTTTAATACCGCAGCCCGTTTCAGGCCATCAGCCAGACGGCCCTGGCCAGCTTCGACAGTGGCCAGGCGAAAGATGATTTCATGTTCTGGCATGGGGGTCTTGAACCATGATTTCCAGCTGGCGATGGCGCGCATCAGTCGTTCTGCCTCTGTCCAGCGGTTCCAGGTGCAGGCTTGCAGCGCCCGGTTGTACAGGATCATCGGCACCTTGGACCAAATAAAACCCAGCACATGTAACACCAGCAAGACAGCGGGGATCAGGGCGGCAGTGCTGCCTTTACCATACAGGGCGGTGGCAATCGCCCACCACACCAGCAGCGGCCCCCACCAACTGGCATTGCGGGCAAACAGCATGGCCAACTGCAGCAGCAGGCGCGGCTGGCGTTGCAACTGCTGTTCTTCTGCTGCGCTCAGTTCCAGCCGGTTCCTGGAATTGACATCATCAAGGTTGATGGCCGTATCCTGGCTGCTGATCATGTGGATATCGGTATAACCGGCTTTTTTCAGTACCACCAGCGCATCTTCATAGCTGGCAGCGACCACCCGGTCAGTGACGGCCTGCTGATCGCGGTTTTTAGCGGTAAAGTTGAAGGCGAACACGATCTGTCTCTGGTAGTCAATCGGCCTGCTGGGGTGGCGTCGTAGAGTAGTGTCTAGAGTCGCGTCGCAGCTGTATGCAGATTATGCGAGCAGCGCCAGACTTTTGTCCACCAGTCAGCACCGGATTTGTTCAAACTGCTGCACTTCCTTAATGGCATTTCAAATTGCCAAGACGCCGATTGTCACCTATAGTCAAGGGCATTGCGCGGCAGCCACCTGCTGCTTGCGCTGAAAAATGAACCATCACTTGCATTCTATGCATCATACCAGGAGAACCTCACATGAAATCACGTCTGTTTTTCTGTCTCGCCGCCGCCTTTCCCCTGTTGGCAATGGCTGACGTTACCATTCCCATGAACCAGGTCAGCGAAGCTGGCGTCGGCAGCAAACTGGGGCAGGTCGTTGTTTCTGAAAGTAAATATGGCCTGGTGTTTACCCCGGCGCTGACTGGCCTGACACCCGGCCTGCATGGCTTCCACGTGCACCAGAATGCCGATTGCAGCACCAAGGAAAAAGACGGCAAGTTGGTCCCCGCCGTCGCGGCTGGCGGCCATTATGACCCAGAAAACAGCAACCACCACGGCACCCCATGGGGCGATGGCCACCTGGGCGATTTGCCACCACTGTACGTCGATGCCAGTGGCAATGCCAACCAGCCGGTGCTGGCCCCACGCCTGAAGATGTCAGACATGAAAGGCCGCGCATTGATGATACATATCGGTGGCGACAACCACTCTGACCATCCGGCAGTATTGGGTGGCGGCGGTGCGCGCGTGGTCTGCGGCGTTTCTTAAACGCAGGGTAGCAAGCTGCGGCTGAGGCTTTTTATACTGCCTCTGCCGTGTCCTTGCCATCCTTGGCCTTCTTGAAGGGATTGCGTTCCGGCGCGTCTTCATGTTCTATGCCCAGCAGCAGACGCTTCATCAGCTTGTTCAATACCGGCTGGCGGTGGCGCACGAAAATACCAAAGGTCTGCGGCTTGGCACCCAGGGCGGCCTTGGGTTCCAGCGCCGTACGGCCATACGATATTTGCTTGCACCCCAGCACCAGTGCGTCGGCAATACCGGCATGTAGCAAGCGCAGGTAAATCGGCAAATCGGCTGCGGCAGCGCGGTCAAAACCAATGTGGTAAGCAATCGCCGTATCACCATCCGCCACCGAAATCAAAAAACCCAGCAAATTGCCATCGCGTTTGATGACACTGCAACGGAAGCGATCGCCAGCCACTTGTTGCAGCGCCAAAAAATAATCCGGCAGCAGTTCAAACGGACGAAAACCCGCATTCACCTGCACTGCCTTGTACAGCGCAAAAATGCTATCGATATGCGGGGCCAGGTCCGGCAAGTGTTCTATCGTGCAGCCCGCTTCATCCACCGGTTTTAAAATCGCATTGCGGATATTGGCGCGGTATTTGGATGCCAGGCTGGCCAGGTAATCGTCATAATTCTTCCATTCCGGCGCCAGCGTCAACATCATATTGGGTTCGGTTTCGATATAGCGATAGCTGAGGTTTTCCAGATGTGCTGCCTGTTTGATGTAAGGATCATGCAAATCCTTGATCATCACAAAATGGGTCTTGCCCGCCAGCTTTTCTGCCTGACGCACGCGGTACAGCACTTCCACCACACCATGCCAGGCCAGTTTGCTATCCACATCCGGCGCAAAGGCAATGCCGTGCTGCCCATAGATCAGCAAGTTACCGCAAGTCAGCACGCGCTGCTTAGCCGCCTGCGCCAACTGGTCTATCGGCAAGCCCCATTTTTTATCGGCATCTAGGGGTTTGTCTGGTTTTTCTGGCCGCGCCTGCGCCAGGCTGATGTCGGCAATCTGCATATACACCGCAGCCAGCAATTGGCGCCCGGCACCCAGGCCACTAAAAATAAGGGCATAGCGGGCCGACAGGTTGACGGGCAACACCTGTTCCAGCGTGCTGAGATAATCCAGCGACATAAAAAAACCAGCCTGCGCCGTCACCTCTTGCCATGCCGCTGCATCCAGCAGGCTGATGGAATCGGCCAGCGCATAATGCAAATCCGCCGGGCCCCGCAGGCGTTTTCTTTCCTTGTTACGTTCTATGAGTGAGCTGGTCAGCGAGTGCAGGGCGGCAGGAATTTTCATGGGCGTGGTCTGGTTTAAGAATCTGGATTTTGTGTATTGTATATCCAGTCGAAACATGGACATGGTTTCTGCACCGGCGCTTTGTGCTAATGTGGCGTATCACGCTGCGCGTTGACTTATTTGCGGCGCACTGTGTCAAGGACCAAACAGACGTTAAAGTATAAAAGGATTTTGTGGATATTCTATTTTTAGGCACCTCTGCCGGCGCACCGACGCGGCAGCGGAATGTGACAGGCTTGGCTGTTCTGGCAGAGCAGGGCGGTGACTGGTATCTGGTCGATTGTGGCGAAGCCACGCAGCATCAGTTGCAGCGCACACCTTTGTCAGTGCATGGCTTGCAGGCGATTTTTATTACCCATATTCATGGCGACCATTGTTATGGCTTGCCGGGTTTGCTGGCAGGGGCGGGCATGTCGGGCCGCAAAGCGCCCTTGCCGATTATTGCCCCGGCAGGTATTGCTGACTGGCTGAAAGCGACGCAAGAATTGACGGAATTGTTTTTGCCATTTGAACTGGAATTTATCGCTGTAGAAAGCATGCAAGACTGGACCGATGGCAAGCTGCACGTGCAAGCCACAAAGCTGTCGCACCGCGTGCCTTCGTTCGCCTACAGCTTTACCGAAGCACACACAGAATCCGTACTGGATATTGCAAAATTACGCGCCGAAGGCATACCGCAAGGCCCCTTGTGGGGCAAGTTGAAGAATGGTGAAAATGTAGCCCATGAAGGGCAAACCCTGCACAGCAGCGCTTACCTGACCTACCCGCATGCTGTCCGCCGCATCGTGGTAGGTGGTGACAACGACACACCAGCCCTGCTACGCGAGGTATGCACAACAGCCCAGGTGCTGGTGCACGAGGCGACCTATACCACCGACATCGCAGAAAAAGTCGGACCACGGGTACAACACAGTTCCGCCGCCGACGTGGCAACATTTGCGGCAGACATAGATTTGCCCAACCTGGTGCTGACACACTTCAGCCCGCGTTACCAGTTTGATGCGACACAATCACCGTCGATTGCCGACATCCGCGCCGAAGCGCAAGCCCATTACCACGGCCAGCTGTTCCTGGCAGAAGATTTTTCCCGGTTCAGGCTGCATAAGAATGGCGAGTTGAGCCGGGTGGAGGTGCTTTGGGCCGGTTGTCAGCAGGTCCGCTTGATTAGCTCGTTTGTTCCAACGAAATAAAAACAGGAAGAATGCATGCTCATTGCGGATCAGTTGGACTTGCAAATTTACGTATCGCTAACACAGCTACAATGTAATCTTTTGTGTTGCTCAAAAAGAGAGCCAAAATAAGTGCGTCCGGGAAGCCCAGCGGAGATGCCTTCCAATCCTTGATCGCGATTATCAATATCAAGACTACGAGGAAAAATATGCCAGACTTCAAAGAATTTCGCCCTTTGGTCATTGTGTGTGCATCCAGTTTTTTGTACTCGTCAGCACTGACGTAGCCATACAGGGCAAGGAAGGCGAAGGCTGGTAACCAGAACTTCAGAAGTGGTGCCTGGTTGAGAATGGCGTTGACAACGTAAAAAGATACCCCGGCAATGTTACAGACGATCAGTGCGTAAAGCATCATGCTTTCGCTACCAAGATTGTTTGATTTTGTTGAGTTCATATGAAACTTTCTTCGTGTATTTTTTTTAAAACCCGATGCACACTTTGCTTTACTACGTTCAGAAAACCAGAAACTGCAAACCTCGATTCATCACAGACAGGCAGCAAGACAGCACGCAGATGCCAGAATTATTTCTTCTTAAAAAACGGGTGTTTTCCCAACAGCCAATGAATTCCGAACAGCACAATGAAAAATGAAAAACTGTAGGCTAGCGCAAGCCTTAAATCGAAATTCTCAGAAAAAATTAAGACACTGTGTTTAATTTCCAGTTCATGGAAAATAAAATTCGTAACTATCGATGCGATAGATATCGGGATGACCAAGCGTAGAACATCCTTGAGGGAGATTGACATGACTATTTCGTTCATAAAAATGTGAATTGCAGAAATACTTCCTTATTCACTCACCAGACGTGCATATGTTTTCAAATCAGTTAAAGATTAATCCTAATCGACATCTCTTTTAAACAGAGAGCCAAACCAACCAACCGCGAAGCCCAATAGAAAATAATAGCCAAATATCTTCAAGATGATTGTAATATCAAAAGACGTTAGCTCCCCTTTTAATATGCTTCCCAAAAGGCCGACCGAAAAACTTATGAGACCACATAATATTGGCTGCTTGAATTTTGAAGTTTTCCAACTCATGTATTATTCCTCAGTGACTATATGGCCTGCTACCCTACCAGATGCGGTACGAGATGCCTCTTGCTGTCCTGTGTGACCACAAAAACCAAACGCCAAGTACCGAGACAATCGCCAGGAACGAGAGCTTCATCCCCACTACAACAGGATCATTCTCTCCCTGAACGACAAAAAAAAGAAAATATCCGAGAGCCAAATTAAGAATTAGCGTAAAGACGCTAATTGTTAATACTATTGCCGTCATAGGTTTCATTATGTGACTCCAATTTATATAGTTTTCTAAAGTTTTAAAATCGGTTAAAAATTAGTACTAATCGACATCTCTTTTAAACAGAGAGCCAAACCAAGCAATCGCGAAGCCTAATAGAAAAGAATAGCCGAATATCTTCAAGATGAATACAATGTCAAAAGACGTTACTATTTCTTTTAGTACTGCCACTAAAAGGTTGACCAAAAAAGTTATAAAACCACATAATATTGGCAGCTTGAATTTTGAAATTTTCCAACGCATGTGTTATTCCTCAGTGACTGTAAATCCTGCTTGATTCTTTGAGTTTCGCGATGATTGTCGGGTTTGGATCAGTAGCGACTGAGAAATCTGCTGATTCAAATTCATCATAGTAATCTTTTATTTTCTTTAAATAGTCTTTTCTTTGATCACCAACTATTCCTTTTACCCCCAGTTCTCTTAACGTATTTGCACTTGGTGCGTAGTATGAATAGACCCCCCCTGTCTGCATACCTTTGTCTAAACTTTGGGTAACATCAAAAAGTAAATTAGACATGCCGATAGATTCCAGGAAAATTTTTTCTTTCACATTATTTTTACACAGTAGCGTTTCATCTTTTTCTTTGCATATCTTCTTATTCAAAGCGCTCGCATTTCCATGAAAACCGAGGATTCCATCAATTTCTTTTCTACGTCCTGACAAAAACAAGTAATTTGCACATGAGGAAACGCAAAATCCTTTTACTGTGACATTTATATTTCTATTTTGTATTTCGGTAGCAATTTTGAGAGCGGAGGAAACGTATCCGCCCGCGGAATGCAAAACGATCTCACTTACATCGCCATCAATTTTTTGCATGAACTCATCATATGATTCATGCGCAATATAGCCTTCAAATTTCATTGTATTTTTAGATAACCTCGTCCACTGACACTTGCCAAGACAATCCTTTCTGGCCATCCTCATATACGCCTCGCCCATAGGACCAATCTGAGAAAGTTCTTTTTTCCAATCAATATCCTTTTCATTTCTTTTGCAAGAAATAATGGCGGGTGTGATCAGTACCGGCGTTATTCATGGTTCAACGCTTTAGCTAGATTACCAGGTCTTTGTATCTGCGCGACGTCATCGCGGCGAGTGGAAAATTGATGGCACAAAATCTGCATTTCATACACCAATCGAAATACCCAAGTCTTGCGGCTTGATTCCTTTCATCGGCTTGCAGGTACGAAGAAATGGTACTTCGTCTCCTGCACAAAAAAGAACATAGGCTTCGCCCTGATCGGTCACTATGGGTTCGCGGAAAATATAGATGCCGCCCTGTTTATTTTTTGCATCAAAAATTTTATCGAGCAATTCTAAGGGGATCTTCCCCGCGTTCTTTGAAACAATTCTTTTGTTCATTTTCTCAGAGCCGCCGTAATCTATTTCTCCATTATCACTCGCTCTGGATACATGTATCATCAAGTGCGTACGAACTTTATTCAGGGAGGGTAATAAAGTTCGCTGTGGGCTTAACAGGAAGATGTTGGCGCATGCCGATGCGCATTGGCCACGGGCGAAGGTGTGTATTCCCTTTTTATCAATCTGCGTTTCAATGGCATTAGTCAGGATGCCCGCTTTTGCAGGTGCGCCAGGTGAGTTTCTGAATTCAAGTTCTTTCAAAGCATCCTGGTCTTTTATTTTTCTTTGGAAATCCTGATACTTGCTTTCTACCACCGCACCATCCCACACATATCGCGTATCAGAGCTATTGCATGCTGACATTAAGAGCAAGATGTAGGCAAAGGCTAGACATGGAGTGATTTTCTTTTTCATGAGTGCGCAATATATTCAAAGCTTTTCAGATCACATCTTGGTTTATCTAAGGCAATTTTTTGACCAGGGCAACAGGACTTGCCGTGCAGAAGCATAAACCAAGCAGGGGAAATTTTTTAAAAAGGGCAAAAAATATATTTTCGACAATCCCTGATGTTGCTGAATACTTATTTGCTAAAAGCGCGCCGCGCGAGCATGCGCTTTTCAGTGTTTTGTATGCCTTTATTCCAAAAAAATACACAGAAACACTGTAAATAGTTGTACAAAAGTAAATCTTGGCATCATAATCTCCGGGCGTTGCGAAAAGATGACGTGATCAATAAGGGAGACAACCATGAAGCCAGAACTGCTTTACCTTTGCTATGCCACGGCGCTGACCGGTATTTTGTGGCTGCCGTATACGCTGGACCGCTTGCTGACCCGTGGACTGGTGTCGACAGTCGGTTATGACGAAGAGGCCAAGCCCCAATCCAAATGGGCACAAAGGTTGATGAAAGCGCATAACAATGCGGTCGAAAACCTGGTGGTGTTTGCCACGCTGATCTTGCTGGCCAATGCCATGGGGGTATCGAACCCAATGATCGCCACGGCCAGTATGTTGTATTTTTGGGCGCGCCTGGTGCATGCTGTTACTTATACCCTGGGCATACCATGGATACGTACCCTGGGCTTTCTCAGCGGTTTCGTGGCACAGGCCATGGTGGCTGTGCAATTGTTGCTGCATTAAGGCTTACGGCAGGTGTGGTATATGAGCTGTAGGTGTGCAGCATGTGGCCGGGGCATGATGCCTCGCTTTTCAGTTAATCAAGTTTGTTGATGCCCTGCCCATGATTGAATTTATCTTTGAAATCTTTGGCGAAGTGCTGCTGCAGCTGATTGCTGAAATCCTGGCCAATGTTGGTGGCCAGGCCTGGAACCGGCGTCAGGATGAACCGGTCAATCCCTGGTTAGCCGCCTTTGGCTATACCATTTTTGGCCTGATTGCTGGTGGCATTAGCTTGCTGATTTTTCCTCACCACTTTATCCATACGGCAGTAGCACGTCTGTTGAATCTGGTGCTGATGCCGGTTGGTATTGGGTTCTTGCTGGCATTGGTGGCCAGTTGGCGCTCTGATAGCACATCTGGTTCAGCCTGGCACCGTTTTAGCTGTGCTTATCTGTTTGCCCTGAGCATGGCCGCGGTTCGCTATGTTTATACAACATCGGCATAGCGACAATGCCAATAGCAGTGGCATGGCCTGTCTGGATGGCCAGGCTCACCGGATCTGATGCCAATCAGGTTTTTGAGCTTGATGCAGGCAGGCGTCAAGGTATGATGAAGCCATAAGTACACACCGCAAGCGGAATACACGTTTTTTGACATATACGCAAGTTCACTTCCTGTACTATTGTTGGTAGGAAAGATTGCTTTCAGAAGTCATTGTCGGAGTCTGAGGTATGCCCACTAAAAGGACAGGGGTCAGGCGTAGTCTGGATCTGGTGTTAGGCACCGGAAAGGCGATGCGCATCCGTACCAGTCAGTTTGTGTTGGCTGCCTTGTTGATGGTGGCCAGCATGGGTGTGTTGTTTTTCATGGAGGCAGTCGGTATTGCCGGCATGGGCAATGTCAAGATCTGGGCCGCCTGTTGCACGACAATGCTGGTGATTGTGTATGCGTTGATACGCAGCGGCTATTCCATGCGCTGGGCTGATCCGTCGATGGCCTTTGTGCAAATGCTGAGTGCGATTGCCTGCAACGCGGCTGCCTTTGCACTGGCTGGCGATGGCCGTGGCGTTACCTTGCCGCTGCTGGCGGTGATACTGATGTTTGGCATGTTTGGTTTGTCGATACGCCAGGTGGTCAGTGTTGCGCTGTATGGCATGCTCTTGTTTGGCATCGCCATCCTGTTTGCGCTTCGGCAGGAAGGCGGCAGGGATGCGGCTTCCTTGTACGGTGCCTATTTTTTCATGGTGGTGATTGTACTTGCCAGTTCCACCTTCCTGACCTGGCGTCTGCGCGAAATGCGCGAGCATATGCGTCACCAGAAACAGCAACTGACACAGGCGCTGGAAAAAATCCAGCTCACCGCCAACCATGATGAATTAACCGGCACCGCCAACCGCCGCTATATGCTGGAACTGATACAGCGCGAAACCCAGCGTAGTAACCGCGCATCGAATCCCTTGCTGGTCGCGATGCTGGATATTGATTATTTCAAGCGCGTCAATGATGCCTATGGCCATCAGGCCGGTGATCTGGCCCTGCAAAAATTCACCCAGACGGTACAGGCGAATATCCGTGCCACGGACACGCTGGCGCGCTGGGGCGGCGAAGAATTTCTGGTGCTGCTGACTGAAACGGAACTCAATGTCGGCCTGATTTGCCTGGAAAGGGTACGTGCTGCCGTTGCTGCTGACGTCATCCTCTTTGCCGGGTCACAGATCAGCTTTACGGTGTCGATCGGTGTCGCCCAATACAAGATCGGCGAAGCATTTGAAAAAACCGTCACCCGCGCCGATGAAGCACTGTATGCCGCAAAGGCGCAGGGACGCAACCAGATTTGTATGTCTGGCATGGAAAAATCGTAGGTCGCCAAGTCGCTAAATCGCTAAATCGTCAATTACCCTTACGCAGCCAATTCAGCTAGCTGCGGCTGGATAAGTAAAACTGCCTTTCAAAATGGCTCATGTCACTGAACAGGGTAAATTCAGGGTTACCTAATTCGATGACAGGCAGTTTTTTCTTCAGCTTGCTGACCATCGCCTGGAAATTCTTTTGGTAAGTGATTGCTTCACAGTCACTGAACTGCTTCACGTAATAGCCCCCCGTAGTATGAAATTCATAGTTGTCATGATTGGCTTGCCTGATGCCCGTCGCCAGCGACAGGCGGTTGCGCAAGTCACTCAGCTTTCTGGCTTCGGCATCATCGATGCATTTGAGCGGGATGGCGGTCGTGATTTTTTGCCGGGGCGTGTCATCAATCACGAAGCGTAGCGGCAGTGTGATACCAAGATCAAACTGACGCAGGCGTTCAGACAGGTAGCGATAGCATTCTTCCAGCGGTGCATCCAGTGGCAGGCCGTGCGGCCAATTGCCGGGCCGCCTGATGGCATCCACCACCCCTTCAAAAATCGTTACATGATAAGAGGTGGAGGGCAGCCAGGTGATATGCGTCTTGGCCGTCAGGTTTTGCAACTGCTGCCAGACGACGGCGACTTCTGTGTGCGTAGTGCTGGCTGGGGGCAGGTGGCAGATGATGGTATTGCCAGGGAAAAATTGCACTTCCCCTGCTGCGCCAAATTTTTTACCCGGCCCCGTATCCGCCGGTTTGGTGGCAGGGGCAGAGGTAGGGGATGCCCCATCGCAAGCCGCTGCTTCAGCCGCACCGGCCCAGCCAGGTGTGAGCAGGTTGGCACTGACGGCGCTGCCCAGCCCCAACAATAATTGTCTTCTGCTGATTTGCATGTGGTGTTCTCCGTATTGCCCGTGACAGCATACTGGCTGCCACGGGCGTTCAATTTTTCTGGCGGCTTGTATTACATGGCGTAGGTCAGGCCCAGGAAGAGCGCTCGGCCATTGTCAAATTCCTGTTGCAATAATTGTTGTTGCAAGCCGGTGGTGCGACCAGGGCGTGCATTCAACAGATTTTTTGCCTGCATCACAATGGCCAACTGTTTGGAATACGCATATTTGATCTGGCTGTCAAAGGTGCCAAAGGCTTTGTAATACACATCTTGCGCGGCATTGGTGGTGGACAGGGTGATCAGGGTAGGGCCGGTCCAGTTATAGCTCAGTTGTGCGCTGATGGCACCATTACCCCACAACAGCGACGCATTGGCGGTGGATTTTGCCGATTCCAGTAGTGCCGGCATTTGCCTTTGCGTCTTGTTTTGCATGGTGACAGCAGAGGGGTTCATGTCCATGATCGTGTAGTTGACGCTGGCACCAAACTGGTTGAAAGGGGCCGGCAGGCTGCTGAATCTGGTATTCACCAACTGCAGTTCCAGCCCGGTGACACTGGCACTGCCTACATTTTGCGCCTGCGTGATATTGCTTTGGTAGATGGTGCCGGCAATCGTTACGTTTTCAGTACGGGTGAGCTTGGCAATTTCATTGTCTATGTCTTTGCGGAATACGCCTGCCGAAATCATGCTGGTGTTGGATGGATACCATTCCAGCGAGGCATTGAAATTGTTGGCCGAGCGTGCCACCAGGTTGGGGTTGGCCTGGGTGATGCTGATGGTAGTGCCGCTGACGCTGTTGGAATTTTGTGCCAGGTCCGCATAGGTAGGGCGGCCCAGTGATTTATTGTAGGCAGTCCTTAATTTGAGACTGTCGCTGAAATCATAGATCAGGTTCAGCGAAGGCAGTGCCTTGGCATAAGAAGAATGCAATGCGCTTGGCGCAAACACGGCAGTCTGGTTCAGCGGCGCTGGCACATAGGTGTCAATATCCAGCCTGGTTTCTTCATAGCGCAGGCCAGCCGTGGCTGACCAGTTCCTGGCGCGGTAGGCTGTCATGGCATAGGCCGCATTCACGTCTTCCTTGATGTTGAAGTCTTTTTGCGTGCTGTTGGTGATCATGGTGGCGCTGGACAGGATGTATTTACCCGGATTGGCACCCAGGTAAGCCTGGCCATTGGCCGGATCAGGCAACAGCAGGGTCTGGCCATTGCTGCTATACGGCGTGATCGCCACCGTGCTGGCACCCACGGCAGACAGGGGGATGCTGACACCGGTCGCCGGGATGTATTTGGATATCTCGTCGAAGTTATAGTTTTGCGTCAGCTTGCGGGATTGCAGCCCGGTCTTGAAACCCCAGCCGCTGGAACCTTCATCCAGGTTTTTTGAAAAACTGATTTTGGCGACCACGGAACGGTTTTTACTTTGTTCATCATTGCGCGTGTTTTCAGTCTGCGTAAAATTTTTGGCATCTTGCAGGTAAGCGCGGTTGACTGGTGTCAGTACCGGCATCTGGCCGGGTATAAAACTGTAGTTGTACGCCAGGCTGGCAGAATTGGCGCTGACGAAGGTATATAACTGTGATTCTTGCCGGTAGCTGCCCAGGGCGCTGTTGACGACGGCTTCAATCACGCTGTCTTTGGCTGGCATGTAAGAGAAACCACCTTCGACATAACTGATGCGCCGGGTTTGCGTGAAGGCAGAATAATCAGTTTGTGATTGCCCCACGCCGACGCTGCCTTCGGTGGCAGAGATGATATTCACTGGTGAGGTCGCTGCCGTCGCATTTTGCAGCCATTGCGAGCGCCGGTCTTCGGTGTTGACATGCTCAAACGCGCCTGCGCTCAGATGGGCGCTGAGGTTTTCGTGATTATCAAAATCAAAGCGGGCGAACAGGCTTTTGCGCTCGCGGTTATTGTCATAGGTCAGCCATCTTTCGCGGTCAGGGAAAGCGATGCTGCCATCCACGCTGCCCGTGGTCTGGTTGATTTTTGCCGCATTGGTCTGGTTGCCCGTCGTCGGGAAATAGCTATAACTGTCCAGCGAAGTCAGCAAGGACGAGGATTGCCGTTTGTAGTAACCGGTAGACACCAGTACGCCTAACTGATTGTCTTCGCCAAAGGTATTGCTGATAGTCATTTCAGCTTGCCCCGATGGTTTGGAATTGCTCTTTTCCAGCGCCCGCCATTGCGAGACATCGGCCCTGCCAGAGATGTGAAAGCCGCGTTTATCCAGGCCGCTGCGGGTCACCAGGTTGGTGGTGCCGCCGATGGCATTGCCGTCCATGTCGGCATTCAGGCTTTTATAGATATTCACCTGTTTTGAAAATGAAGAAGGCAATACGTCCAGGGACACCGTTCTTCTGGTGGTTTCTGTGCCGGGGAAAGTGATGCCGTCTATGGTCAGTGAATTGTAATCCGGGTTCAGGCCGCGCAGGGTCATGAACTGGGCTTCACCGCGGCCATTGTTCAAGATCATCGACACCCCCGCCACCCGCTGTACCGCTTCACCCAGGCCAAAATCAGGGATGGAGCCGATTTCATCGGAAGAAATGCCATCCGCAATGGTATTGCCATCACGCTTCAGTGAAATGGCCTTGTTCAGTGCCAATGCCTTGCCGGTGACAACAATGGTGTTGACCTCGTCTTCGGTTTTCTTGCTGGTATCTGTTGTTGGTGTAGTTTGTGCATAAGCACTGCTGACGGCCATGGCAATCAGGCTCATGCCACAGACATGTGGCAGCAGGCTGGACTGAGGCTTGCGATGTTGGCTGGTGCGGCTATTGTGGCTATTGCCGGAATGGGGTGCTGGTTTCATTTGTCATCCTCTTGGTTAGTTTGTCTGCCCCTGGAAATGGGTCAGTGCATCCTTTTTTATTTTATTCACTTCCTGTGACTTAATTATTACATGAAACGCTGAAAATGGAAAATTTTGTGGTTTTTGTGAGAATGCTTGTTTTATTACTCATTTTAAAGGGGAAAGATGCCTTGATAGACGGGGATGCCGGCTTGCAATGGCAGGAAGAAGGCCTTCAAATGCCAGGTAGGCATATTTACTCAGCGTAAGTGATTTAATTTTTATATAATTAATTCAAACTTGTGCCGCGTTGCTACTGTTGCTGCTGTTACTGTTATTGCAGCGCGCCCCTTATCCTTGTATCCATCCTGAATTTGCCACTGTATGCCACTGTTGCCACTGCAAAATAATCCTCATGCCAACCTGCGGTTTCATAGCAAATTTTCGCGGGAAGTCCGCGCGCCTGTCACGGTGACCGCCAATGAAAGGCAACTGCTGGACCTGATACGCCGCAAGGTGGCAGTGACCCGGGCAGACCTGGCCAGGGTCACCGGTCTGGCGGCACAGTCGGTGATGCGGCTGGTGGATGACCTGGCAGCCCGGGGGCTGCTGGTATTTACTGATGCCCTGCCGAGCAAGGCCAGGGGCAAGCCCAGCCCGCAGATTGCCCTGGTGGCTGACTTTGCGTTTTGCATCGGTGCCTCGATCGCTACCGATGAAATCAACCTGGTGCTGATTGATTTTGCTGGCAACCTGATCGGCCAGTCCACCAAGCGCATGGCCCCCATCACGCGGCTGGATTTGTGCAGCTATCTGCGTATCGCCATCGACCAGTTGCTGGACCTGCACCCCATGGCACGCAATCGCCTGTTTGGTGTGGGTGTGGGCATGACGGGGTTTTTTGTTGGCCAGGGTTCCAGGCTGAACCCGCCCGCACCCCTGGATGACCTGGCCTTGATCGATCTTGATCTGTTGCTGGAAAAAGAAATCGGCTACCCGGTCTGGCTGGATAATGATGGCAATGCCGCCGCCATAGGCGAAAGCCTGTTGGGCGTGGGCATGCATTGCCAGAATTTTGCCTACCTGTTTTTTAGCCATGGTTTTGGCGGTGGCATCGTGTATCAGGGCCAGTGCATGCGCGGTGCCCACGGCAATGCCGGTGAATTTGCCGGTTTCTTGCCGGGGCAGGGGCTGGAACGCCCAACCCTGGAAATGCTGCGCCTGATGTGCAATGAAGATGGCCAGTCTTTCACCACCATCCACGACATGCTGGAACACCTGGACCTGACCTGGCCTTGCGTGGAACGCTGGATAGAGCGTTGCCTGCCAGCGCTGACACTGGTGGTGTCAGCGATAGTCGGCATACTCGATACGGAACGCATTGTGCTGGGCGGGCGTTTGCCAAAGGCACTGGCAGAACGCCTGATCGCCAGACTGGTCATCGATAATATCCCCAGGCGCGGCGTGCAGCGCCCACAGGCGGTGATTGTCGCTTCAGAAATCAGTGGTGACGCGACCGCAATCGGTGCCGCATCATTACCCTTGAAACAGCATTTTTTCTTTTGACGGACTGGATTGCCTGCACCTGTCACGAAACTGTCATGACCCTTGCGGGGGCTGGCTGCTACCATGCGGGATGAATTTCCTCTGTAAGATCGTCATCAGCTTCTAAGACTTGGTAAAAGAAAGTAGTGAATAGTGATGCAAGCCAGCGAAACCAGCGAAACCAGGCAGATGGGGCAGGCAGCTTTGTTATGCGCGCTGGTTTTATTGCTGGGCCTGCATCCCGTCGCCAGCTACCTGTATTTGCCAGCGCTGCCATTACTCAAAGAAAAACTCGGTATCTCTGACGCCCAGGCGCAACTGACTTTATCGGTACTGGTCATCAGTTTTGGCTTTGGCCAGATTCTCTGGGGGCCGGTGGCCGACAGGCTGGGGCGCAGGCGGGTCTTGTTGCTTGGCCTGGGCATGTTATTGGTGGCCAGCCTATTCGTCACCTTTACCAGCCAGCTTGCTGTATTGCTGGTGGGGCGTGTTTTTCAGGGGCTGGGGATCGCTGCTGCTGGTGTCTGTGCGCGTGCCATCGTGCGTGACTGTTTCCAGCCAGTGGATGGCATACGTATGCTGTCGCTGGCGTTTTCCTGGCTGGGCCTGATTTCGCTGGCCGGCCCGCTACTGGGGGCCAGTCTGATTTATATCGGGGGCTTTCGTGCCGCATTGGGGACATTGATACTTTGCAGTGCCCTGGCATTGATCTTCATCGCCTTCAAGTTACCAGAAACCGTACCCGCCCATGAATCAGAGCAGGTGAGTATCGCCGGTGTCCTGAAACAGTTCAGCCAAATTTTGCGACACCCCCTGTTTTTAAGCTATGCGGCGTTGACGGCATTCAGCTATGCCGGACATTATTTTTTCCTGTCGCTGTCCCCCTTTGTTTTCACTGATCTGTACGGGCTGGATGCGCTGGAACTGGGCTACCTGTTTTCCATCAGTTCCCTCGTGCACCTGGCCGGTACCTTTGCCTGCCGCCAATGGCTGGCCGAACATGGCATACGCAAGACCTTGAAAATAGCGGGCATGATTACGCTGGCCGGTGGTGGCGCCATCATCATGCTGAACCAGATGGGCTGGCAATCGATCTGGGCCATCCTGCTGCCCCAGTCCTTATTCTTGTTTGCGCATGCCATCCATCAGTCATGTGGCCAGTCGGCCGTGTCGGCACCGTTCAGCAAACTGGCCGCGACGGCATCTTCGCTATGTGGTTTCCTGATAACGGCGGTGGCCATCCTGCTGGGCGAAATCCTGAAAGCCAGCTTGCCAGCGGGCCGCGAAGGCATGGTCGATGGCATCGCAATCTGTGCACTGCTGACGACCGCAGTCGCCTGGACCTGGGTGCAGCGGTATGGTGATATTGCACAGAAGGCTGATGCATGAGTGGGTGGCGGTTGTGATGAACAAAATTAGGATTTACGCGAAGCTGCCCGTGCATGTCTGACGCGGCACTCTTTGATTTAACAGCATAAATATAATTTTTGCCGCTGGCATATTTATCAATGCAAGTCAGGACCAATTTCTCAAGCACCTGATTAGGTTATTTTCGTAGTTCATTCGTTGAGGGCTTTTGTTTTGGTAATCGGAGTTTCTTGTAATAGTTTCAAACCATTGATACTATGCAATATTTGCCTGATTGCGATTTTGATAATCCTATGTTCCGCCACTATAATTTCCAACGTATTATCTCCTGCGTCGTATTGACCACCTTCAGCAGTCTGACGCTGTATCCTTGCGCTGTATCAGCCCAAACACGCGCTGCTGCGGATATGGCAAACAACATCCGCCAGGCAAAGAGTGACATAGCGTCGAGTGGAATATCGAGCAAATTCCCTGCGCTTGCAGCAAGTGCCAATACCACAGTGGCCACAAAACCCAGCAGCGCAGAAGAACGACTGAGCCAGTTGCTCAAGCAAATCCAGGATGAAGTCAAAGCTGTTGCGCCGGCAGCCAGCACAGCAACTAGTACTGCAACCAGCACTCCAGCCAAAACCAGCTTACTCGCCCTGACCGCTACGACCAGCAACAAAACCGACTTGGTCAATCAGCATGTCAGCACCATCCGTACAGCAAACAGCCAGATCAAAGCACTCTACAGTGATATTGACCAAAGCTTTAAAGATACAGAGCAGCATCTTAAAGATGCCAAGCTCTCATCTGACATATTGGCGCGTCATAGCAAGGCAGTTGCACTGTATCAAAGCCGCCAGGCCGAGTTCGACAAAATCATGGACAGAGTCGGCGACGCCGATGACAAACGCCAGACCAGTGATCGCCAGACCGCATTGGCAGACCTGAGCAGTTTCATGGACAAGTATCCCAATGCCAAGCCGCATCAATATACCGACCCCAACAAACTGCCCTTTGGCAGCCCCAGCAACAAAGTCAGAAAACCCAACGAAACCAAGGCCCAATATCAGGCCAGCCTGTTCCCGCCCAAGTACGACAAAGTCATGCTGGCCGGGCAAATACCGGATGGCTTGAAACTGGCGCAAGCGACACTTCCCGATATACCCGTAGCACAAGACACGGCAGAGACAGAAGACATTCAACTGACACCCGCCATCAAAGCACAAGCAGCGGCATTGAACAACAACCCCGTACAGATTTACAACTGGGTCAGAAACAACATCAGCTTCATTCCCAGTTACGGCAGCATACAAGGCAGTGAACTGACCCTGCAAAACAAACGCGGCAATGCCTTTGACACAGCCAGCCTGCTCATCGCTTTGTATAGGGCGGCTGGCATTCCAGCCAGATACGTATATGGCACAATTGACGTACCTGCCGACAAAGTCATGAACTGGGTTGGTGGTGTCACCAGAGCCGAAGCAGCACAAAGCCTCTTAGGGCAAGGCGGCATCCCCAACATCGGTCTTTCCAGCGGTGGCAAGATCAGCACCATCCGCATGGAACACGTGTGGGTAGAAGCCTTTGTTGATTACGCACCAAGCAGAGGAGCCATCAACAAAAACCCGAACACCTGGGTGCCGATGGATGCCAGTTTTAAGCAATATGATTTTACGCCGCATGTTGATTTGTTGAATGCCATGCAATTTGATCTTACTGCGTATGAACAAGCCTTTCTTAAAACAGCAGTGATTGACTCAAATGGGAATAGGATTTCTGGCGGTGACAGTTATGCTGTCGCGAATCAAATAGAGGAATTGCAACACAAGGTAATAGCATGGAGACAATCCGTTGGAGCTTCCGAAGCATTAGATAAATTGCAGGGTAAGAAAACAATTCAAGCAATTTCCTCGCCTATTTTGTATGGTTCCCTGCCATACCAAATAGTAGTGCAGGCAAGTGAGTTTCAAAATTTACCAGCCAATTTGAGATGGGGAATTACCGTAGAGTATTTTGCGGGAGAAAACGATAGTTTGCAAAGCGCAGCATTTTCGAAAACGATCTCACTCCCCCAACTAGGAAATCAAAAGCTCGGTTTGACCTTCGACCCTGCGACCAATGCAGATGCGACCTTATTGCAAAGCTTGCGTATGGATAACGCAAACAGCTTGCCAGCTTACCTTATCAACGGCAAACCTAAATTAACACTGGATAACACGTCTGTAGCGGTAGGCAATGCCGTTCAATTTGGTACTAAACAAACCGTAGTATTGACGATGACAGATCCAACAGGAATAAATGGACAACCTGTCAGCTACCAAATCACTGCTGGAGACGAAACCGTATTTGTGGTTAACTCTGCTGGCGTTACTCAAGCTATGCTGGACGACCGTTCTGCAAAATTTGCATCCAATAATGCATCAGAGAATTTGCAGACTGTAGGCTTAGTGTATTGGTTTTTGCATGATACGAATGATCAATTTGTTGCCACGGCTCAAAATGCGGCGGCTTTCCGATTGCCATCGGTAGGTGCATTTGGGTCACCTCTCGTGACAAGCTACTTCTTTGGTATCCCCAGATCGGCCGCCTATAAAGGGCGCTACGCCGATGTGAAAAGGGTATTGATTGCAGCTACCACTAATGATGGGCAGGTCCCTGTCTCTTTCATGAAACAAAGCGGACTACAAGGCTCAGATTTTGAGGGGCTTGCGTTTGATATTAGTTTTAATCGAGAAATTGGTTCAGGGTCATCAGCAACACGTCTGATTAACCGTGCAAGAGATAGTGGATTGGCTATTTTAAGGATTACGTCAGATAATCAGGCTGTATTACAAACATTGACAATCCCTGTAGACGTAAAAGCTGATATCCAAAATGCAATTGCTGCAGGAAAAGAAGCAATCGTACCCGAAAGCGCAATGAACGATGGCACTTGGCAAGGGCTTGGGTATATCCTCAGCGACCCTGTAACGGGTGCTGGCGCATTTATGATCAATGGTGGCTACAACGGTGGTGTTGATGAACCGGGCTGCGATGATGGAACGGCGACGGCTCCAGTGACCTCAGTGGTAACTGCACCACATTACAGTGCTTACGATCTGATTGCGTTCGCGGTTATTGCCGTTCTGGCAGCCGCAATTATTTTCGGCGGGGCAGTGGTATTGGCGCTTTTTGGCGCTGGTATGCTCGTAACAAGTACAGCAAATTCAGCACCAGCACCGCCCAGTATTTCACCAGAAGCAACAAAAATTTGGGAAAACTCCTTCGGTAAAGTGTATGGCCGATTTCCGAGCGGCCCGAACTATCCTGGTGATGGAATTACACCTGAGACCAGTAATTGCACACGTGCTGAACTGGATGTGCACAAAAATTTAGTGAAAGAATCCTGCGAAAAGCCACAAAAATGCAAAGGCAACGAGTGTGATATGACTGTGCTTGAGGACAACGTAGCAAAACAAAATGACTGCATTCAAAAACGAATTGATGTAATGATGATGTGTTTTGGTGGTGGAGACGGAACTCACTGGAAGGAAGTCGGGGGCCGAATGCAAGGCTTGGTCAAATGTCAAGAATGCGTAGCTAATTT
The DNA here is from genome assembly GCF_049340265.1 of Undibacterium sp. Di26W. Lineage (NCBI taxonomy): Bacteria > Pseudomonadati > Pseudomonadota > Betaproteobacteria > Burkholderiales > Oxalobacteraceae > Undibacterium > Undibacterium sp. Di26W. The sequence continues at coordinate 64,465 of NZ_JBMPOR010000019.1, forward strand.
GTTGGCTCGTCAATGTAAGAAATAGAGAAGGAAAATTCCATGTTCATTAAACCAGTGGATAAAAATGTTTATTTTGAGGAGTGCGTTTACAAGGTCTTTCCGATGCGACCTATTCCAATATTTACTGAAAACGCCAATACAGAATTTAACTATGAAGCAAAAAGATTGTTGAGCGGTAGAACGTGGAGTGAGGTTATAGGAAACCGGTTAAATTTTGGCGGTTTGAATGTATATTTAATGACGTGGTTGAGATATTTGCCATTAGACATGGTCAAATATTACCTCCCAAGTCACTTAATTCTTGCTTCGATGGTAACTTCCTACAATGCAGATTCTAATTACGCATTTAGTGTTATGGATGTCTTAATTTTGCCTTCCTCTGAAGATCCAAAAGTCCTTGCTGAGATGGATTTTGAGCTGTGCCTTGACTCATCATTGATTAGCGAGGGAACTGAGCGCCTTGAACTTTATAAAACAATGAATCCAGAGCAACGCGCTTGTATCGCTGATTTTCTTTCGCTCTATGGAGAATACAATAGATCAGAATTCACAGATCGCGGCTTTGAGTTCTACACAAAAAATATCGAGTACTGGAGAAATTCCGCGTTGAACGTCTGATTTGGTAAACTCAATATAAAAAAATAAGACAACATGATTTTTAGTAAGCCGCTTCGTATAACTAGCTATTTTGAAGAAGCTGTTTACCGCGTCTTCCCAATGGCACCCATTCCTGCGGTACCTGAAAATAACAAAACAGATTTTAACCGTGAAGCAAGAAGCTTGTTGAACGGCAGACCGTGGAGTGAGGTTATTGGGCGGCGACTAAATTTTGGCAGCATGGATATCCACTTCACGACCTGGATGAGTTCTTTACCCTTGGATGTCGTCAAATATTACCTACCGAGCCACTTGATTCTCGCTTCGATAATGCTCTCCTACGGGGCTGTATCCAATTATCCTTTTGATTTAATGGAAGCATTAATTTTGCCTCCATCCAAGGATATGGACTTACTCGCTGATATCGAATTTGAGCTATCGCTTGAATCTTTGTTGACACAAGATTCGGAAAGTCCTATTGAGTTTTACAAGAGTATGAATCCTGACCAACGTTCCTGTATTGCTTATTTTCTTTCACTCTATGGCGAATACAAAAAATCAGAATTCACAGATCGCGGCTTTGAGTTCTACACAAAAAATATCGAGTACTGGAAAAATTCAACTTTGATTATTTAATTCCAGGAAGAGACGGTTATGGCGCAATTCATTCTTCCAAATAGGGAAAAAGGGCCTCTCGATTATGGGACACGAGGCGGTGTAGCCGGATCGCTTATAGGCACTCTAATTGGTACGCTTATATGTGCGATAGCATTCTGGTTTACCGACAGCTATTGGTGGTCTTTGAGCATTCCGGGGTTGGCTTGGATCGGTTATATTATACGTCTGAGTCCTCCTTTGTCCTCGCAAAGGCGAAAGTTCCCGCGAAACGTTCTCTGGTGAGTTTAAAACTATAGGACGCATAAGTTCGATTGACTTGACTGAATATATTTCGCTGGAATGGGGCGATTTTTCTATGCGAATTACAAAAAAATGCTACCAAGACTAATTGGTACGCTAACTAACTTCAAGGCAGGCTTTTCCCGTCGTGTGATCAATGGGCCTGCTATTAAATCATTTAACGGCATCGGAACAGTTTTATCAATTAGCATACAAAATATTGACGCGCTTAAAGCTTCCGAATGGAATAAGGGTAGGCATTGAAGTCAGAGCCGGTCAAGCTTTTTCCCCAATAGGATTGTAATGAAAAATCACGTTGAATTACCATCTCTCATTGAACAACTGATATTTACTGGCGGCATTACGACTACACCTCAAAAAGTTGATTTCGTAAGGGAAAAACTGGGTTCAATACCATTTGAGGTTGAGGTGAGCGGACTAAAAATCACGCAATCTATACATGCCTATGGTTCAGTTCATTTCGTTGAATCCTTAGAGTTTTTTTCTCTACCGCAGCAGTATTTTGAGCTAGGCTTATTTTTACTAGCTGCGACAATAGCTTCCGATGGTAAGGATCGACTTATTCATCTTACCAATCGAAATTCCAAAATAAGAACTATCCGTATTATTGGCAGTAGCTATTGGCCACTTGAAGGGAAATTTGAACAAAGCGCGTTTGCGCTTGAAATTAATCCAAAAGATTTAAAGAAGCATCCTTGGCTTGATAAGGATATAGATGTGTATAGTTTGCCGATATTAAATCGTGGCAATGAATCTGACTATTGTTATAGCAAAAAAGATTGGGAAGACCGGGATTGGCTTGTACTTTCGGGCGGGCCACTGGCGAATATTCGATTGGCTGAATTATTGCTCAAGTTAGGGCATCCTGAGAATGATTGTCTTGAAGTTGAACTAGAGGTTGAGGGAGGCTTTCGCGGTGTCGGGCCACTTAGTGCGGAAGCACGGTTTTGGTTGCCAGGGAGTTTTGGCTGGACTTCTGATTAGCTGTTATACGTCTCAGTCGCCCCCTGTTCTCGCAACGGCGAAAGTTTCCACGAAACGTTCTCTGGTGAGTTTAAAACTATAAGACGCATAGTTTGCCCGGTCGCGACACAGATGCGTCACCCCGCATGCATTTTCCGGATGTCTGATTTTCAAATGAACATTACGGCTGCATCAATTTTCGCAATTCCGGCTCCATTGCCTTCGCCCAGATAGCGTAACCTGTTGCATTGGGGTGCAACAAATCCGGCATGATGTCTTTTGACAGGATGCCGTCATCAGTCAAAAAGGCTTTATTGATATTCAGGAAGAATATTTTCTTGTTATCTGCGATGCCAGAGATGATCGCATTGATGTCTTCGTTGATTCGACGCAACTGGCTGCCCGGCTTTTCGTCACGCGGAAAAATCGCCAGCAACAGGATTTTGGTGTTGGGCAAGCGCTGCTGCAGTTCTTTGATATTGCGTTTGATTCCCGCTGCAGTGGTCATGGGGTTTTCCTGACGCGCGCCGGTATTGTTCGTGCCGAACATCAATACCGCGACCTTGGGGGCTATGCCATCCACTTCGCCATGCTGCAATCGCCACAACACATTTTCTGTGCGATCGCCGCCAAAACCCAAATCCAGCGCATGGTATTGTCTGTAATGGCGATTCCATACGTCGATGCCATCTTTTTCCCAGTTATGCGTGATGGAGTCGCCAATGAACACCAGTTCACTGTTTTCATGCTGCGCCTTGAGATTCCTGATTTCTTCCAGTTTCTGTTGATGCCGCAACAGCCACCAGTCGATAGACCAGGATTCGTTCAGCATATCTGGCGTGACCGACTCAGTTTTGTAATCGGGGCACGCCGTATTGGGTATGCCCGATTTTTGAAATTTGATATTGGCAACGGTCACGTCGCCGGTGCCGCTGGCATCCAGCGCAAAGGCTTGCGTCACTGCGCTGAAATCATCGCTCTCGCGCGCAAAGCAGCGCATGGAAAAAACCAGGTGCTGCCAGCCTTTACCAGCCAGTGCACGCGCCTGTATCAGATAAGGGATCTTGCGTTCGCAATTTTTCCCGCAGCTTATCTTGAACGCCAGGCCACCTTGCGCCATATTTTCCACGTTAACGTCGAATGCCAGCACTCCCTGGAGAAGGTAGGGGCGCAAATCGAGTGGCGTTCCACCGTCAATGCGCAAGCTGGCATACCATGCATCTTTCCAATGCAGTGCCAGCGCATCAGCAGACGCGTCTTTGCCGGATATATTCACGCTGACAATGCTGTTGGGCACCTTGGGATTGTCAGGTCTGGGGACCACTGCGGATGTACCGTTCAATATTGTCTGCGATTCAAAATCAGCAACCGTGACATGCCACGATTCCAGCGGACGCGTTGAATACACGATGGTTTCATTGCGGTCATCAGCTGGTGTCGGCAATGTTGGGCTTGCAGCCAGGCTTGGCACAGCACCCATGAAGAATGCGGAGCAGATCAACAAGGTGACAGAAAATGTGACTGTGGAAGACTGCGACCGGGATATTGTTTTCATTGATTCATTTTCCAATAGGATTTACGCAAAACCGCCCCAACTGCGTTGCAGCTCCTAGCCGTACTAAAGTACTGTCTTCGTCGCTGCGCCTTGTTGGGACAATTTTGCGTAAGTCCTATCCAGGTTACTCAAACGGAAATAGTTGTACCGCAGTGACTGCATGCGCCGTTGTCATTTTCATTGACATGATAAAAAATTGGAAGCGAGAGTTTGCTGTTCCCGCTTCCAGAATGTACAAAGTTCAGTTTGGCGAGGTGCCGTAGATAATGCCCCGACCACTATTCGGTGCTACATAGACGGTACCGAAGGTCTTGGGATCGCCAATCACGATACTGTAGCCGCCCCACTGATGCTGGCTGTCGTTGATTTGCACCCAGGTGTTGCCTGTGTCCGTCGAACGGAACAGGGCAGTCACGCCATTGACCGTCCCCGCCATATAGATGGTCGGGTAAGTCGCGCCGCTTGCTGGCTTGCCAAAGCCTGCCGAGATGGCTGACGTCACAGAGGATATCCTGGTCCAGCCCGAACCAGAACTGGTGCTGCGATACAGACCGGACGAAGAGGCCAGCCAGATATCCCCCTGGTTGCCGGTTACCGCCGTCACCTTGCCACCCATCGCCAGGCTAGACGCCGTGTACCAGCTCACGCCTTTATTGGCGCTGGCATAGAAAGTGCCAGTAGACGAATTGTAGGCATAGAACAGATTGCCGTTGGCACCGTCAGACAACATTTGCCAGGATGAGCTCACTGGCAGGCCTGTTGACGTCCAACTGGAGCCGTTGTTGACGGAATACGCCGGAGCCACGTCTTTCGGCCCCCAGACGATGGTATTGCCGTCCGCTGAAATGGCTACCGTGCCATCGCCGGTGGCAGAGCCTGCCTGGTTGGCGAATGGCGTCCAGCTGCTGCCACCGTTAGTGGAGACTGCGCCGAATACCGACGACCCGGTACCGACACGCACAATCTTGCCCGGAACGGACTTGGCGTAGTCGAGGCCGGTGCCGTTCCAGCAGATCGGGTTGGACATCATGCCCGTGGCCGGAGAGGCCGTCAGGCTGGTGTGTACGAAGCCGCAGATGTCGCCCACGCCACTGATCAACGGTGCACCTGAGGTGGGCGAGATCAACGCTAACGTTGCTGTTTCTTCGATACCGTTGGCACCGATGCTCCAACTCGTTGCCTTACCGCTGTCTGCGGCGGTCAGGTTGGTGGTACTCCACACGGTTGCTCCGGTACCGTAAAAGGCATGGGCCGAATTGAATGGATCAATCGCCACCTGCCCCCAGTTGCCGAAACCAGCCGTCGCGCTGCCAAAATTTACCCACGGCGACAGGCTGGAATTGCGGGTTGAGGCGGCACCGACATCGACCCAGCTGGAGCCGCCGTTGGTACTGCGGAACATGGTATCGCCCGGATACCAGCGATCCATGGTCATGACGACCAGCGTTCCCGATTTCTGCGGGTCAAGCGCCAGACCGCCATAACCGAACTGGTAGCTGTTGGGGTTAGGCGGTGTGATGTTTTGCCAGCTGCCTGGTCCTATGCCGTACTTCCACACCTGGCCTGCCGTCATCCCGTTGGGGCCTATGGCGTTGGCAAAGGTGATATACAAATTGCCGTCTGGCCCGATTTGGCCGTGCGTTGGATACAGGCCGGTGGGCCCACCTGTCACCGCCGTCCAGGTGGTGCCGTTGTCCGCACTTTTATAAATGGTCGTGCCGCTTGAGGCCGCGCCCGAAGTAGAGACGCCTGCAAAGACAGTCTTGGTCGCGCTGCCCTTGGTGCTGGATGCCTTGTAGGCGGCGACGAAAGCCACGCCTGCGCCGGTACCATCGTTAGAGAGTGCAGGGAAGCCGCTCACTTTTGTCCAGTTCTTGCCGCTGTTGGTGCTTTTCCACAGCCCGTTAGTGGCACTCTGCGCCGAATCGTTGAAGGTGCCATAGAACAGGGTAGAGCCAAGGTTCGGGTCAACCTGGAGTTTTTCGCCAGCATTGCGGCCATCGTCATTGCCGCCTGTACGGAAGCTCAAGGGATACGAGGTGAAACTTGCACCCTGATTCGACGACACCAGCACGGATGCGTTGCCATCCCAGTTTTGGGTATACATGCCTGCCACCATGTAAAGCATGTTGGCATTGTTAGGATCGATGGCGATGGTCTCGATACCCATCTGGTGCCAATTGGATGGACTTGTCCAGTCATTGAGCGGAATCCAGGTGCTGGTTGCTGAGTTGTAGCGATAGGCACCGCCGATGTCGGTGCGGGCATAGAACAGCCCCTGTTGTGCAGGATGGGCAACGATACCGTCAACGAAGCCGCCTGCAATGATTTTTACGTTGTTCCACGTATAGGCCGGTGCGGCCTGTGCTGGAAGTGTAGTGGCCCCGATTGTCGCCCCGATTGTCACCAACAAGGGCACGGCCAGCACAACATGGGCGAGAATGCGGCGGACGTTGACGTTACGTGCAGGGATGTTGCGACCATTATTGCCTTTGGTGACATAGGCCGAAGGTGGCAATGCCAGTCCCGAGCGATCCATTGTCACATCTTTTTTTACCACTGTAGTAGGAAGCAAAGAAAAAAAGCGTTTCATGATATTGGTCTTTCACTGATTGGCGGGGGTTCACTTGTCGATGCAGCAGGCGACAAACTGCCTCCCTGTTTTGTTGGGACAGTATTGAACAGACATCGTAGTTGCTGATAATCGGGTGCTAGTGGCTAATCCACTGGAGGTCGGCATGCAGTACGTCGCGCAGGACGAATGGATGCGGAAATGCGTCCACATTTGATTTTCATTACAGCGTCTCCCTGGTTTTTTTATTTAGAACGCATCCCTATTGATGAAATGAGTTCTAGTCCACTCTAGGCGGGATACCGAGGGGTCACAATTATGAAAATGATCAATGCGAGTAATAAAATTACGCAGTCAACATGGGCTTGAAACTGATTTTCAGGAGGGAGGGGTAGCTACACGTATCCTTCATTTTCATAGTTGTTAATGAGAGAATGGGGATAGCGGTGCAAGTTGCCAGGCGCAGTGAGTTTTGTAAATTTGTAGTAATACTTCGAAAAGAATGTTGGCGCACTATTTTACCTGGAGGCTTGTGGAGGAACTGAACCAGCACTCATCTCACCCCTGTTTGTGAAATGAGTGCTGAAACGTCAATGACTATTCCTGGTACTTTTCAAATATCCTTCTTAGCTCACCACTGTTTTCCAGTGACACCAGGGCGTTGTTGATTTTTCTGGTCTGGTCGGCGGGCAGGGTTTTGGACAGGCCCATATAGAATTTTTCTGACAACTGCGGTCTGGCCAGCAGGCGGATTTTGCTTTCCAGCCCGGCTTGCTGTATCGACAGTTTGATGCCGGGGGAACGGTGGCAATAAAAGCGCCCGCGTCCGGCCAGGAGCTTGTTCAGGTTGGACAGGGAAGAGGTGGCACCGGAATCGATCTTCAAGCCCCCTATTTTTTCCAGGATGTCGACGATGCCAAAGCCATGCAGCGCCAGGATCACGCCCTTGTTGCCCAACTGGCGTATGTCGTCCCAGTTCTGGATGTCGATGTCGTCATCGGCGCGTACCGCCAGCAGGTAGCTGACCGTAAACAGCACGGTATCGAGAAAGTGATATTGCGAAGTATTGCGTTCTATGCGTTGCGCTCCGCAGAAGGCATCGATATTGCCAGCCTTCATGCCCGCATCAATGCGGATGCGCGGTTGCCAGGTCTGGTCGCCGACGAATTTTAAGTCAGGGTCCACTTTTTCCAGCGCCCGCATGATGTCAACGCAAATACCGCCGATAGCAGGTTTGCCTTGCTGGTTGATGGTGATGAACTTGGGTTCGGATGCCTCTTGTGCGGCAGTGCGTATGATAGTGCTGGCCATGCCGTCAGGCTGGCAGAGGAATAAGAGTAAGGCAGACAGGACAGGCAAGAGTTTCATGGTATACCTGCACCTGTAGCCGTGGTTTTCTGGACGTCCATCATGTAGCCATCGTTAACGCTGATAAGTCACCCTGTTGCGGGATACGGCTGCTGCCTTGACCGGGCGCGCCGCTGCCGGGGCCGCATAGCTGGCCTGGCGATTGATCTTGAAAATGCTGACCACGTTCGACAGGTTGGAAGCCTGGTCTTGCAGGCTTTGTGCGGCGGCGGCGGCTTCTTCCACCAGCGCGGCATTTTGCTGGGTGACATTGTCCATCTGGATGATGGCCTGGTTGATCTGGTTGATGCCGGCAGACTGTTCATTGCTGGCATTGTTGATTTCGCTCATGATGTTGGTGACGTGGGCCACTCTCTGGACGATTTCTGTCATGGTGGCACCGGCCTGGTCGACCAGGCGTGCGCCTTCATCGACTTTTTCTACCGAGTCGGCGATCAGTTCCTTGATCTCCTTGGCGGCGCTGGCAGAACGCTGGGCCAGGTTACGCACTTCTGACGCCACCACGGCAAAGCCACGGCCCTGTTCACCGGCACGGGCGGCTTCGACGGCAGCATTCAATGCCAGGATATTGGTCTGGAAGGCGATGCCATCAATCACGGCAATGATGTCAACGATCTTCTTCGATGAAGCGCTGATGGAGCCCATGGTGTCTACCACCTGTGACACCACTGAACCACCCTTGACGGCGGCTTCGGATGCCGCGTTGGCCAGGTTGTTGGCTTCTTTGGCATTTTGCGAATTCTGTTGCATGGTGCTGGTCAGTTCTTCCATCGACGAAGCAGTTTCTTCCAGCGAGCCAGCCTGGCTTTCTGTACGTGATGACAAATCCATATTGCCAGCGGCAATTTCTGTCGATGCGGTGACGATGGTGTCGGTACTGTCGCGTACTTCACTGACAATTTTTTGCAGGCCATCATTCATGTCTTTCAGGGCTTGCATGAGCTGGCCGGTTTCGTCGGTGGAGTTGACTTCGATATGGCTGGTCAGGTCACCGTCGGCAACACTGCGTGCCAGCGTGACAGCACTGTTCATGGGCCGCGTGATGCCACGGGTCAGATACCAGGCGCACAAACTGCCAAACAGGACGAAGGTCACGATCATGATGCTGATCAGGATGCGGCTGTTTTCGGCAATCTTGTCGACGTCATGGCTCAGGCTATCGACTTTTTGCTGTTGAAAATCAAGATAGTCGAGTTCGCTTTTTTGGTAAGCATCTGACAATGGTTGAAATTTTTCAAACAGCTTGGCGACTTCATCTGCCTGGCCGTCTTTTTTTGCCTTGTAAATGGCGTCACGCACAGCGATATATTGTTTGCGCACGCTGATGATATTGTCCAGCAGCTTTTTTTCTTCAGGTGAGCTGATATGCTCTTCCATGTATTTCTGGATTTCGTTATTGCGGGCAGTGGATGACTTGGCATCGCTGGCAAAAAAATCAGTCAATGAATCATCGCTGCTTTTGACTATCGCCAGTGTGCGTTTCAGGCCCGCCACGGTGATGCGGTACCATTCGGCGGTCATGCGTTCTTCTTTAAGGGGTTCCTGCATCATGGCGCGGGTATTGCTGGCAACTTCATTCAGACGCCACAGGCCTATGCAGGAAGAAATGGTCGCCAGTAACAACACCAGGCCAAAACCAATACCAAGCCGTGTACCGATAGGCAGATTTTTAATTTTCATGATGTCCTCATTGACGCCAGCAAAGGGAAAGGCACAACAAAATCAAACGCATGCCGCTTCGGGTGAAGCAGTGTCCTGCATCTAGTGGACTGTAACAATTGAAAACAGAGTGCCTTCCGCTTGCGCGACGACCATGGCTGCGTTGCAAATGCTCGCGATAGTTCACTATCGCTGTGCATAAGTGTTAACCTTGTCTTGCCCTGATCGCCGGGCAAGCGTCTTTCACTTCTGTTTCAACTGTTACAGTTCACTAGGTCAACACGCCCTGGTCCTGCCCGCTTTTTTTTGCTTAACTTATGGGGCGACAGTGGGTGTTGTAATCCGTCTCTTTTATTAACTATCGGCCAATCCTTGTCAATTTGCAAGTAAAGGATTGCAAATTGAATGCCAATAGAATAACTGTGTTGTGCCGTATTTATATCTGGTCACGGTTGAGGAAAATCTACCTGGCAGACAGGTATTGACTGGCGATGCGTTTCAGCTCGCCATTCTTTTTCATGGTGGTCAGTTCGGCGCGCAGAGTGTTGACGATGGTGGCCGGGGTTTGCCGGCTCATGGCCAGGTAATAGTCACCATGATCGGCCAGCAAAATGCTGCGTTCCAGTTTGTCCGGGCTGATGCCGGCTTGCCTGCATAAATAGGCGATTGATAATTCCGTGCCTATGATGAAATCGACGCGGCCCAGTAGCAGTTTGCTGATATTCGATTTGTCCTGCGGTGATATATCGATATTCCTGCCCACTTCAAAACCATGTTGCTTGAGGATGTCTTCGGTGATATCTGCCTTGTTGACACCCACCTTGTAGCGCTTCACGTCTTCTATGGTTTTGACGCGTATATCTGTGCGGCTTGCCAGCTTGTACAGATAGGCTTCACGTTTGGCGATCGTGCCTATCCACTGGAATTGCGATTCACGTTCGGGCTGGCGGACGATGCTGAAAATCAGTACATTCGGCTGGGTCTGCGCCATCTGGTAGGCACGTGCCCAGGGGTAGGCTTGCATCTGATAGTCAAAATGAGCGCGTGTCAGCAAGGTCTCTGCCAGTTGTACCGAATACCCCCGTAGCTTGCCCTGTTCGGTATAGTTATAAGGGGGATATTCTTCAGTGACGACAATGATCTTTTCGCCAGCCAGCACGAACAGCGGCAAGCTGATCAGGCTAGCCGCTGCAAGGGCAGGCAGGAATGAGAGGAACCTGTGTTTCATGCATCGCGATGTAGGCTTGAAAGCCTCAGTGTATCCCGATTGCAGTGCACTTCCACAGATTCCAGTCCGTGAAATATCGTTGTTAATAATTTGCTAAATTAACCTCAGTTCTGACCTCTGACCTTGGTGCTGACCTTAGCTCTGACCTATGCGTCCTGATCAGGGCAGCAAGACTATGCGTGCGTCAGCATTATCTATAGCCCATGCCCGACTGACATCTGCCAGCGGCATGGTATTGACCGCTATCTTGAAGCCGGCCAGCGGGGCCGTGTTTAATACCGACTTGATCGCCTTGAACAGCTTGGGAAAAGCGACGCTGCCTATGCCGCTACCCATGAGCTGCAAGGCGGACGAGCGCAACACCGCGCCCGGCAGCTTGATGTCGGCACCGCCGACCGAACCGATCTGCACGAAGCGGACTGGCATTCCATCCGGGCTGGCCCTGGCGGCGGTAACCAGCAGCAGCTCTGCGCTCAGGCCCCACAAATAATCCAGGACGATATGGACCCCTTGCTCGATTTCATTCTTGAAGGCTTGTTCCAGGGCGTCTTTGTCCTGGCTCAGGTCGATGGTGACGTCTGCTCCCAGCAGCCGCAGATCGTCAAAGACGCCGCTATTGCGCCCGGTTGCAATGACTTTTTTTGCCCCGAGATGCTTGGCAATCTGTATCGCCAGTCGGCCAGATGCGCCGGTCGCGCCATTGATGAGGACGGTTTCACCGGCGCGCAGGTCGGCACGTTCCACCAGCGCAGCCCATGACGACATGCCGGTGATTGCCATCGCGGCGGCTTCCGCATCACTCAAGCTGTCGGGTATGACGACACAGTGCGTCTTGTCAACGACACAGCATTCAGCCATGGCCCCATAAGGTTTATCGGGCAACAGAAAATAGACGCGCTGATGGTCTTCATCAATACCGGTGCCGTCGATGCCCGGTATGAAACCAGTAGTATTGTCAGCACTGTAATGCTGCCCGGATGCACGGCCCCGGGTGACATGGCTGATGGACGAAGCGGTTACCCGGATCAGGCTTTTGCCAGGTGCGGATTGCGGATCGGTAAAGTCACCGTACACGGGTGGCTGGCCTGCCTCAACTATAATTGCTGCTTTCATTGTTCACTCCTGAAAAGTAAGTTTGCCCTGTAGCGAGGGCGACGGTTGCTGGATAACGGTGGCTAGATAATTGAGTGTATTATGCACATATTTAATCAGAAAGAAAAGCATGAAGCAAGAAATAATGCAATTGCGTGAGGCGCTGCTGGACCTGACCGGCGTACTTAACCGGCCCCAGCCGGACGCGGCGCTGATCGCGGTAGCCGGTGTTGATCTTGATCGTGCACTGTTCCCCTTACTGGTGCGGGTAGAGCGCCGCGGGCCGCTGGGCATAGGTGAACTGGCTGAACTGTGTGGCCGTGACTACACCACCGTCAGCCGGCAAATCACGAAACTGGAAGGGGCGGGCCTGGTTACGCGCCAGGTCAATGCGCAAGATGCCCGCATCAAGGAAGCGGTGATTACCGAAAAGGGCAGGGTGATGACGACCGCGCTGGATGGTGCCAGGGAAAAAATCATGACTTCACTGCTGGCCGACTGGGATAAACAGGACGTGATCGAACTGGCACGCCTGTTGCGCAAACTGGCGGATGATGCTTTCCTTTTTGTAGAAAAGTCCAGGTCTGTGTAGGGAATGTTTTAGTCTTGCTGATCCAGTTGCTGCTTCAGGGTTTGCCTGTCACAGGCACCTTCCCACATCGCCACCACCAGGCACACCACGACATTGCTGATGGTGCTCGTCAGGGCGCGGGCTTCTGACATGAAGCGGTCTATGCCCAGCAGCAGGGTAGCACCTGCCAGCGGCAAATCGGGGATGACGGTCAGCGTTGCCACCAGCGCCACGAAGCCACTGCCGCTGACACCGGCGGCACCTTTGGATGTCAGCAGCATGGTGGCAATCAAGCCAAGAATTTGCCCGTTGCTGAGTGGTATGTCACAGGCCTGGGCGATGAACAGCGAAGCCAGCGTCAGGTAAATCGCGGTGCCATCCAGGTTGAAGGAATACGCCATCGGCAGTACCAGCCCGGCGACATCTTTCTTGCAGCCCAGGGCTTGCAGTTTTTGCATCAGCGGTGGCAACACCGGCTCGGACGATGAGGTGCCCAGCACCACAAATAATTCTTCACGTATATAGCGCAGCAGTTTCCACAGGCTGAAACCATGCAGCCTGGCCAGGCCACCCAGGATGACGACCACAAACACCGCGCAGGCCAGGTAAAAATTCAGTATCAGGTAACTGAAACCGGCGATGGATTGTATGCCATGGCGTCCCACGGTATACGCCATCGAGGCAAAGGCAGCGATGGGGGCCAGCTTCATGATGCTGCCAAAAATGCTGAAACACAGCCGGCTTAATTCATCCACGACAGTCAGCATGCGGTCACCGGCCTGGCGCGTGCGGGCCATGGCAAAGCCAGTCAGCAGGGCCAGCAGCAATACTGGCAAGACTTCGGGTTCGGCAAAGGCACCGACATAGGTGGCCGGGATGATGTGCAGGACAAAGCGCGCCAGGCCCTGGTTTTCCGTGGTGCTGGATAAGGTAGACATGGCTAACATGACATTCTGGTCTGCCGCTGCCGGATGAAAATGCCAGCCTGCACCTGGCTGCATGATGGCGGCGGCCAGCCAGCCCAGCAACAGGGCCAGCAAGGTCAGCAGATAAAAAATTGCCATCGCCTTGAGCAGGGTCCGGGCAATGCCGCGTCGTTCATTCAGGCTGGCAATGCCACCGGCAATGGTGCAAAACACCAGCGGTGCCAGCATCATTTTTACCAGTTTGATGAAGGCATCGCCCAGCGGTTTCAGTTCTGTCCCCAGTGCTGGCCACAGGTAGCCAACGCCTATGCCAAGGATGACGGCGCAGATGACCTGCACATACAGGCCCCGTTTCAGGAAAGAAAACGCAAAAGCAAAAGACAGTTTCATCAGGGCAGGGATTTTTTATCAGTGATGCTCTGGTCCAGCATATCGAACAGGGTTTGTGCGGCAGGCGGCATGATGCGCCCGCGCTTGCAGATCAGGCCCAGTGTCCGGTGTATGGGCGGGTTGACCAAAGGCACACCGACCAGCGTCGCCTGGATGTGTGGTGGCAGGGACAAGCGCGGTACGGCCGCCACGCCCATGCCGGCTTCCACCAGCGCCAGGATGCCGGCTACATGATTGACTTCGTAAAAGATGGTCGGGTGTTTTTCCACGCCAGACAGGGCATTGTCGATCAGGCTGCGGTTGCCGCTGGATTTGGACACGGCAATATGCCGCTCGTTGGCGGTTTCTTTCCACGACAGTTTTTTGCGCTTGGCCAGTGGGTGGTCACGACGCATGGCCAGCACATAGGTCTCTTTGTAGATGGGCTTGAAGTCGATTTCCGGGTCTTCGGCCCCGGCAAAATTGATGCCGAAATCGGCTTCGCCGGCCAGTATCAGGTTCAGCACGTCTTGCGCGCTTTCATCATGGATGCGCACGCGTATCTTGGGAAAACGTTCGGTAAAGTTTTTCAGCACCGCCGGTAAAAAATAATGCACGGCTGACGGCACGCAGGCCAGGGTGACAATGCCGGTGCGGTGGGCGGCCAGGTCAGACACACCCAAAATGGCGCCCTCCAGCTCATCCAGCGCGGTACGCACATTGGCCAGAAACCCCCGGCCTATATTGGTCAGTTGTACGCGCCGGGTAGTACGTTCAAATAATTTGACGCCCAGCGTGTCTTCCAGCTTTTCTATGCGGCGGCTCAGTGCCGGCTGCGACAAGAACAGGTCTTCGGCAGCCTGCTTGAAGCTGCTGCGGTCGGCCACAGCAACAAAAGCCTGTAGCTCCTGTAAATCGAAATTGATGCGTCCCATGCATTAATCTTAAGAAATATTGCAATTCACAAATTATGCCACGTGAAGGATGATGCAGAACTAAGAAAAACGGGCAATACGCCTGGACTTACGCAAAATCGCCTCAGTTGTGTTGCAGCGACTTGCTGGGACAATTTTGCGTAAGTCCTAACCAATATTGACCCGTTCATCAAATAGCATTATTGCAATCAAAATGCCTCATCAAGAAGGCAAAAAACTTTGGAGACACCATGTTCAAGCCTACTTATCTCGCCGTCCTGCTGGCTGCCAGCGGCAGCGCCTTTGCCCAATCCGCCGTTACCCTGTATGGCATCGCCGATTTGGGCGTGCATTATAGTACCGGCATCAATGCCAACAATGCCCCGCTTGTGTCCGGGTCCAGCATGGCGCTCAACAGCGGCATCAATAATACCAGCCGTTGGGGCATCAAAGGGCAAGAGGCCCTGGGCGATGGCATGGAAGCCGTGTTCCAGCTCGAAGGTGGCCTGAATATCGATACCGGTGCATCAGCAAAATCAGACAAGCTGTTTGATCGCCTGGCCTTTGTCGGCATCAAATCCGGCTATGGCAGCCTGACTGCCGGTCGTCAGGCAACGATCCTGTCTGACGCTATTTCGCCGGTAGACCCGCTGGGCATGCGGTATGCCGGCTTCAACCCCAACATCAATGTCACCGCACTCAGCAATACCGCTTTTGGCACCCATGCGTTTGGCGTGCAATATGGCACCAGCGGCTATGCCGATAATTATTATCGCCTGGATAATATGCTGAAATACACCGGTGATTTTGGTCCGCTGGTGGCGCGTGTGTCTTATTCTTTTGGCGAAGTGGCGGGCAATAGCAGTGCCTTGTCTACCATGGGGGCGGGCCTGGCGTATCAGCAAGATGGCCTGAGTATTTCTGGTGCCTACATGAAGTTCAAGAACAGTACCGACTTTGGCCTGCAAGCCTATACTCTGGGTGCCGCTTACCAGGTGGGTAGCGTGCAATTGAAAGCCAATTTTGGCAGCAATCGTGCCGATACCAGCACCACCAAACAAACCCGGCAGCGCATCGCTTCTGCTGGCGCAGCATTCACTGTCAGCCCTGACCTGGCCCTGACCACGGCCTATTACCGCGTGCGTCGTGACGCCAGCGGCTTTGTCGATGACGGCTTTGACCGCAGCTTTGCTTACCTGGAAAAAGCCCTGTCAAAACGCAGCACCGTGTATATCGAAACTGACTATACCAACTGGAAAGGCAATGCCGCCGGTGTCACCGGCGGCCAGGCCAACAACAGCAACGGCCTTGGGCTGACGCTGGGCCTGATGCACAAATTCTGATTTCATCAAGGAAGCAAAAATCATGTCCCTATTTACGTCCCACCGCAGGTCACAGAGTATGCAGCGCATGTCCCAACGTATATCCCACTGTGCCGTCGGCATCACCCTCGCCGTCGCCACACTGTGTGCTGGCAGCCAGGCGATGGCGGCCGACATCAAGGTGGTCAGTTCGGGCGGTTTTGCCCAGGCTTACAAAAACCTGGCACCTGCCTATGAGCAGGCCAGCGGCGACAAGCTGGTATCCGGCTGGGGCCCGTCGATGGGGACGACCACCAATGCCATCCCGGTGCGCATGGCGCGCGGCGAAGAAATTGATGTCGTCATCATGGTCGGCGATTCGCTCGACACCCTGATGAAAGAAGGCAAGCTGGTCGCTGGCAGCAAGGTGGTGCTGGCCAATTCACCGATTGCCTGTGCAGTAAAAAAAGGCAATGCCAAACCGGACATCAGTACCATTGACGGTTTGAAACGTGCCTTCTTGCAAGCCCGCAAGGTCGCTTATTCTGACAGCGCCAGTGGCGAATACATCAAACACCAGTTGATGAAAAAACTCGATATCGCCGACCAGATGCAGGGCAAGGCAGCACAAATCCCCGCCACGCCAGTTGGTGAAATCATCGCCCATGGCGAAGCCGATTTTGGTTGCCAGCAGCGCAGTGAACTATTGCCGGTAGAGGGCATAGACATCGTCGGCCTGCTGCCACAGGAAGTGCAATTGACGACAGCTTTTTCTGCCGCCATCGTCACCGGCAGCAAGGTGCCGGCCCAGGCGCAGGCCTTGTTGAATTTTTTGTCCTCAGAAAAAAATGCCGGCGTGATTGCAGAGACTGGGCTTGAACCAGTGGCAGGCAAAAAGTAATTGATATAGTTTTATCCCGATTCATCTGTTTTCATCCAGATTCAATTCTCACAGACCCCGCTGGCTGGAAAGTCAGCCACCAAGTACAAAGGTCGAATAATATGTCTAGCGCAACCACCATAGCCGCCCGCGGTGTTGAACAGGGCAGCAGTGCACCTGCACCACGCCAATCGAAATTCTTTACCGTGATCCGTGTCACGAGCGGTAATTTCATTGAAATGTATGACTTTTTCCTGTTTGGATTTTATGCCACCTATATCGCCAAGGCATTCTTTCCGGCCAGCAGTGAATATGCCGCCCTGATGATGACCTTTGCCACCTTTGGCGCCGGTTTCTTCATGCGACCGCTGGGGGCGATTATCCTGGGTAGTTATATTGACCGCATCGGTCGTCGCAAGGGGCTGGTGCTGACGCTGGGCATCATGGCGTCGGGTACCGCGATGATTGCCTTCATCCCAGGTTATGCCACCATCGGTTTGCTGGCACCTTTCCTGGTACTGGTTGGCCGCCTGTTGCAGGGTTTTTCTGCCGGGGTGGAACTGGGTGGCGTATCGGTGTATCTGTCAGAAATGGCGACGCCGGGCCACAAAGGTTTTTATGTCAGCTGGCAATCAGCCAGCCAACAGGTGGCCATCATCTTTTCGGCGGGCCTGGGTTACTTTTTGAATGAAACCCTGAGCAAGGAATTCATCGCTGACTGGGGCTGGCGCATTCCTTTCTTCATCGGCTGTTCCATCATCCCGGTGGTGTTTTACATCCGCCGCTCGCTGCAAGAGACAGAAGAATACCTGGCGCAAAAAACCCACCCCAGTTTCAAGGAAATGCTGAAAACCATTTCCCTCAACTGGCCACTGGTCGTCACCGGCACCATGCTGATCGTGATGACCACGGTATCCTTTTACCTGATCACGGTGTACACACCGACCTTTGGCAAAACCGTGCTGAAACTGACTACGGTGGAAAGCCTGCTGGTGACGCTGTGCGTGGGTGTATCCAACTTTATCTGGCTGCCGGTCATGGGTGCATTGTCTGACCGCATCGGCAGATGGCCCATCATGGCACTGTTTTCTGGCCTGACTGCGGTGACGGCTTATCCCTTGCTGTCATGGCTGATCGCCAACCCCAGCTTTCAACATATGCTGGTGGTGGAGTTGTGGCTGTCTTTCCTGTACGGCAGCTATAACGGTGCGACGATCGTTGCGCTGACAGAGATTATCCCCGTGCGTATTCGTACCACCGGTTTTTCGCTGGCGTATAGTTTGGCCACGGCCTTGTTTGGTGGCCTGACACCGCTGGTCTCTACCTGGCTGATAGAAACCACTGGCGACAAGGCATCGCCTGGTTACTGGATGGCGATGGCCGGCAGCTTTGGCTTGCTGGCGACTTTCCTGATTTACCGTGGCGTGGTCAAAGAACGTTAATCGATTTTAAAGGCGACCGCCGTGGCATACGGCATGGCAGATGGGGCGGTAATGACCAACGCATCTGCCTGTTGCTTCCACTGTAGCGGCGCACCCTGATGACCCAGCAGGCTGACGGACGTGACGGGCTTGCCCAGCAGGTTTTCTGCACTGCCCAATGACCGTATCCTGATTTCGGTACTGGCTGTCGGTACCGCCATGCTGAACGCATACAGCGACCCGTCCTTGCCCCTGGTGAAGCGGAAGTCATGCGGGCCAAACGCAAATTCAGCCTGCTTCTTGCCCAATGCATGGCCAGGCAGGGTACGCAGTTTGTCGCCTCCGCCTTCACCCGCCTTTTCATCCTCCCCCAGACGCACCCAGGCTTTGCTGCCATAAATGCCCTGGCCGTTCAGGCGTAGCCAGTTGCCGACTTCTTGCAGCATGCGGGTGCTGCCTTCATCCAGTGATCCATCCGGCAGGGGCGACACGCAAATGGCGACGTTGCCGTCACGCGCCACTTCTTCCAGCAGATAACGTATCATCGCGCCAGAATCATAGGTAAAGCCCGGCTGGTAGTACCAGTCGCCGACCGGGGTTTCGGCTATCCAGGCCTGGTCGGTCTTGATGTTGCGGGGGATGGTGCCTTCTTCGGTATTCACCGTGCCATTGGTGTTGGGCCGAAACTTGATGATGCTGAAGGTATCAATCTTGCCCCGTGTTTTCAGCGCATGGTTATAAAAATCGGCGATGACTGTCTGGGTGGCATCGGCCTTGAAGCCGGTACCGGTATGGTCGCCGCTGAAGGGTTGTGGGCCGGTGCCATCGGTGTAGATGAAATCAGGGTCGTAACGATCCACCACATCCATCATACGTAAGGCCCAGCGTGTGGCATACCATTTGGCAAAATCCTGATGACGGCTGAACAGGCCATCGGGTGGCGGGTTCCAGGGCGAATAGGCAGCTTTGCTGACACCCTGGTATTCGCGCAGATCGATGTTATACAAGAGCCTGGGGTCCAGTCCTTGCCACCATTTGCCGACGCCATCTGCCAGGTTTAACTGACCGTCGTAAGGGATGCCGGCACGTTCACCCTGGGTGTCGCTGCCAAAGGCAGTTTGCCACCACCACCATGAATATTCATGGTGAAACGCCACCCCATAACGGATGCCCGCCGCTTTGGCGGCCTTGGCCCATTCGCCGACCAGGTCACGTTTTGGCCCTAGCCGTACCGAGTTCCAGGGCTGGTAGCGCGAATCCCACAAATCAAAATTGTCATGATGCACGCCTTGCACGATCAGGAAGCGGGCACCAGCATCCTTGTATATGGCAGTCAGTTTGGCAGGGTCCAACTGCACCGGGTTCCAGTCACGCAAGACTTCCTTGTAGCCGGTCTGTGACGGGTGACCATAGTCCTTGAGGTGGTTTTTGTATGCGGGGGTGTCGGGGTTATACAGCCTGCGTGCATACCAGTCGCCACTTTTGCCTGCCGCCTGTGGGCCAAAATGTACCCAGATGCCAAATTTGGCTTCACGCAGCCAGGCTGGCGTGCCGGGGTAGTTTTTTTCGATTGATTCCCAGGTGGGCTGGAAGGGGCCGGGTGTGATAGGTATGCCCAGCTTGACCTCGGCAGCGGTTTTACTGTCACCCAGTGGTACGCTGTCTATGGGTAACGCGGGGGGGATGGCAGGCATGGGTGGCAGCGGTGGCAGGGTTGACAGGGTTGACAATCCGGCGGCGTGTGCCTGCAAGGCGCTGCTGATCAATACCCCGAGGGTGATCCTGGACAATGTGCTCATTCTGTATTCGCTCTGCATTCGGCTGGTTGGAAGGGCGCTATTCACGACCGCGTGGTGCATGCTAAAAGGTATGCAGGAAAACAGCCAATCAATTTTCTGTGAATGATGATACGCAAATTGGTATCGGATACGATGGTCGCTGTTGCTCAAGGGGGTGATTGTTTGTTTTGTTGAGTTTGTTTTGTTGAATAACCGGGAAAATGGCACGGGTAGGTCAACACGCCCTAAATTTGTCATAAAGCTTGGTAAAATAAGCTGGCAGGTCACCTCCACCTACGAATTGCACAGTAACGGTAATTAATCTTACTAATCGCACAGGACAGCCATGGGCATTTTTGATTTTTTCAGCAGCAAGCCATCCGCCAAAAAATTTGGACAGATCGTCATCAATTTTGCGCGGCGGCAGGGGGTGGATCAGCTCATCCGTTTTGATGAAACCGAGTTCCGCCTGCTGGTGGGGGACGCTGGTTCCCATGTACTGAATCTGCACAATGCCTATCGTGATTACTGTGCTTCGCCCAAAAGCCATCGTGATACGGTCTTGCTGAAATATACTGCCGGCCTGCAACTGGAAGGCATACCGGATGATTTTGCCAGTGCCAAAGCCCATCTCATGCCCAGCGTGAAACCGCGCGGACAGGGCGAATATTTACGCCTGACCAGCCTGATCCAGGATAAGCCCATGTCCTATGATGAAGCGTCACTGAGCTTCAGCGACGACGCCGTGCTGATGCTGGCTTATGACACCGAACATTCGATGGCCCTGGTCAATCGCTCCAATTTTGAAACCTGGGGTGTCAGCGTGCAGGATGCGATGGATGTGGCATTGGCCAACCTGCGTGATCGCACGACCGATAAATTTGTAGACATAGGCGTTGGCGTGGTGGCGGGCGTGTGGGAGGATGCCTACGACTCATCGCGCATTCTGATGCCAGACCTGGCTTATCGCGCCAATTGCGGCAGCGACCCGGTCATGATGGTGCCCACACGTGGGCGTTTCTTGCTGACTGCCGCAGCGAATATCGCCGGTCAACTGTGCATGATAGCCCACTCGCAGGAATGCAGCGAAAAAGAAGGTCGGGTTGTGTCTGCCGGCATGTATAAAATCAAGAATGGCCATATCGTCAGCTATATACCAGAAGATCCTGATGTACTGGCCAGTTTGAAATCCTTGCAGACGTCTTTCATGGCAGAAGACTATAGCTCGCAAAAAGAATTGCTGGAAGCCCTGTACGAAAAAAACAAGACAGACGTTTTTGTGGCGACCTTTACCGTCTTCAAGAACAATCAAACCGGCCTGCTGACCTCGCTGTGCACCTGGACCCGTGGCGTCGTATCGCTATTACCCAAAACCGACCTGGTGGCTTTGTTGATGCCCGGCGACACAGAGAGTGAGCATCAAACCAAGATCATTACCTGGGAGGCCGCCATCAGCATTGCCGCCGACCTGATGCAGGAAGTGGAGGGCTATCCCGCACGCTATCTGGTCAAGAATTTTCCAACTGTTGAGCAAGTGAATTCGGTGGCAGAAACGCCCTTGTGATGGTGGTCGATAAAGCTGCGAAACTGTGGGGTGCGCTATGCGCACCGCCTTCGTTATATGGGTGTGACGTGTTTAAAAAAAGTGCGCGCGACGCGCCCTACCAAACATCCCTTGCCCATCTTCCGATACGTGGTCGGAAACAAGAATTTTCTTGACAAAGAATGCCCTGTTTAAGGTATGCTTAGCAAGCCGCTTTTATGGCTTCCCGTTTTGCTTTCACCTGAAAGATGAACGCAAAACGTAAAATTTCAGCTTACCTGAGAAAAATTAATGCAACGCGCTGCCTGGCCTCCAACATCATTTAACTGAACGCACTTCGCTGACACGTGCTGAGAAGCGTGTCGTCTGCATGCTGCCTTGCGCCGACTGGTAATCCACTTGTCGGCATTCTTGCTTTGCCCATGACTTTTCGATCAGCGCATCGGATTGGCTGCGGCATTCAGTTATTCGTTTTGGAGTTTACATGCAATTAATTAACACCCTGGTGGCGCATGCCATTCCCTGGCTTCCTCGCGCCCTGATACAAAGCATCTCTCGTCGCTATATCGCTGGTAACAAGCTGGCAGATGCCCTGGTTCGTATTCATGAACTGAACGCCCTTGGTTTTCAAGTCACTGTCGATGTGCTTGGGGAATCGGCTGGCAATTTGTCACAGGTAACCGATACGACCAATGAATATATCCGTCTGCTGCACGCTATCCATGCGCATGGATTAAACGCAGGTATCTCAGTCAAGCCTACTGCTCTGGGGTTGTTACTGCACCCGGCGCAGTGTGAACAAATGTTGATGCAAATCGTGGACGTCGCTGAAGGCCATGCATTGCCTGTATGTATGGATATGGAAGATGTTAGTTGCACCCAGATGGAAATTGAATTGTTCATTCGCTTGAAGCAATACAGCAACAAACTGAGTCTGGCCTTGCAGGCTTATCTGCAACGCAGCTATGCAGATATTGAACAGCTTATCCATCTACAAAGCAGCTTGCGACTATGCAAGGGCATTTATGCAGAAGATCAATCCCATCTGGTGAAGGATGCCTGGCGGGACAGAAGTGCTATCAACGCCCATTTTTTGCATCATGTATCACGTTGCTTTGACGCCGGGACGTTCATTGCCATTGCTACGCACGACCAGGTGCTGGTCCGGCAAATTGTTGCGATGATTCGACAACGCCACATCGCGCCGACACAGTTTGAATTTCAAATGTTGCTAGGCGTCTGCGAGCCGCTGCGTGACTGGCTACGAGAGATGGGATTTTGCGTGCGCATCTATGTGCCGTATGGTGAAGACTGGTATGGGTACAGCACCCGGCGCATGAAAGAGAACCCGCGTATTGCCGGCTATGTGTTGCGAGCGATGCTGGGTCTTTGACGGATAGCATGTAGAGTGTGCCGCGTGCACCATCCTCTGAAATTTGGGGGATTGTTTGACGACGATGTGTGCGGCGCGCCCTGCGAAACTTTCCTCGTTCACCTTTCGATACGCAGTCGTCAATGGGCTGGCTTGTAATTCATTGAATGTGAGCAGCATTTTTCGGCTATGCTTAGTGCTGACCCACTTAGTGCTGACTCATCTTGCTGGTGTGATCCGCCATGTCTTACTATGAAAATTCCCACACGCTTACCGCCCTGGTCTGTTATTACGCCTTTTGCTGCCTGGATCATCCTGGCGGGGTCATTGTTGATATCTGGTCCCTGGTATGCCATCGTGCTGACTGCTGCGCTGTTTGGCGGTGTGTTGACGGCGGTGTATCACGCTGAAGTGGTGGCGCATCGCATCGGTGAGCCGTTTGGTACGCTGCTGCTGGCCCTGGCGGTGACGCTGATTGAAGTCGCGCTGATCGTGTCCCTGATGCTGGCGGGCGGGGAAGCCACATCCGGCCTGGCGCGGGATACGGTGTTTGCGGCCATCATGATCATCCTTAATGGCATTGTCGGCATCTGTCTGCTGGCCGGTGCCAGCCTGCACAAGGAACAAAGCTTCAGCCTGCATGGTGCCAGCACCTCGCTGGCGACACTGGCAGCACTGGCGGTACTGACCCTGGTCTTGCCCAATTTTACGTCTACCGTGGCAGGCCCGTATTACAGCCCCAGCCAATTGACTTTTATCGCCATCGTTTCACTGGTACTGTATGGAACCTTTGTGCTGGTGCAGACGGTGCGCCATCGCGATTATTTCTTGCCTGAAAATGTATCCACGGATGAAGAAGCACACGCACCTTTACCATCCAATACCATGAGCTGGATGAGTGCCGGCTTGCTGATGTTGTGCCTGGGGGCCGTGGTCTTGCTGGCCAAGTCGCTGGCGCCGACGCTGGAACATGCCGTGCTGGCCGCCGGTGCACCGAATGCCTTGGTCGGTATCATCATTGCGATGGTGGTGTTATTGCCGGAAGGGGTTGCTGCCTTTCGTGCGGCCCGTGCCAATCGCCTGCAGACCAGTATCAACCTGGCTCTGGGGTCGGCGCTTGCCAGCATCGGCCTGACCATACCGGTGGTCGCCGTGATTTCACTGGCAACCGGCTGGTCGCTGACGCTGGGTATTGATGCCAAATCCAGCGTGCTGCTGTTGCTGTCGCTGATCATTACCTCGCTGTCATTGGGTACCGGCCGTACCACCATCATGCAGGGCACCATCCATTGCGTGATCTTTGCGGTGTATTTGTTCACCACCGTGGTGCCGTGACAGCCTGAAAAAATTCCTGACATTGTACGTTAACGAACAGACTGGACGGTTGCAGGGGGATGTAATGGGGGAACACTTTCCTGTTACTGCCTGGAGAAATAATGATACCTGTCGCGTCCGCTACCCTGACGGGAAGCCTGAGAGATACCCTCGGCCATGTGCTTGTCAGAGCACGCTTGCCTGTCTTCATGTTGCTGACAACGATGCAGGCATGCAGCGCACAAAGCAGCCTGCCAGCAGCCCAGGGCTTTGGTGCGCAACCCCATTTGCCTGACCCCGAAAAATCCATCGTGCCGACGATAAACATCGCGCCCGCCATTGGTTGGGCCAAGGGCGAAAAACCGCAGGCAGCCAATGGTTTGGCGGTGGCAGCATTTGCAGTGGGGCTGGATCATCCACGCATGTTGCATGTCTTGCCGAATGGCGATGTTTTGGTCGCAGAAAGCAATGCACCAGCAATACACGATACCACCAGTGGTTTAAAAGCCGTCCGCAAATGGGTGGAAGGTAAGGTTAAAAGTTCAGCCGGTGCCAGCATGCCCAGCCCCGACCGCATCATCTTATTGCGTGGCCTGGATGAACATGGCGTGGCCAGCACCCGCAGCATATTCTTGCAAGGCTTGCATTCACCTTTTGGCATGGCCCAGGTGGGAGACTATTTATATGTGGCCAACACCGATGCCATCATGCGTTACCCCTATAAGCGCGGGCAAACCAGCATTACCGAGCCTGGTGTGAAGGTCGTGGATTTACCGGCAGGAAAAATCGATCATCACTGGACCAAGGACCTGGTGGCCAGCCGCGATGGCTTGCGCCTGTACGTGTCAGTGGGATCGAACAGCAATGTCGCAGAAAACGGCATGGAGAATGAAAAAGACCGCGCCGCCATTCATGAAATTGATATCGCGACAGGCCGCATGCGACTGTTTGCCAGTGGCTTGCGCAATGCCAATGGCCTGGCGTGGCAACCCCAAAGCGGACAGTTGTGGGCTGCCGTGAATGAAAGAGATGAACTGGGTAACGACCTGGTGCCAGACTATATGACATCGGTACGCGACGGCGGGTTTTATGGCTGGCCCTATAGTTATTTTGGTCAGCATGTGGATGTGCGGGTAAAGCCGCAACGGCCTGATCTGGTTGCCACTGCCCTGGTGCCGGATTATGCGCTGGGCGCGCACACGGCGTCATTGGGCTTGACGTTTTATGATGGCAAGATGCTGCCAGCCAGTTATGCCGGCGGTGCCTTTGTTGGCCAGCATGGTTCATGGAATCGCAAGCCCCACAGTGGTTACAAGGTGATTTTTGTGCCCTTTGCAAACGGCAAGCCAGCCGGCGCACCGCAAGACATACTTACCGGATTTTTAACCGCAGACGGCAAGGCCAAAGGGCGCCCCGTCGGGGTTGCCGTCGACAGCAAAGGTGCCTTGCTGGTGGCCGATGATGTCGGCAATATCATCTGGCGGGTAACCGCTCAGTAATACCCGGTGCGCTGCCGGCAGAGGATGCTTCATTCCCTGCCGGTTTTTGCCGCCTGGGTGAGGGCATTGCCAGACAGGCGGTAGCACAATCTATCATCGACAGGTACGCCCCCCAGGTGTTGGTAGAAACGCAGCCCGGCTTGATTATCTGCCCTGACATGCCAGTCAACCCGCACACAATTTTTGCTCAGTGCATACGTTGCCACCCATTGCATCAGTGCCTCACCAACACCAGTGCGACGTTCTGTACGCAAGACATACAGTTCTTTCACAAAAAGCTGTCCCGTTTCACCGACCGTCGCGTTGACCAGCGAATGAAATATCGTGATCGCCACCAGCCCGACAACCACGCCATCATCCCGCGTGGCGACCACAATACGTATTGATGAATCAGGCCCAAGCAGGTGTTGCATAAAATGTTGTTGGATGATCTGTCTGGGCACAGCATTTTCACCGTTATAGTGAACGCTCATATCGTGCAGCAAGTCTACCGCCGATACGTAGTGGTTTTCCTGGATGAAAGCGATCTGCAAATTGACCTCGGTGTGTTTGAGTTGGTAGGGGCTAGCATAGCACTCACCTGCGTCCAGGCTCAAGATAAGGGGCACCATACGCACCAATATCTCTTTGTTAGCAGGAAGTTTTCCACTTCCAGACATTTGGTGCGCGCGGCGCACCCTACAAAATGATCATGAATTGGGGCATGGCCGGTCAATATTTTGACGCCGCGTAGGGTGCGCTGTGCGCACCAATTTTCTTCTTCATCGGGTTCGACATATACACTCCCCAGTTAGCTGGTTTACACTATGCCAGTAATTTTCTACCCCGGGAAACCACATGCCTGTCAATCATCCATCGGTTTATTCACACAGCACAAGCAGCAATCACGGTCTTGGTCACCGGCGGATGTTGCTGTCTTTGATGGTGGGGTTTTTCTTGCTGTGGGTGGTCTTGCCCTTGCTGTTTCCCAATCTGGCCTACCTAGTGTATTTGTTGACGGCACCGCTGCGCTATGTGGGGGTGTTCGTGCATGAGATGGGGCATGGCCTGGCCAGCTTGCTGACCCGGGGGATCGTTTTACTGGTTCCAGATGGATGCGGATGGTGGTGTGGCGATCACCGGTGGTGGCTGGCAAAGCCTGGTCTTGCTGGGTGGTTTGCTGGGGCCGGCGGTGTGTGGCAGCGTGTTGCTGATGGTATCGACCAGGGCGTCGAAATTGTGGATTCCTTACTTGGTCTTGTTGCTGTTTTTTGCCTGTGGCGGCTATTACATGATCAAGCCGGTATGGATGAGCACTGCCGATTACCCCTTGCTGGCACAATGGCATACGACACATTTGCTGGCTTTACTATTGCCAGTGTTGATGATGATGGCCTGTCTGTTTTTATTGCGCGCTGCGGATGCCTGGCAAAGGCTGGCCTTGCAAGTGCTGGGCATCATCATGTGTTATTCAGCCTTTAGTGACACCAGCTATATCTTTCAATATGCAGCCTTGGGCAATGGCATGTATTCTGATGCGCGGGTATTTGCCTCGCTGTTCTTGCCCTTTGATGCGCAAGCCTTGCCCTGGCTGGCCTTTGTGTTTTTTGCGTTGTTGATAGGGGTATTGAATTTTGTCTTGCTGGGCCTGGGTGTCAAAGGGGCTTTGGCTTTGCCGCAGCCGCGATGACAGGTCAGGCCCAATGGCGCTTAATCTGGTATCCAGTCGAAATAAGCGATCATCATTTCTTCAAAGGTCTGTTCACCAAAGTGCACGGCGGCTTTGGGATTGGGGTTGGCCGGGTTGTCGCTGGAATTGTCATACCAGGCCGTGGCCGCAATGCGCATGCCAGGCTGCACAAGAATGGCTTCTTTTAACTGATAGGCGGTTTGCCAGTTGAAGTCGTATTTGGGAATATTCAGCAACAGGCTGCGCTTGCCATCCGGGTCTACCAGTTCTATCTTCCAGGCCTTGCCGCGCAGATGTGCATGCGGCATCAAGGCGGTCAGTTTGCCTGGCTTGCGAAACAGGTAGCTGGCTTCTATTGGGTGGTTGGCGGCACCGGGTGGTATTTCAAACTTGGCGTTGAAGGCAGATTCACTTTTGACTTCTTTTAATCTGGCGTCGGTATTGGTCGCATCGTTAGCAAACTGGAAGGCGATTTTGGCCTGGTCGATTTGCTCGGTTCCATTCGGCTGGTAATGGATCTGGAATTTCAGCCAGGCTCCTTTGGGGATTTTCTTGGCGGCACCTTCGGGAAAGGTCGTCAATGGCGTGCCGGGTACCAGCGCGCCAAAAAAACCATCAATGCCACCAGCCCGCCGCTTGGCACCGGGTTCTTCCAGAAACACCAGTATGTGGTGCACCACCTTGGGGGCAGATGCCCGTATTTCCATCGCGGTGACCCATTTGTCTGTGTCAAAATCGGTTTTCAGGTAGCTGTACTGATATTCGACCACGCCTTGCGCCGGTACCGTATGCGGCTCGGCAATTTGCAGTACGGCGTCTGGCTTGAGCATGTCCCAGCCAGCCACATAGGTGCGTGGGGCAGGGGCTTCTTTGGCGTTGCCAGCCGGGCTGCCGGCTTTAAACCAGTTGGACAGATCGGCCAGTTCCTGTTCTGACAGGCTCCTGTCATTGGCCCAGTGACCCACGCTGGGGTCGGCATTCCAGGGTGGCATGAGGCGCTTGCTGGTCATGTAGTCGATAATGGTTTTACGGGCGGTGACTTGCGCATAGGTCTGCAGGGGCATGGGCGCAACACCGCCAGCACGGTGGCACATCTCGCATTTTTGTGCGAGCAGGCGGCTGATGCGGTTGTGGTAGGTGACGGGCCGGTTCTGCATTATGTCGCCTGCATGGTCGGGCAACAGGCAACCGCTGGCTTCACTTTGTGTGGTGACGATATCTTTACCTGACTGGTGTTCGGCGATGGCTTTGCGCAGCCAGGTTTGCCCGGGAGCGTCTTTGTGTACGCTGATGCCGTACTGGTCATCGATGGCACCACGAAACAGCAGGGTGCCGTGCTGGTCGGCTAAAAATACTTCCGAAGTGGATGCTGCCCGCAAGGCATTGCTGATGGTGTGATTGGTGTCGAGCACCACACGGCCCTGCAAGTTGCTGCTGGCAGCACTTTGTTTTGCTTCGGCGGCTGAATAGGGGCTGACATCGACATACACGAAATTAAAACCTTGCGAGGTGTATTCTTTTTCAAATTCTGCAAGGCGTGGTGCATAGCGTTGCGATACCGGGCATTCCGCATCGCGCATGACGATGACGGCACCACGCGTGCCAGCCAGTTGCGACAGCACACCCTCGCGCCCATTGACGTCCTTGAACTTGACATCGGCCAGGCGTTCGCCGACACGGTAGCCAAAGCTGGACAAGGAGGCCGAAGTGGGGGCGGTGGGTTTGGCTTCTTTGGCTACCGCTGCCATGCCAACCTCGGCATGCGCCAGCAACTGGCAAAACAGGACAGATAACAATAACGTTAATCCAGATTTCATCTTGTGGCGCTTTCAAATCAGAGGGGCGTCGGGAGATGATAATTTACTTTAGATTATAGTTTTTGTCATGCGAATGATTGTTCGATAGGACTTACGCAAAACCGCCTCTGCTGCGTTGCAGCGCCTTGCCGGGACAATTTTGCGTAAGTCCTATTCAGTGATGCCGGATCGGGTGTGCTGCTTCAAAATCGGCGATAGGCATGGGGCGGCCAAAATAATAACCCTGGTAGGCAAGGCAGCCCTGGCTGGCGAGGTAGTCGCGTTGCTCGGCGCTTTCCACGCCTTCGGCAATGACGGACAAGCCCATGCTCTGGCTGAGGGCGACAATGGTGCGGGCGATGGCGGCGTCGTTGGGGTCGCTGAGTACGTCACGCACAAAGGATTGGTCGATCTTCAACTGATCCAGCGGCAGGCGTTTCAGATACGTCAGCGATGAATAGCCGGTACCAAAATCATCGAGCGAAAAGCACAGGCCTGCTGCTTTCAGTAATTCCATTTTGCGGATAATGTCTTCAACGTCATCCACCAGCAGGCTTTCGGTCAGTTCCAGTTTCAGCAGGTGCGGATTGGCACCGGTCTGGTGGATGATGGCCAATACCTGCTCGACCACATCTGCCTGCCGGAACTGGCGGGCGCTGACATTGACGGCTATCGTCAGGTGGGCGCGCTGGTCTTGCTGCGACCAGCTGACCAGTTGCCTGCAGGCGGTCTGCAAGACCCAATAACCGAGGGGCAGTATCAGGCCGGTGGATTCTGCCAGGGGGATGAATTCAGCCGGGGAAATCATGCCGCGTTGCGGATGCTGCCAGCGTGCCAGGGCTTCGACACCGATCAGCTCACCTGTATGGTTGACTTGTGCCTGGTAGTACAACTGCAGTTGTTCATTGCGCAGGCCTTCGCGCAATTCTTTTTCCATGGCGGCGCGGGAGGTGACGACGGCCTGCATGCCCGGATCAAAAAAGCGCAGGGTGTTGCGACCGGCGGTCTTGGCGGCATACATGGCCAGGTCAGCCTGTTTCATCAATTCATCAGAACTGGTGTCATGGTCGCTAATCAGGGTGATGCCTACACTGGGCGTGCTGTGACATTCATAACCAGCAAGGTCATACGCCTGGTTCAGGGCAACGAGGATTTTCTTGCCGACCATTTCGATCTGGGTGGCGGCTTCGTTGGGGGCCTCGCTCAAATTTTCCAGCAAGAGCACAA
This sequence comes from Undibacterium sp. Di26W, assembly GCF_049340265.1. Classification (NCBI taxonomy): domain Bacteria; kingdom Pseudomonadati; phylum Pseudomonadota; class Betaproteobacteria; order Burkholderiales; family Oxalobacteraceae; genus Undibacterium; species Undibacterium sp. Di26W. The sequence continues at coordinate 94,997 of NZ_JBMPOR010000019.1, forward strand.
ATTCATCGCCGCCTATGCGCGCCACGGTATCATCTTCGCGCACGCAATGAATCAGGCGTGCCGATACCTGTTGCAATAACAGGTCACCTTTGTGGTGGCCCTGGGTATCATTGAGGGTCTTGAAATTGTCCAGGTCGATATACATCAGCGCGCCTTTGCGGCCACTGCGGGCGCAAGATGCCAGTGCCTGTTGCAGGCGGTCTGTCAGCAGACGGCGGTTGGGCAACCTGGTCAGCGGGTCGTAAAAGGCCAGGTTCTTGATTTCATCTTCTGCAGCTTTGCGGGTGGTGATATCGGTCAGGGTGCCGACATAGTGCAGCAATTCATGGTTACTGCCATACACGGCAGTGATGGTCAGCCATTGCGGGCTGATCTGGCCATTTTTGTGGCGGTTCCAGATTTCGCCTTGCCAACTACCTTCGGCTTCCAGACGGCGGCTCATGCCAGCAAAAAAAACGTCATCATGCTGGCCGGATTTCAATAAATCCTGGGTCTGGCCAATGGCATCTTCGCGCGAGTAGCCGGTGATTTCGGTAAAGGCGCGGTTGACCTGCTGTATCACCCTCTGGGCATTGGTGACGAACATGCCTTCATGGGATTCAAACACGGTGGCGGCCAGATGCAGGCTCTGTTCTGCCTGCTTGCGCGCGGTGATGTCGCGCACAAAGGCAGGAAACAGTTCCTGGCCGGGCAGATAACGTATCGACACTTCGACATCGATGATGCGGCCATCCTTGCACCTTTGCCGGGCTTCAAACTGCTGGCTGCCTTCTTTGCGCAGGATGTCGACGCGTTCATGCAAGGTCATGCCGCTGGTGCCTTCCAGTACATCGATATCGCTGATATTGAGGGCGAGCATTTCTTCACGGGTATAACCCATCATGGTACAGGCGGTTTGGTTGACGGCTTTCAGGTCGCCGTCTTTGTTGATGAGCCAGAAGGCATCCATTGCGGTTTGCAGGATCAGTTCATCCAGATCCGTGACGCGCTTGCGTTCGGTAATATCCACCGCCAGCCCGCCCAGTTGTGGCGTGCCATCAAAACCGGTGAACACGAATTTATTCACCAGCCACCAGCTGAGGCTGCCATCGATATTGGTGGATGGCCAGACAGCTTCGTTGTGTTGACGGCTTTCCAGCAAGAGCAGGTCATTATCGTGATACCCATCGGCGACGCTGGCAGGCCAGAGTTCATGATCGGTCTTGCCGAGGACATCTTGCATGGATGTATTGAAACGACGCAAGAAATTGTCACTGACAAACTGGTAGCGCCCGTCGAAATCCTTGACCCAGGCAACGATGGCGCTATTGCCCAGGAAGGCGCGAAACTGTTCGTCGCTATGCTGTTGCGCGATCAGCATGCGATTGAATTCATGCGCCACTGCCAGCAGTTCACTGGGGCCGTCAGCGCGTGCCCTGACACCCAGGTCCCCCTTGTTGGCGGCACGCGCTACGTCGGCCAGCGCGATCATCGGGTCGGTAATCCGTTGGCTAAAACTAAACGCAACCAGCAACAGCAGGGCGATCATCAATAACACCAGCAGGATGGACTCGACGGCCCTGGCCCTGGATTCAGCAAAGACGGTGTGCGCCGGTACGCCGACAAAGGCCACCATTCCATATTCCGGCAGCGCGACCACCGAAATGAAGCGCACCACACCGTCCACGGCCTGGCTTTCAAACTCACCACTTTTCAATGCGACGATATGTTTTGCTGCTTCTGAAGTGGGGCGGGTACCGATGATCTTGTCCGGGTCCAGGTTACGCCAGATCAGGATGCCGTCATCACGGAAAAAACCGTAACGGCTGGATTCCGGCAAAAACTCCCCCGGGATGTTGGGGTTATAAAACCCGACATCCACCGACAGCATGACCACGCCGACTATTTGCTGTTCCATGCTCCAGATCGGCAGGCTCAGTGTGGTAGACCAGGGGCTGCTACTGCCGTCGTCACTGTGGTTGCTATGGTTGCTATGGTTACGGTGCGGCGCGGAAATGTTCAGGCCACGGTTGCGGATGGCACCCTGTATGTATTCTGACTTGATCAGTTCAGGGGTGGCGGCATCCTGCGCCTGGTCTTTGCCCGATATGGCGCAAAGAATATTGCCCTGCAAATCGGCCAGGGTGATGCGGGCAAAGGCAGGGTCAAGGTTGGCCAGGTTGCCCAGTTTCACCGGGCAGTCTGCCAGGGCCAGTTGGCGTACCGCTGGCAAACTGGCGATGCCCGCCATGACCTGGTGTGCCTGTGCCAGCTTGCCCTTGGTATTTTTGATCATGACACTGGCCATGGTCTTGAGGGCTGTCTTGGTATTGGCCGTGGATTGCTGGAAATCATGATAGATGCCAAAGCCGACCGCCGCCATCAGCGGCATCGATACCAGCAACACCAGCATCAGCAAATAGCTGCGGATAGACCTTGCCGGCACGGGTGGTAAATTGCTTACAGTCTCTTCACGGTGCGCTGTCATGGTGCTTTTTCCGTAGTCCCGATGGGAACACAAGCCTTGTTTTCAGATAGCCGGGGGAGTACCCGTGCATTGCATTTCCTTGGCAAGCTTTTAAATGAGGACTTACGCAAAACCGCCCCAGCTGCGTTGCAGCTCCTCTCCTAGGAGCCGCGTACTATTCGTACTGTCTTCGTCGCTACGGTGTAGTCGGGGTTTCAGACAGCATGCTGTCTGCCGACGAAACGAACCTCCCCTGCAAGGGCGGTTTCCTAAAAGCGATAGCCTTGCTGGGACAATTTTGCGTAAGTCCTATAAATAAATCATGCTTCAAGGCAATTTTTATCATAAACGGTATGCAAGCCTTTGTCTGCGTCCATTTTGCATGTTTTGCAATCCTTTACAACTGGAACCGGGCTATCCAGACCTGCGGATGGCACTGCCGGTCTTGCGCAAAGATCGGGGCGTGCCAGGCAGCAGCAGGTGGGGTTGGATTTATTGTCCATATTATCACCAGCCATCGGCACCAATGTCACAATTGACTATCCGGTCACGTGGAAGTCACTTGGCTTAACATTTCAGATACAAATATCTTTCTCATAAGCATTATTATTCGCCGCATAATAGGCACCAGGCGCGCTTGCCAATTATTCCATTCACTTGAATGTCATTCGTCTTCTTGTCAATACATTATGAAATCATTGCCCGTAAAGACTTTCGCTTGTGCCTTAATGGCTTGCTCAATGGCCTGGACAGTGGTTTTGCTAACCGCCTGTGCGCCAGTGGCGCAAAAAACTGCTGCTGGTACCAGCAGCGACAACCGCGCCTACCATCCCGTCATCCTGATATCGATAGACGGCTTCAAGCCCGATTACCTGAACCGGGGCGTGACACCGCGGCTGAATGCACTGGCCGCCAGTGGTGTGCGGGCAGAGGCCATGCGCCCGTCCTTTCCATCGATTACCTTTCCCAATCATTACACTCTGGTGACAGGCCTGCGTCCGGACCATCACGGCATCGTCGCCAATACCATGGATGACGCCAGGATTGCTGGCGTGCGCTTTAAATTAAGCAACAGCAGCGCGGTGCGTGACCGCCGCTGGTGGGATCAGGCAGAGCCAATCTGGGTTACCGCAGAAAAGAATCATGTCCGCTCTGCCATCATGTTCTGGCCAGGTTCCGAAGCTGCCATACACGGCGTGCGTCCGTCGGAATACCGCCCCTTCGATGACAAGCTGAGCCCGTCTGACCGTGTCGATACCGTGCTGGGCTGGATAGACAAACCAGGTGCCAGCCGCCCACAGTTTTTGACGCTGTATTTTGACCATGTTGATCACGCCGGTCATGAATTTGGACCTGATACTGCAGAAGTGACAGCTGCGGTAGCCAGTGCCGACACCGCTATCGCCCGCCTGGCAGAGGGATTGCGTGCGCGACATATTGACGCCGACCTGATTATCGTGTCCGATCACGGCATGGCTGCGACCAGTCCTGAACGTACTGTGCAACTGGACCAGATCGTCAATCCCTCGCTCACCAATGTGGTGACCTATGGCAGCTATGCCGGTATCAATCCTGAAGAGGGACAAGAAGAAGCAGTGGCCAAAGCGCTGCTGCAAGCCCACGAACATATGCAGTGCTGGAAAAAAGAAAACCTGCCAGCGCGTTTTGAATATGGACAAAACCAGCGTGTGCCGCATTTTATCTGCCTGGCGGAAGTGAGTTGGCTGGTGGAACCCGATGCCAAGGCTGCAGCAAAGGCCGGCAAGGGAGGGCACGGCTACGATAATCTGAGTAAAGAAATGCAGGCACTGTTTATTGCCAACGGCCCGTCCTTCAGGCAGGCGACAGTGCTGCCGCCGTTCGACAATGTGCATGTCTATCCATTGATCATGAAGCTGATCCATGTTCCGGCCTTGCCATCCGACGGCAAGCTTGAAGCCGTTGAAGGCGCACTGCTGCCGTAAATATACTACCCGTGTCGTTCCGTCTAAGAACCTGTTTACGATCTTACTGCGCGAGCGCAATCGGAGTCCACGCGGGGCTCATGCGCTGCTCAAAATGCTCATGGTCTTAAGACCATTCCGCTTTTTGCGCTGCATTTTTTGTTACCCTTACTCCCACTGACGCTCGCTCGCTACAGATCGTAAACAGGTTCTAAGGGAGGGCCTGGGCATGGGAAGCAAGTCCGGTGGTGCGCAAGCTGCCCAGGCTGTAGGCATACTGGCGGGTGAATTCTGCACCCAGCAAAAAGATCTGGGCAGAGTAGTACACCCATAACAGCAAGGCGATAATGGAGCCCGCCGCACCAAAACTGCTGGCGACACCGCTATTGCCGATATACACGCCGATCAGCAATTTGCCCACATAGAACAAACTTGCCGTGCCCGCCGCGCCAACCCAGACATCGCCCCACGAAAGCCGCACCTGCGGCAGCATCTTGAAGATGACGGCAAACAGGGACGCAATCACCGCGAAGCCTATGCCTGACGACAGCGGCAGCAGTATCAGTGCCACGGCAGTGCGGCTGCCTTGCCAGTAATGTTCCAGTGCCGCCAGCACGGCACTGACGACCAGTGACACCAGCATCAAAAATGCCAGCACCAGTATCAAGCCAAACGACAGCAGGCGCGTGCGTAAAAACTGCCACAGACTGTTGCTGCGGCTGGGCGGCACTTGCCAGATTTCATCCAGGCTTTCTTTTAACTCGGCAAACACGCTGGTTGCACCAATCAACAGCAACACGCTGGCAATCAGGGTAGCGATACGCCCTGCATCGTCATTGTGGGCACCGGCTAGCAACAGTTGTATCGCTGCCGCCCCGCTTTGACCTACCAGGCCATGCAACTGATTGAATAATTGCCCACGGGCGGCTTGTTCGCCATAAAAGAAACCGGCAATCGCCAACACCAATATCAGGACCGGCACCATGGAAAACAGCGTATAAAATGCCAGCGCAGCGCCTTTGCTGGCAGCACGATGGCGTATCCATTCCAGCACGGCACGACCGATCATGCCGGCCAGTGCTACCAGCAGGCCAGGGATGGCCCGCTGTTTAGTCAGCCATGGTCTTAGTACGCGATACAGCAGCGTCAAACGCCTCTGCCGCTGATCAAACGCAGCAAGATCATGATGACGGCGATCACCAGCAAGACATGGATAAAGCCACCTATGGTGTAGGCCGACACCATACCCAACAACCACAAAATAATCAGTATGACAGCAATGGTATAAAGCATGATGTTTCTTTCTTGAAGTGGGTTAAGTCAACACGCCCGGCAGGCCGGTAAAACTGGACCGGCTTACTGCTTTGACGATGGCCTTAGCTTGAAAGAAAAGCTTGTTGCGGTCTGTTAGCTAGCGCACAGAGCGTGCCTGCTATTTCTGTCATGCTGGCGACATTGGGTAGGGCAATTGCGGCATCGTGGCTACCGTGGAAACGGTGCGCAAGTTTGTCAGTGCCTGGATTGACAGAATATTTACGCAAAATCGCTCCAGCATGTTTCGGCAGCGGCATCCATACAGTGTAGTTACAGTTTTTGTGTCGTTGCTGGAGCGGTTTTGCGTAAGTATTTTTCTGGATTGAAATTTGTTAAGGGAAGTACACCCAAATAGTCAGTTCCTGCAGAGTTTGTCTCATGCCCAGTGCCGGACTGCAGGCGCTGACGCTTCGAACTTGCTATTGATTACCTGGCCCGTCTTGCTGGTCCACGTGATGAGGCAAACGCATCTCGCCCTTAATGATGAAATGAGTTCTAGCCATGCTGACAGGTACCACCCCGCCCGGCCAGACGCCAGCGCCGGAAACAGATGGAGTGCCGCGAATTGAGCCATTGACTGAACCATCTGCTAAGCCATCAACTGAAACCGCAGGTAGTACCGGCACGACGGAACATGCGGACGCCACGACCACAAGCAGTAACAGCGCCAACACCAGCAGCAATACCAACAACAATACCAACCAGCCGCCACTCAAACCGCCAATCAAACCGCATAACCGCTGGACTCGTCCCGTCATCTTGACAGCGATCATCGTCGGCCTGATGCTGTTTGTGGCGGGTGGTTTTTATATACGCAAGCTGGTGATGGACAGTGCAGACAGCAAGAATCAGTGGTTGACCGCCACCGTGCAAAAAGCGGATATTGAAGACGTGATCACTGCCACAGGCAGTCTGCAGCCGAAAGATTATGTCGATGTCGGCACCCAGGTGTCCGGTCAATTGAAGCACTTGCTGGTAGAAGTCGGGGCCATCGTCAAGGCCAAAGATTTGCTGGCAGAAATTGATCCTACCGTGTACCTGTCGAAAGCTGATGCTGACCGCGCACAACTGCGCAACCAGACCGCGCAACTGGCCGACAAGCAAGCGCAACTGCAACTTGCAGAACTGCAGTTGACCAGGCAAAACCAGCTCATGCACGAAGAGGCCAGTACTACCGAGGCCTTGCAGATGGCGCAGGCAGTGCAACGCTCGGCCCTGGCCCAGGTCGCTTCCCTAAAAGCACAAATGGAGCAGACTGAATCGACTCTGCGTGGTGATGATGCCAATCTCAGTTATACCAAAATCTATGCACCAATAGCTGGTACCGTGGTGTCCCAAACTGCCAGGCAAGGCCAGACCCTGAACGCCAATCAGCAGGCACCTATCGTCATGCGCATCGCTGATTTATCCATCATGACGGTACAGGCGCAAGTGTCAGAGGCAGATGTCGGTAAATTGAAACTGGGCATGGATGTGTACTTCACCACCCTGGGTGGCAGTGCACGCCGTTATTATGGCAAGCTCAGACAAATTTCGCCTACGCCCACAGTCATCAATAATGTGGTTTTGTATGACGCCCTGTTCGAGGTACCCAATAGCCGCCAGAATTTGTTGCCGCAAATGACAGCCCAGGTGTTCTTTGTACTGGCCAGCGCCAAAGACGCCGTGTTTGTACCGTTGACGGCCTTGCACCCGGCTAGCGATGAGGCAAAAGCCGGTAAGGGAAGTAAGCAAACGAGTAAGCACACTGGCACAGCGCAAGACCCGCGTGGGCAGTTTAAAGATGGCAAGGCCATGGTCACTGTCATGGACAAGAATGGCAAGCTGACAGAACGTGCGGTGCAGGTTGGTGTCATGACCCGGGTATCGGCGCAGATATTGTCTGGCCTGCAGCCTGGGGAAACGGTAGTGACCGGTAGCAAATCTGCGGTGCAGGCAGCGGTCGCACCAGCACAGCAAAGCGGTGGCGCACTGACGGGCAATCAGCGCAGCGGTGGCCCGAGATGAGTGCCGAACGCCAGCCGCTGATCGAATTGCGCGATATCAAAAAATCGTATGAGAGCGGTGATCTGCAGGTAGAGATTTTGCATGGCATCAGCCTGACCATTTATGCGGGTGAATTTGTTGCCATCATGGGGGCGTCTGGTTCGGGCAAGACCACGCTGATGAATATACTTGGCTGTCTGGACCGGGCCACATCGGGTAAATATCTGTTTGAAGGTTTGGACGTATCTGACTTTGAGCGTGATGAATTAGCCAGGCTCAGACGTGAAGCTTTTGGTTTTGTGTTTCAGAGTTATAACCTGATCGCCACCGCCAGCGCTACCGAAAATGTGGAGGTGCCGGCCATTTATTCCGGTGTTCCCCCGTCAGAACGACATCAGCGTGCCCGTGCATTGCTGTCCACCCTGGGGCTGGGCGAACGCTTGCGTTATCGCCCCAGTCAGTTGTCGGGCGGTCAGCAGCAAAGGGTGTCTATTGCCCGCGCATTGATGAATGGTGGGCGTATCGTACTGGCGGATGAACCAACGGGCGCGCTGGATACCCAAAGCGGTATCGAGGTCATGGCGCTGATGAAAGACTTGTCACGTCGTGGACATACCATCATCCTGATTACCCATGCACGTGAAGTGGCCGAACAGGCACAGCGCATTTTGCAGATCAAGGATGGCATGATCGTGGCCGATTTTGCGACCGAATCCAGCAAGAAAACCGATCTCGCCGCCGACGCCGCGCAAGTAGTGACTAAGGCAGCCAAGGCAGATAACCCCACGCTGGACAGTACCGTTACTACGGATGCCGCCACCACCAATGACCGTGGCGAAGCCTTTGCCAGTGGCTTGCTGGCAGCCGCCAAAACGGCGCTCAGGGCGTTGCGGTCCAACCTGTTTCGCACCGTGCTGACCTTGCTGGGTATCGTCATAGGTGTCGGTTCGGTGGTGGCCATGCTGGCGATTGGTGATGGTGCCAAACAGGCAGTGCTGACACGTATCAGTGCCATGGGCAGCAATTTGCTGGTGGTACGCCCCGGTGCGCCCAACCGGCGCGGCGTTGGCGGCAGCGTGGCGACCTTGATACCAGAGGATGCTGAAGTCATCGCAGCCCTGCCAAATGTGCAGGCCGCCGTACCAGAACTGGGGGGCAGTGTCACCGCCCGTTTTGGCAGTGCCGACTACCAGACCCAGGCCACCGGAACCTCGGCCAATTATCCCTTGGCACACAACTGGAGTGTCAGCCAGGGTATTTTCTTTTCGGCAGAAGATGTCAGCAGCTATACCGCCGTGGTGGTGTTGGGGCAGACCGTGGTTGACAACCTTTTTGGCCATGACAGCAAACCAGTGGGCGAATATATCGTGTTGAATAATGTGCTGTTTCAGGTCATCGGTGTGATGGCAGTACGTGGCGCGGCACCAGGTGGGCAAGACCAGGACGATGTCATGCTGCTCCCCCTGAGCACTGGCAGCCTGCGCCTGTTTGGTCAGCGGTTTTTGCGCACCATCACAGTGGCTGTGGATGATGTGGATGGCATCGACCTTACTCAGGATGCAGTTACTGGTCTGCTGCAAGCGCGCCATCGCAGTATCGACTTCCAAATACGCAATATGGCCAGCATACTGGAAACCGCCACCGACACCCAAAACACCCTGACGGTGTTGCTGGCGTCGGTGGCTGCTATTTCCTTGCTGGTGGGAGGCATAGGGGTGATGAATATCATGCTCGTCAGCGTGACAGAACGCACGCGTGAAATCGGCATACGCATGGCCACGGGTGCACGCATGCGCAATATCTTGCAACAGTTCCTGATTGAAGCGCTGGTGGTGTCGGTGCTGGGCGGTGTGCTGGGCATTGCACTGGGTATGCTGGCGGCAGTCGTCATCAGCGTGTTTGGCACGCCGATACAGTTTTCCATTGCACCCGTGGTGCTGGCATTTGGCTGTGCGCTGGCAATTGGTTTGGTATTTGGGTACTTCCCGGCACGCAAGGCGGCCCAGGTTGATCCTGTGGTTGCATTGGGAAAATGATGAAGCACCTGCCCATCTCATCCCTGTCGATGTTGATAGCGGTCATCCTGCTTGCTGGCTGCGCCAGTCAGACTGCCACCCCGGATAACGCTACTGTGCTGACTGATATGCCCAGCCAGTGGGCAGCAGTAGATGTAGAAAGTACCGCAGTCGCCAATCAGGCGACTGCGACCTGGTGGCAAGGCTTTGGTTCTGCCGAACTGGACAGCTTGATGTTACAGGGCTTAAAGAATAATCCCGACCTGAGCATGGCAGCTGAACACATCGTACAGGCAGAGGCACAGGCCCGCATCGCGGGGGCGTCGCTGTTTCCGGTATTGGAAGCCAATGCCGGTGCATCGCGGCGTGAAACCCATGGCAACAGCAAACAATCAACTAGCCAGACAAGTACCACCACGGGGGATACCGGCACCAATGGTACTAATGGAGTTACTGGAACCAGTGGCACTGATGGCGGTAACACCAGCCTGAGTCTGGGTTTGGCTGCCAGTTATGAATTCGATTTTTGGGGCAAAAATGCCGCCACCCGCCGTGCCGCTGACAGCCTGCAACAAGCCAGCAGTTATGATCGCGACACGCTGCGCCTGACGCTGGTGGGTGGTATTGCCACAGCTTATTTTCAAATTCTGGCCGTACGTGAACGGCTGGCCGTGGCGCAAGACAATCTGGCTATCGCCCGTCGTGTCTTGCAAGTGGTGGACGCGCGCGTCCGTTATGGTGCCTCTGGCCAGTTGGACCTGGCGCGCCAGCGGGCCGCCGTCTTGACGCAAGAAGCCACCATTCCCCCATTGCAATTGCAAGAGCAGCAAGGTTTGTACGCACTGGCGATCTTGCTGGGGCAGGTGCCGCCTGGCTTTCAGGTGGCGGGTGACCAACTCCGGCAAGTCAGCTTGCCTGCTGCTGCTGCGGGTTTGCCTGCCAGTCTGTTACACCGTCGCCCTGATCTGGCCAGCGCCGAAGCGCAACTGGCCGCCGCCAATGCCAATATCAGCGCCGCCCGTGCCGCCTTGTTCCCCAGCATCAGTCTCAGTACATCGCTGGGCATTGCCAGCGACAGCCTGCATGGCTTGCTGAATGCACCAGTCACCAGCTTTAACCTGGCTGCAGGGTTGACGCAGACTATCTTCGACGGTGGTCGCCTGCGCGCCCAGGTCAACATCGCCGAATCACGCCAGCGCGAGCTATTGCTGGCCTATCGCAAAGCCGTGCTGGCAGCATTGGCCGATGTCGATACCGCCCTGGCCGCCAGCCACCGCATGCAGTTGCAGGAAAGTTTGTTGCAAGCCTATCTGCAAGAAACCGAACAAGCCTTGCATTTATCTGAAATTCGCTATCGCGCCGGTGCTGACGATTTACTGGTTTTATTGGATGCCCAGCGCAGCCGCTTTCAGGCGCAAGACCAGTTGACACAAATACGCTTGAGCAGATTGCAGGCGCAAATCGGCTTGTTTAAGGCCTTGGGTGGGGGATGGCAGGGGGCGCAATCCGGCACCAGGTAAGGTGGCGGATTGAGTACGCTAGCGTACAGATAAAACGCCCGCAAAATGGCAAGCTACATGTCATCAGTTTCTCATGATAAACCACTATGCCAGCTAGCCCCACCGCCACATCTGACGTTACCAATAAGCCTGCCGACAGCACTGCTGCCGATATTGCTAAATCCGCTTTCCACGTTACCCGCATGCCTGCGCGCATCCAGCAAACCGCACCAGGCGTCTTGCAACTGTCAGGCAACTGGACTATCCGTCAGTTGGGTAATGTCATGCGTCAACTGGATGCCTTGCTGCTGCGCCACCCGGCGGTAGTGCAGTTGGACGGCCAGCAAATCCAAAAGATAGACAGCATCGTAGCCTGGGTCATGCATACACGTCTGCAAAAACTGCGTGACAGCGGTACCCAGATCAGCATGCAGGGCTGGCCTGATGCTTACCAGCATATGCTGGATGGCCTGGGTGATATTCCCACTGTTGCGGTGCCGGTGCTTAAGCCCACCGGCTTGCTGGAAAAAATTGGTAAGGCGACTGTCAATGTCTGGCATGACAATCTGGCCTGGCTGAGTTTTGTCGGGACCATCGCGGTCAGCATGCTGGGTTTGCTACGACACCCGCGGCGCTGGCGTGGCCGCGCCATTTTGCACAATATCCAGATAGCTGGTTTTGAAGCTCTACCTATCGTTGGCGTCACCTCTTTTTTACTCGGCATCGTGATTGCCTATCAGGGGGCAGACCAGCTCAAGCACTATGGCGCGAATATCTTTGTGGTGGAGCTGGTGGGTTACGCCATGCTGCGTGAATTTGCACCACTGATTACGGCCATCATCATCGCTGGCCGTTCTGGTTCAGCCTATGCGGCCCAGATAGGCACCATGGTGGTGACGGAAGAAATTGATGCCTTGCAGACCGTCGGCATTCCACCGGTTGATTTGCTGGTGATCCCCAAGCTGCTGGCGCTGATACTGGCCTTGCCATTGCTGACCCTGTTTGCTGATTTGCTGGGCATCATGGGTGGGATGCTGATGGCCAGCAATCAACTGGGTGTCGGCCCGCATGAATTCATGACCCGTTTTGCGACTGAAATTCCACTCAAGACCTTGTTGATCGGTATTGGCAAGTCGCTCGTATTTGCAGTGGTGATTGCCACCATAGGTTGCTATCAGGGTTTTCGTACCAAGGGTAATGCCGACAGTGTCGGTCGCCAGACCACGCGCAGTGTGGTGCAGGCAATTTTTATCGTGATCGTGCTGGATGGCGGTTTTTCTGTCATTTTTAATTTATTGGGATTGTAATGACAGCAGCCGAGCCCGCAACCGCACCCGTTCCTACGCCCGCACCTACGCCCGCTTCAGCTAGCGATGACTTCGTGATTCAAATGCGCCAGGTCTGTACCCGTTTTGGCGACAAGGTCGTGCATGAGAACCTGGATCTGGATATCCGGCGTGGCGAGATATTTGCCATCGTTGGCGGCAGCGGTTCTGGCAAATCGACGCTGCTGCGTGAAATGATTTTGCTGCATACGCCAGATTCAGGTTCGGTCAGTATCCTGGGGCAGGAACTGGCAGGCATCAGCGATGAAGACGCCGCCGCATTGCGCCAGCGTTGTGGTGTGATGTTTCAAAAAGGCGGCTTGTTCGGCACGCTGACCGTTAGCGAAAACATAGGCTTGCCGCTGCGTGAGCATAGTGAATTGGATGAGGACAGCATCAACGACATCGCCGCCTGGAAACTGGCTTTGAGTGGCCTCAAGCCAGAAGCGGCCACCCTGTACCCGGCTGAACTCAGCGGTGGCATGTTAAAGCGTGCCGCACTGGCCAGGGCGCTGGCGCTGGACCCGGAACTGTTGTTTCTTGATGAACCCACCGCTGGCCTGGACCCGGCCGGCGCCGGGGGTATCGATGCCCTGGTGCGGCATTTGCACGCGCTGTATCAGCCTACCATCGTGATGATTACCCATGACCTTGATCTGTTGTGGCAAGTCACCCACAGGGTGGCGGTACTGGGCGAGGGCAAGGTGCTGGCGATTGGTTCCATGGAAGAACTGTCACACCTGCCGCACCCCGTCGTCCGTGATTATTTTGATGGCGCGCGGGGCAGGGCGGCACAGGAACAGGCGCAGACACAAATACAGGCACAAGCACAAGCAGCCGGACAACAAGAACAATTGAAAACCAAGGACAGCCCATGGAAACCAAAGTAAATTACGCCGCTGTCGGTGCCTTTGTATTGATGCTTGGGGCCATGTTTGTGGCTGCCGTGCTGTGGCTGTCAGTCGGTCTGGGCAAGCGCACGCAGACGGTCCTGTATCAATCCGTGGTGAATGAATCGGTAGCGGGCCTGAATCTGGATGCGCCAGTCAAATACCAGGGGGTGAATGTCGGCAAGGTCCATGCGATCAGCCTGGACCCGGCCAATCCGCAACAGGTGCAACTGCTGTTTGCGATTGCCACCGGCACCCCCATCAAGACCGATACCCAGGCCGTCTTGAAAACCCAGGGCCTGACCGGCATCGCCTATGTGGAACTGAGCGGCGGCTCACCCGCAGCATCGGCATTGCAGGCCTTGCCCGGACAAAGCTATCCACAGATACGCACCAAGCCGTCGTTAAGCGCGCGGCTGGAAAATGTCCTGAGCGCCGTACTGGCCAATCTGGACCGCACCGCCGCCAACCTGAATGCTATACTGAATGAAGATAATCGCGCAGCCTTCAGCAAGATCTTGCAGGACACGTCTGCCGTGATGGATGCACTGGCGTCGCAAAAGGCCACCATGCGTGCCGCGATCGCCAATGCCGCCATCACCACCAATAACACTGCCCAGGCCAGCGCTAAAATGGATGCCTTGTTCCAGCGCATAGGCAAGAGTGCGGATGCCGTTGCCGCCATGGCAGACAAGGCAGGCAAGGCCAGTGACAGTGCAAAAACTGCCGTGGATCAACTGGGTGGCGGTGTGCGTCAGATCAGTACTGACACGCTGCCAGAAATACAAAGACTGATGGCTGAACTGGCGACCTTGTCGGCATCCCTGACCCGCCTGATTGAACAGACCGAACATAATCCCAGCAGCCTGATCAGAGGTCGACAGGCAGCCCCACCGGGGCCAGGGGAATCAAAAGGAGTAACGCCATGAAGCCTGTCCACTTAGCCCAACTACTGCCGGTGCTGGCCTTGTCGATGGCCGGTTGTTCCGCCCTGCAACCGGCCAATGTGCCAGTGGCGGCGGTGTACCGGCTGGATACTGTGGCTACGGTGGCTACGGTGCCCAACATCACTGCGCCTGCCAGGGCAACTGGTACTCCGGCGGCCAGTATCCTGATAGGCAACATCCGTGCTGCTGCCGGTTTTGACAGCAACCACATGCTATTCATGCGCCAGCCACATCAGATTGAAGAGTTTCAGCAAAGCCAGTGGCAAAAACCACCGGCAGCCATGCTCATGCCGCTGGTCACCAGCGCGCTGGAATCCAGCGGCTTGTTCAAGGTGGTGTTGCAGGCACCCACTGCCCTGCAGACCACCTACCGGCTGGACCTGGAAATACGCAGCCTGCAACAAGACTTCACCAGCACACCCAGCCGTGTCCACTTCGTCCTGCGCGCGCATTTGTCTGACACCAAAAACCAGCAAATCACCGCCTGGCGTGAATTCGAAGTCAACCTTGCCACCCCTACCGAAGACGCCTATGGCGGCGTCCTGGCCAGCAACCAGGCCGTTACCCAGGCCCTGCAGCAACTGACGGCATTTTGTGCGGAACAGGTAGGGCCGGTCAAGTAAGCTGGGCAGTTTTAAGAAGAAAAAAGCAGCCTGGAAAACCGGGCTGCTTTTTTTTGATGCCTGCCTACCGGTTTACCTTACCGGTTCATGATTTGCGACAGCACAGCAAACCCACCAGCAAGCCCGCCGTGGCGGCCACGCCGATGGTGCTCCATGGGTTTTCCCTGACATAGGTATCGGTGCAATCGGCCATCTGCTTGCCGGCAGCCAACGCCGACGCCTGCGCATCCTGTGCCGCGACCATGGCCGTATCCAGCAATTTCATCCCCCGCGCCCGCGCCTCGTCGGCTTTTTCACCACTCAACGTAGCGGCCGCACTAAACAGCGCCTGCGCATCTTTGAGTAATACCTTGATATCTTTGTTGACAGCTTTGATGTTGGATTCGAGCATGATGGTCTTCCTTTGGGTTGGTTAGGGAACTATTAAATTTGGAGCTGGTGCTGCTTTTGTTTTTGGTGTTGACGTTGCTGTTGGTTTTGATCTGTGTTGCTGTTGTTTTTGAAGTTGCTTTTGACCTTAATCCGCTTGGGATGATGTAATTTGTGCGTCACAGAAAATGGAAAAAGAAGATCCGATGTTTGAGCCGCAGGCGAGTTGCGGCTCTTCCCATTTTTTGTGATGCACAAATTATGCTGAAGCGCAGCGTAAGCACCCGCATGGCGAGTCTGCGGTCGCCTTTCTTTGATTCCGTTCTTTGGCGAAGCAAAGAAAGGAATTCGGCCGCCGGGCCGAGACCCGGCTTGTCTCTACGAAGGGCAATCGTTTTAATTAACAACACGATATGCCACGAAAGACACTAGGCTCCCGCCTTCGCTGCAGCGACGTAAACATGATTACTGCTTATCGATCGAAACCCATCCCCATCCCAACCTTCCCCTTGAAAGGGAAGGAGTAAAACCATGCTTAAGCAACCTGTTTCAACTCCGCCAGCGCACGGTTCACCAACACCCCAGCCAAGCGCAGCGCTAAACGCTACGCCAACAAATCCCGCATATCATCCGCATGTTCTTCTTCCTTCGCCATAATTCCCACCAGCATATGCCGCGTGGTCGGATCACTTTCACCTATCTTTTCCAGCATCTGTCGATACGATTCGATAGCCACTCTTTCTGCGATCAGATTGGCGGTCAGCATGCCCCTGATGTCGTCGGCGTCGTTATATTCAGCGTGGCTGCGTGCCATCAAGGTGGCCGGGTTGAAATCAGGTTTTCCGTTCAATTGCACGATGCGCTCTGCCAGCAAATCGGCATGCGCCTGTTCTTCTGCCGCATGCTGTAAAAATTCAGCCTTGATGGGGCTGTTATGTATGCCCGACGCGGTGTAGTAGTGGCGCTTGTAACGCAGTATGCAGACCAGTTCGGTTGCCAGTGCACCATTCAGCATGGCGATGACTTCTTCGCGGCTGCCCTGGTAACCAGCGGTGACGGCACCTTCGCCCATATTTTTGGCTGCTTCGCGAATGGCGGCTATATCCAGACCGTTGTGCTGGGCCTGTGCCTTGTTGACTTCATGCATGATGTTCTTCCTGTGATCGGTTCAAAAGCCGGTGACGGCAGATGGGGTATCAGGAACAGGCCTGCACACTGCCCCTGAGAACCATCGGACTATTTGCTGGCCACGCTGTGAACATAGCTTGGTAAAGATTTTTGCGGGCTGGACCGTATCATCATGGCGACTTTGCGGGTATCGGCCAACACTTCATTGACTGCTACTTCCAGCGTGTACACTTGTTCTTCGGCATTGCGCAGGGGTTCTGGTGTCTTGAACAAATGCCTGCTACGTTTTGCTAAAGCCTTTTCATATACTTCAAAGGCGAAATGCATTTCGGTATAGTCCATGATGATTCACTCCGTAACTGGTTATTGCTTGCGGTTGATGTTGCGGCCATTACAGTCAGTCGTTCTGGCCGCAGCTTCACTCTGCCTTGCTATACATCTGTGCTACCTGATGGGGTTTCAAGCAGGCTTTCACCAGGCCTGAATCACATCCCTGTTCAGTTTTTTGGGTTGTAATACCCATGCACTTCATTGACCCAGGTCTGGTCAGCCATGTCTGGCCAACGGTCACTGTCAAAGCCAGGCGCATTTTCGAAATGTTCTTTGTCGATATTCAGCACGAAGCGTTTGTTGACAGTGTCCAGGGTAAGTGCAGACCAAGGCACGGCAAACAGTTTTTCACCGATGGTGAGCAAGCCGCCATGCGCTACCACGGCATACGCTACACGACCAGTACGCATGTCCAGCATGATTTCCTTGATGTCACCCAGATGTTCATCTGCATGATTGACGACATTGTCGCCAGTCAAGGTTTGTGCACCCATCAGTTCAGGACCCGGACCCTTGTCAGGGGTGGCACCACTGCTGCCATTGCTGCCGTAACCATCCAAATTTTCGTTAATCATTTTAAATCCTTCACGTTGAGTCGAGACTTCAGTATGTCTGGAACTTCCTCATGTTTCGGTTCGATAACACACATAAAGAATTATTTTTTCATCACCCTGAAATTGAACCGGCGCATACTTTTTTCAAATGACGCCGAGGTGGATTTTTGTCGTTTGAAGTTTTTTATTTCCATATTGACTCACAGAAATAAATGCACATCCAAAATCAATTAATCATTTTTTTGGTGGTTATTTTAATAATTAATTTATAATCGAAACGATGTCACCAGGCCCACTGCGAGATTGAACCGCGACATTGAACCTTGACTTCAATGCCAGCACGGCCCACCTGCCTGACAAGGCAGGCAGGCGCGCTACTTTTCTCTGCTTTTTTTGCAAAGGAATACGATATGCATGTGTATCAGAAAAGTGATAAATGGATAGAAGGGGAATACCCCGCCATCCTGGCGATAGGTGATTCATGGTTCTGGTATCCGGGCAATAATATTCTGCAAGCCCTGATCCGCAACAAGTCCTTGCGCACCGACTATTCGAATATCCAGGCTGTGGGCAATAATGGCGCGCTGTTGCAGGAATATGTAGGTGCCGGCAAGTATGCAGCAGCGGTCGAGCGCAACCTGACACCGGATGCCAGAAAATACTATAACGTCTTCATGATCAGCGGTGCCGGCAATGATGCTGTCGATTACAAGCTGGCCCTGAAGCCAGACTGCAGCGGTGTGACAGACCCCAAAGCCTGTCTGGACCCGGTTGGTATCGACGATTTTTTACGCAAGGTCGCCACTGCCATGGGCGGGCTGATACATGAAATACGCTGGGCATACAAAGATGCCGCCAAGCAGGTACGCCCCATCTTTATTCACGGCTATGACTATCCAACACCTGATGGGCGCGGTTTTGACATACTCGACATTCTCATCACCGGCCCCTGGTTAAAACCCGCCCTGGATGCGGCCAAGGTAAAAAATGACCCGATCTTTCGTCTGGCAGTCGTGCATGAACTGATAGCCCGCCTGAATGCACTGTTCAAAACCTTTGACGACTGGCCCAATAACGTGGTCTACATCGATTCGCTTGGCACACTCAGCAGTGGTGCTGACTATAAGAAAGACTGGGCGAATGAACTGCATCCCACCTCATCCGGCTTTGACAAAATTGTGGCGCAGCGCTGGATGCCGATTTTGAAGCAATGGGGAATAGCGAAGTAAAGGGTGGTGTTGCGGGTAAAGAGGGGGCGTGGCGTACTCTCTTTACCCTGTCTTCGTACCATCTTGTGTCAGGGTAGTGCAGATCAAGCCGTGATTGTTCAGGCCGTGATTGTTAAACATGTGCACTTGCCAGCGCAATCCTGTCATGAGCGGTATTGCACTCCGCCTGTCATCCCGGATTTTTACCCCGGATTTTCACCAGTTTATTTAACTGATGTTAACACATTGCTTTATTGCGCTCCTGTACTATTATTTCGAAGGCATGCTGCTTTCTGATGGCTGGTGCCGTTCTCGTACCAGTCTACGGTTTCTTGCCGGACGGCCTGCACAAAGCAGAGCGCTGAATTCTCACCATGACAGAATGCCGCCACCCGCGGCATCGCCAGGTCGCTTCATAGTCAGATTGACTTTACTTCAAACGTACCTGCAGTCGAGGAGTATCATATGAACAAATTAAAAATCGGCTTTCGTCTTAATCTGGCGTTTGGCACCATGTTGCTGATGCTGATGGTGATCGCTTTTATAGGCTGGTCTTCATTGTCTGCCACCAAGACGCGCATGGATATTGTCGTCAGCGAAAACAATGTCAAGATGGCGTTGTCGAATCGCATGCTGACAGATGTGAGTCTGGTTGCCCGTTCGGTGCGCAGTTACATCATCTACAAAGACAAGGATTTGCAGGCTACCCTGCGCGGGCGCATCAATGACGCTTCCAAAAACCTGATCGCTGATGTAGAACGCCTTGGCGGCATGGTACGTAGCGAAAAGGCCAAACAACTTCATGCAGAGATAAAAACCAAGGTACCTGATATCTTGCGGCTGTCGAATCAGGTGCTTGAACTGGCCAGCGCCGACAAGCTGGACGAAGCAACGATTTTTTTACAGAATACGGTACAAAAACAGCAGGATGGCACATTTTCCGTGCTGAACGAAATGATTCAATTGCTGGAAAAACAGAACCAGGAATTGATTGAGAAAATGCATGCCGAATATAATTTCGCAGTCAACTTCCTGTTGCTATCCACCCTGTTTGCCTGTATGGCAGCAGCGGCGTTGGCATGGTCGATCACACGCTCGATTACCCGCCCCATCAATGAAGCGGTCAGCATCGCCCAGACCGTTGCCGCCGGTGATTTGACGCGTCATATTGAAGTGCAGGGCAAGGATGAAGTCAGTCAATTGCTGGAGGCACTCAAGGCCATGACGACCAGCCTGGCTACCATCGTCAGCGAAGTGCGTGCCGGCACCGACACCATCAGCACGGCATCAAAACAGATCGCTGCGGGTAACCAGGATTTGTCATCGCGTACCGAAGAACAGGCTAGCTCGCTGGAAGAAACCGCATCGTCGATGGAAGAACTGACCTCCACCGTCAAGCAAAACGCAGACAATGCACGCCAGGCCAATGTGCTGGCCAATTCAGCATCAGATGTGGCGGTCAAAGGCGGCAGCGTGGTGCAACAGGTGGTTGAAACCATGGGGTCGATCAATGAATCATCGAAGAAAATTGTCGACATCATCGGCGTCATCGATGGCATCGCCTTCCAGACCAATATCCTGGCGCTGAACGCCGCTGTAGAGGCCGCCCGTGCCGGTGAGCAGGGTCGTGGCTTTGCCGTGGTCGCCTCCGAAGTGCGCAACCTGGCACAGCGCTCGGCATCGGCCGCCAAGGAAATCAAGGAACTGATCGGTGACTCGGTACAAAAAGTCGGCATGGGTGCCAGACTGGTGGATGAAGCTGGCGTCACCATGGGCGAGATCGTGGATAGCGTCAGACGCGTGACGGACATCATTTCCGAAATTTCTTCCGCCAGCCAGGAACAGAATACCGGTATTGAACAGATCAATCTGGCCATCACCCAGATGGACCAGGTCACCCAGCAAAACGCAGCCCTGGTGGAAGAAGCCGCTGCAGCAGCAGAAACCATGCAGGATCAGGCCGGCAAACTGGCCCATGTGGTTGATGTATTCAAATTGAATGGCAACCAGCAAGGCGTGACGGCCGCAAGTATAAAAAGCACCACCAGCCAGCCACAGCCAGCGCAACAACCGCAGCGCCATGTCGTGCGCAAAGCCCCCACCGCAGCCAGGCTGGCATCCAGTCCGGGTACCCGGCCCCGTAGTGCCGCGAAAGTGGTTACAGTAACAGAAGGAGAGTGGGAACAATTCTAAGCTGGTCGCATCTCGCATCATCGACGAATTTTTATCGTCAGCAAAAAACCGTTGCGCTGGATCAGGCGCAGCGGTTTTTGTTTTTAAATGATCAGGAATCCACTATTGCGCGTTGCAGTCATCATGCTGGTTGATGTAATCATCTTGCTATTCAAAAACGGTTCTGTTACCTTTTCACCTCCTTTTATTCTGCAAGCGCTATTCAATGCGCATACTAATTCATGAAACGTCTGCTAGCTATCTTCGTCGTCTTCCTTTTATCTGCCTGCGCGGCAACTGGTCCAGCTTATCAAGCTGCACCAGCACCGGCAGCAGGTCAGGCACTGGTTTATATATATCGTCTCAATACCGTGTATGGGGGTGGCCGCGATACCTATTTTTATGTTGATGGAAAAAATATCGCTGATCTGAGCGTCGAAGGGTATACCGCGTTCTACGTTCCTGCAGGCGAACACAAATTTGAACAGAAATGGCCTGCCGATATGCCACAAGGCAAGACCATCAATTTGTGGAAACTGTGGACGAAAGAAGATCCTGCTGACAGCGCAAAGAAACCTGGCCTGCAAGAAGGTGCCGTCAACTGGGAGGCTGGAAAAACCTATTACTACCGATTCTCGGCAGCTCCAAATGGACGCAATCAATACGAATGGATATTGGCAGAGATAACAGCCGAGCAAGCCTATCCTGACCTGAAAAAATCGAAATTGCAAAAGCCTTTCAATAATAAGTAAGGCGCAATTCCCGTTTGCACAATAGGTATTGTTGGCGAGCAATCGCCAGCAATTTGATTGCTTTACCGGTGCTATTCTTCAGCTTCCTCGTCAACACTGTTTTACTCCTCCCATCCACTGAACACGCATTCCCTGCAGAATTCTGTTGCCTCATAGGCGATAAGAAGATTTTTTTGTCAGATTAATTGACAAAATGGCACAAGTAATCTACAAGTAATGCTCATACGTTTTGTCCCATAAAGGACTGAACACCGTTGTTGCGCTCTCGATTACCTGCCATCTGAACGACGCAGTGCACCTGAAATGGGAATGTCATGCCTGAGCATATGCATCAAACTCGCAAGAAAGTCGATGGCGGCCAGGATAATGCGCTCGCCCAGCGCCAGCCTGTGGTGAAGACACAGCCACACATTGCACAATTGGCCGAGGATGCTCGCGCCGACATGAGCCCACCAATTAGCCCACAATTTGTCGATCAGCGTCCGCAAGCCAGGCAGCTTAAAGCCTATAGCCACATGATGCAAAACAGCCCGCGTGCCGCCCAGCTCAGGGCGATGCAGAGCTTGATGAATAAACCCGTGCTGCAAAAGGCCGAAGAGGAAGAACCACTGCAGGAAAAGTCTGCCGACCAGGGGATTGCCCAATTAGCCGCACCAGCCACACCATCCACACCCCAAGCCAACAACACAGGTTTGCCACACCAACTCAAGGCAGGCATAGAGTCGCTTTCCGGCATGCGCATGGATCATGTCAAGGTCAACTACAACTCCGGCAAACCCGCACAGTTAAATGCCCATGCTTATGCACAAGGCAGCGAAATCCATATGGCACCCGGGCAGGAACGTTATGTCCCGCATGAAGCCTGGCACGTAGTGCAGCAGGCGCAGGGAAGGGTCAGGCCGACCATGCAGATGAAGCTGGGTGTAGCGGTGAATGATGATGCAGGGCTGGAGGCAGAAGCCGATGCGATGGGTGCCAGGGCGCTGGATGTGGGGACGGGTATAGGTGGGCAGGTTGCACAGAGCATGGGTGTGGGTAAGAAAAGCATCACAGATTCTGGCACGATGACATATAACAGCGTGACTACGCCATATCAGTTGATACGTTTCAAACCAGATCCAGGATTTTGGAATTATGTGGGCAGTTTTCTTCCTGATCAAAAGCAGGATGAAATACTGGCACAGGAAAAGAAAGTGAAAGTGTTTCTGGAGGAAATGAAAGAGTTTGAAAATACTACGTATGGTGGGCAGATTCAAAGCTTGCGAGTGAAGTTTGATCTGATAGAAAAATCGACCGTTGCGACCAGTAGTTTTCCAGCAGCCTTACGTTCATTGAATGAAATTTATTTACAACTGAATCAAATTTCTGTCCGGATGACCAAGGCGTTTGTGCTTCACGATAGCGTTTCTGGCGATTGGGTTGACAAAGGCTATGAGGGCGTGAATTCTTCGCTACTGATTCGTCTTGTATGTGAAACATACCTGGCAGCAGATACTGTATTTCAGACAGAAAAGAACAAAGAAGTGTTGAGAACGGCAATCCTTGGTGAGCTTGCCACCTATAAATTCCGTGATGCGGACGTAAAACCATGGCATCTGGAATTTGCAAGAAAAAGGGTTGAGTTATTAACAAAAAATTTAAAAAAGATGTTGACTCGTATTCTTATTGATTGGCAGCATCTTCGCCGTGAGTTTGGATTATCTGAAAATCTGCTCCATGTACATCTGACAGGGTCTGATTACCATAATGATGGACAAAGCGTCAGCATCGTTGAATCCGACGACGGAAAAAAAGTTGTGTACAAGCCAAGATCTTTGAGCCCCGATATCCATTTCGTAGGCAAAGGAAAAACCAATCTGCGGTCTGCGCTCAATCTGGGCTTTTCAACGGCCAAGTTTTCTGAGAAAGAGCGTGGTGCAGAGAAATATGGGTACATGGAGCATCTCTCCAGAGCAAAATTGTTAACGGAAGAAGAAGCAAAAAATTATTATCGGCAGATGGGTAGCATGACAATCGCGACGAAGCTTCTTGGAGTAACCGACCTGCATCAGGAAAATATATTCACTAGTCGTGGTGGTGTGCCGATGATAGTCGATGCCGAGACATCTTTTCTTCCTGATGTGATGATGGCCAAAGCATGGAACGCAACCTTGATTCGTTCAACACTCACAGAATTCTCCAAGGATATGGCGCCAACACCCAATTACTTTTATACGGCTGAAGAACTGGAGGCTTGGAAAGTAAGTGGGAGGCGTCTTGAGGACCAAACAGAACCAACTGGTGAATACATCAGCGAAGTGAGAGCTGCATCTTACCAGCCAGAGGGTAAATATAATGCGGATTTCACGCAAGGAATCGGCGATGCCATAGAGGTGGTCAATGAAAACAAAGCTTCGCTAATTACCTATTTACAGGAACGAGTCAAGCAAATTCAAACGGTGCGGATAGTGCCAATTGAGACCCTTGAATTTAAAGGGAGTATGAAAACCTATTTCGGGGTGCCTTTAAGACGAGATGAATTATTGAATAACTTAGTGGATAAGGCGAGAAAAGCTTTGATTGAAACTGGATATATCATGGCAGAGGGAAGCGACAAAGTGATAAAGACCGGCATGATAGCTGATTTCAATAACACCGATTTCCCGATTTTCAGATACGAACCCAGCACGGATGAAGTGTTTTATCGCGGAACTGTTGTCGCCATACATAGACCTGGCATTCAGGCCGCCATCGAATACAGTGTAGAGCACATCAGCAAAGCCAAAATTAAGGATGTGATCAAGGAAATTTACTAGGGCGTGTTGACCTATCTTCTTTCTGACGACCCCGACAAGCTGGGCGCAGCCTTGCTGGCCATCAGCAAACTGCCTGCGCCGCCACTGCACTTCGCTGCCGGTTCGGATGCCATCGCCCTGTTGCGCGACAACGCAGAAAAAACACCGCTTGGAACTGGCACAATGGAGTGTGCTGTCCACATCGACCGATGGGTATTTTGAGTAAGGTGGAAATGGGCAGCTCACCAGTTTGTTATGGCATCAGGCATGACAATTGAGGGCTGCCGCTGGATTTATTTCCTTTGGCCTAGATAGGCGCAGGAGGATTTATTTGCTAAAATAATAAAAAAGGCCGCTGCAAACTTGTTTATAGGGGTGCCATGTCTGAGCATATTCATCAAACCCGCAACAACACCGATAGTGCTGTGGGCAATACGCTCAATATGGGGGAGGCCAAGCGGCAGCAGGAAAACACTGCACAATTATCCAAGGAAGGTCCTGCCAGCATCACTTCCGGGTTTGTTGATCGCCGCCCCCAGATGGCTGTGCAAAAGCAACTGCAAGACACGGGAAATAATAGCCCGCAAGCCAGGCAGTTGAAGGCGTATAGCCACATGATGCAAAACAGCCCGCGTGCCGCGCAACTCAGGGCGGTACAGGCCATGATGCATACGCCGCTGATACCAAGGGCAGATGATGGCACTCTCCAGACTAAATCTGCCGGTGAAGGCATTACCCAATTAGCTGCGCCGGCAACACACCAATCCCAAGCCAATGATACCGGCTTGCCGAATCAACTCAAGGCAGGCATAGAATCCCTGTCCGGCATAAGCATGGATCATGTCAAGGTCAACTACAACTCCGACAAGCCAGCACAACTGAACGCCCATGCATACGCACAGGGCAGCGAAATCCATGTGGCACCCGGGCAAGAGCACCATGTGCCGCATGAAGCCTGGCATGTGGTGCAACAGGCGCAAGGGCGGGTGCGTCCGACCATGCAGATGAAGCAGGGTGATGTGCCAGTAAATAATGACAGGAGCCTGGAGCAGGAAGCCGACACTATGGGGGCGATGGCTTTGCAACATGGGGCCGCTACGAATGCGACAGCAGGTGTGACTATTGCGCAGTCATATTCAAAACCTGTTGCTGCTGTTGATCAGGCAATGGTTCGTGGCGCAGTGGCGCAACGTTTTCCTGCGGCTAATCAGCTTGATACCTCACAGATAAAAAAGAGCTGGATAGATGAAGTGAATAAGGTAAATTCCTCTATTGATTCGGCGGAAACTCTGCTGCAGGCTCTGAAAGACGCCAAGAATATTCAGGAACTAAGGGATTGGGGCTGGCCAGGTCATATTGTGGAAGAAATAAAAATCGCGATCCAGGACATAGGTGTGATTTTTTTTGAAGAGCGCCAAGAGAAAATTGACAAAAACCCAGATGAGATGATCAAATTACGACGCAGAAATTCTCTGGAGTTTATAAAATTTGGCAGCGAAGAAATTCAGGATTTCCGAAAAGATAAAGTGAAAAACTCTATCCCTATCGACTTCAAAAGTAAAAATAAAAAACCCCGGAAAATGACCTTGCAAGGTCGAGGTTACTTTGCCAAAGGCGGCAGTTCTTACGACATTGAGATAGAAGAAATAAAAAAAGATGTGAAGGGAAAGGATGACGAAGAAAAGAATGAAAAAGTAAACATGATGCTGCTTGAAGGTATTAAGGATGAAAAGAAAAGTTTCCAAAATGTGAAGCAAGAATCTATATTGAGTATTGTCAATTTGTCTGAAACTGCAAGGAGTTCAAATAATTTACTGGATATCACCTATGCACTCGAGAACAATCCAAAGGAGGATACCAGTAAGATTTTCCGGGACCATACGGTATTTGGCCCAGCCAAGGAAAAATCAAAAAAACAAAAAGAAAAACTTTCAGATGAAGACCTGGAACGACATGAGCGTTGGGCGAAGAAAGTTGGCGGCAGCCAGGGAAGCCAGTTTCACAAAATTCCCTCTATGGAAAGAAAGATGAAAAGAGAGGGGAAAAAATTCCCGCTTTATCCCAATATAGTTAACGTCAATCGTAATCGGCATGAAGTATTAAAGAATCGTTATCGCGAAAAATCACCAGAATTGATGCCAGAAGAGTTTGAACTCGACTTAAACAGGAATATTTTTGGAAACAACAAAGAGTTTATTAGTAAACGAAAGCGTTCAATACAAGACGACGATAAGATAGTAAAGAAAAAGAAGTAGCAACTATTGCCTTCAATGGTGTTTTCTCAAGAACCTCCTGTTATCATTCCCCCCAATGAGATGATAAAAGGATCCCCCATGCACCTGTTCAAACACGCCTTCACCGCCTTGCTATTGACCACTGCAGGCTACATCGCCTGCACCGCCACCCTTGCCGCAGAAACCACCAGCGCACCAGCCTGGCAGCGCGTGCATCTGGCTGGCTATGATTTTCCGGTATATGCCAACCACGACCTGGTGGCAGATGGCAGCAAAGACGGCAACAAAGACAGCAGCAAAATTCGCGAAGTGATTTTTATCCAGCATGGCATACAGCGCAATGGGGATGAGTATTATACTGCCGCCATGAATCTGTTGAAAGCATCGGGCAGGTCCGGGCAGGATGTGTTGATTATTGCGCCTAATTTTCCCGGCACGCCAGATGCAGACAAAGGCTTTATCGGCATGCCGGTGTGGACCGTGCAGGGCTGGACTGGTGGTGATGTGGCCCAAGCTGCGGCTGGTGTGCCGGCGGATTTAAGTTCCTTGCGGGTGCTGGATGACCTGGCTCTGATGGTGGCTGACAAAAAACGTTTTCCGCTGGTCAGCAAGATCAACTTTGTCGGCCATTCTGGCGGTGCACAATTGATACATCGTTATGCCGTGCTGAATCATGTCGATGACCGCCTGCGCAGTCAGGGGCTGGATGTGCAGTATGTGGTGGCCAACCCTTCTTCGTATCTGTACTTCACATCTGATCGCCCAAGTGCCAAGGGCTTTGCGCCGTATGACACGACGGTGTGTGCGAATTATGATGATTACCGCTATGGCATGCAGCACATGGTGGCGTATGCCAACAAGATGAGCGGCGATGAATTATACCGGCGCTACCAGAAACGCCAGGTCACTTACCTGGCTGGCACCAGCGACAATGACCCCAATCACCGCGTGCTGGATAAATCCTGTGGTGCCGAAGCAGAAGGCCCCAACCGCCTGGAACGTGCACGCGGATACTGGCATTATGAAGCCCTGCTCGATACGCAACTGGCCGCGCAGGTAGCGGGAAAAGTGCAGGCCAGGGCAGAGTCCAAAACCACAGCGGCGGCGAATGCAAATCCGGCTTTGGCCTTGCCGGTGGGTATTCCCCCTTTGATGTCCATGCACCAGTATCTGGAAGTGAACGGCGTTGGCCATGATCAGGAACGCATGTTCGGTTCCCAATGTGGCATGCAGGCGGTGTTTGGGGTGGCGGTTAGCGATGTCGGAAAAGGGGCGACGTGCAAGGTGGTCAATCCTTGAAAAGTCGTTTAGCGATGACGGGTTGTTGTGCGTAAAATCGGGCGGGATCGGTGCGCATGGCGCACCCTACGAAGAACGTAAAATTGCTGCGGTGTAGGGTGCGCCAGGCGCACCGATTGGCGTTAAATTTTATCGTAACACAATCTTATTTGCATACGCTTATCGGATCAAGCACCCCGCCAAAACGTTGCAAGGCCATCATCCGCATGATCAATGCCTGTTCTGGCGTGATGACGAGGGCGTTTTGTGGAGCCGTGCCTTGCGTCATCAACAAAGCCCTGTCTTGCGTATGCGCCAGACCAAGCACATGGCCCAGCTCATGGCCGAGTGGCTTGCCCATAGCGAAATAGCGATTGACATGTCTGTCCGGACGGTTCATCAGCACATCATTGAATACCGCTTTACCCGCCGGCAGATTGCCAAAGGCATCGGCCACCGTGCCTGCCGGATTCGGCATGGCGGCTGAAAAAATGACCGAAAGCTGGTTGATATGGTCCGTCCATGCCGGTATCTCTGTCGCAGGCCTGAACCTGAAATGGAAGACAATGCGCGCCTGCTGATAGTAGCGGTTGACCAGTTCCATATACGGCAGTAATTGTTCTGGCTTGGTCCAGATGGCAGAGTCTTTGAAATACACATCTACATTGACGCCTATCAGCGTATTGCTTTCTGCTGCGGCACACAGGGTGGCGTTTGCTTCACAGCCCGGCTGCTGATTCGCGAAAATACGCAATTCACGCGGCAGGCTGGCCGCGTGCAAGGTCGACCAGTCTTGCGGCTGCCATTGGTATTCGGGCGGCAAGAGGTGACTGCATTCTGGTGGACTGGTGCTATCCGCATTGGCTGCCGCGACATACCCTGTGGTGCCAGCGAGCAGGGCGGCCAGGCCAGCAAACCGCAAGAACCGGGTGCACTGGATCAGCAGATGGCCATGCATGGGAATAAGTTTCATCTGTGTATCATCAATAAGGTGTGGGTAGGCATATACAGTTTAACTCTTCAAGATTGATTTAGGTGTTCACAGAAAAGACCTTGAAATTAATGTCTTTTTATCATCCAATTGGTACTTGCTACCGATACTGACGCTTCGTATCGTCCCAAGACAAGCCACAACTATCCCATCAAATAAATCTGCCAGGGTTTGAACCTTTTGGCATCTATTCTGTATTAACGCGGGCAACACCTGTTCTTTCGCTTCTTGCGACAGGGCGGGGTGCCCTGTGTCAATCAAGAACAACATAACCTGAAGGAGACATCATGATACGAAAGTTATTCAAACAGTCGCAGTGCGCCACCGTCCTGGTACTGAGCGGGGTACTGAGTGCCTGTGGCGGCAACAATGTGGTCGTGCCCGTCAACAAGGTGGCGACTTTATCGGCGACACAAGAGGTGAGTGATGTCGGTTCATTGGCAAAAGGCACCGGCATCATCAGCGTCAATACAGACACCGGCCAGATCAGCGGGTCGATCACCGTCGTTGACATGGTGGCCACCGCAGCACACATCCACCTCGGTGCCGCCGGGGAAAACGGCGCGGTGATCGTGCCGATGACACAGGATGCCGTCATTCCAGCGAAATGGAACATCCCCACCGGGGCTACGCTGACGCAGGACCAAATCGCCAGTTTCAAAGCGGGTGCCCTGTATTTCAACGCCCATTCTGTCAAATTCCCTGCGGGAGAAATTCGCGGACAGATCGGACGTGAAGTTGCGCTTGCCCATCTTTCCGGCTCGCAAGAAAATCCGCAAAACAGTGCCGCCGGTACTGGCCTGGGTGTGATCTCGCTCGACCCTGTGACAAAGACAGCGGACATCACACTGACCTACGCCAACATAGTGCCGACGGCAGCCCATGTACATACAGGCGCGCTGGCTGTCAGCGGCCCGGTCACTTTCCAGATCGGCACCCCTGCGGCAAATAAATATGCGGTCAGCGGCGTCGCGTTTACGGATGCGCAGATCAGCGATTTCCGTAACAAGGCCATGTATTTCAATATCCATACGACCGATTTGCCGGCGGGTGAAATTCGTGGGCAGATCGGCTATCAGGTCCGTATTGCCAACATGAACGGCGCACAAGAAAATCCACCGATTACGCGGCCATCCACTGGTGTGGGGTTTGCTGCCTACGATCCGGATACGAAGACGGTGTTCGGCATGCTGACAGTCGCTGGCTTTACGCCCACTAACGCCCACATCCATCGTGGCGCTGCCGGCACCAACGGCGCGGTATTGATACCCTTCACGGTATCGACCACATCGGCACTAAACTGGGCATCAAGCGGCCTGGTGCCACTGGCCGACGCCGATGCGATCTTGCTGTTTGAACAGGGCTTGTACATGAATGCCCACAGTGCACTCTCGCCCGCTGGTGAAATACGGGGGCAGTTGGTACCCAATAAATAAGCTGGTGGCATCCACACCGGGCCGGCGGATGGGATGCCGGCACTGTGTGGATGCGGATGGGCGCAAAACCAGCCAAGCCGGTTTGTTGCTGACGAGCCGTGTTAAAGTGTGGCCTTCGTCACACCACCCTGTTGGGGCAATTTTGCGCAAGTCCTGTCTGATATGTCTGTTATGTCTGTGGTTTGCCGGTCTGGCTGGCTGTCAAAAGCCAGCCGAACCTAAAGCCGGTGTTAGCACCGCCCGTGCTTCTGCCATGCCCGGCGCATTATCTGTGGCGTCATTTGAAGGCCAGGTAGCAACATCGCAGGCGGCTGCCACACTCACTTACAGTGGCCCGCTGGGCCTGGTCATGGGGATCACAGAAGCTGAATTGACCAACAAACTGGCGTATAGCGCATCAGACAAGGTTAGGCATCTGTATACCGGCACGCCACCCCGGCCCATGGCGGATTTTTCTGATTATTTTGCCCTGGCCACACCCTTGAGCGGGGTGTGCAAGATCGGCGGGTATGCCCGTTTTGATACCGTCAATGGCAATGGTGAACAAATCAGAGCGGCGGCAGACCGCATGGCTGCCAGCCTGGAAGAAAAATACGGCAAACCCAGCAAGAAAAAAGACGCCATCAGCGCCGATGTGTATCGCAGAAAACCACAATACTGGATGGTGGGCCTGAAAGAAGGTTCCGTCAGCTATGGCTATCGGTGGGCTGCCGGTAAAACGGTAAAAGACTTGCCCGACGATATCATGAACATCATCGTCTATGCCCAGGCAGAAACCATCCATCAGGGTGGGGTAGGGGTGATCTATGAATTTTCCAATTATGCGGATTGCCAGAAAGAGTTGAAGAAAGAAAAGACCACAAAGCTGTAAGGCGAGGCCTTGCTTTTTGACTTCTATCCTTCACCCCGCATCCCCCTCTCAAACGAACCAGCGTCTTCCCGGCAATTAGCACTTGTTGTGTTATTGATCATGTTGTAATCTCTTGTTTGATCGTGCGCATTTTTCCTATTCAGCAGGGCCACCATGAAAGCACCTCTTTTCGCTAAAGCTGAACTCCGTCAGCCAGGGCCTGTGGCGGGCGGTGATGCGCGACAAAGGCAGGCAGTGGCTGCCTGCGTGCAGGATCAGCGGCCCGCCGCCCTTGCGCAGAGGACCTTGCAGCAAATGGCCAACCAGAGCCCGCAAGCACGGCGCCTGCAAGCCTGCGCCCAGTTGATGGAGCAGGCCAGACCGGCCAGAGAATCCAAGCCAGCGGCAGCAGCCGCAGCAGCAGCCAATGGCTTGCCAGTCCAGTTAAAAGCGGGGATAGAAGCCCTGTCCGGCATGCGCATGGACCATGTGCGCGTGCATTACAACTCACCCAGACCGGCCCAGTTAAAGGCGCATGCCTTTGCCCAGGGCAATGCCATCCACCTGGCACCCGGGCAAGAACGGCATTTGCCGCATGAAGCCTGGCATGTGGTCCAGCAGGCGCAAGGTCGGGTTCGCCCCACGCTGAAAATCAAGCAGGGCGTTGCCGTCAATGACGATGCCAGCCTGGAGCAAGAAGCCGATGCCATGGGTGCCAGGGCATTGAGCCAGGGCGGGGCGATGCAGCAAAAGCGGCTGGCGCAAGGCCAGGCTGACATACCACCTTCATCACCACGTTCAGCGCCTGAAGCTTACCAGCTACATCAACACCTGACCGTGCAGCGTATTGTCCACAAATTGAAAACAGCCGAGTCACAGGCGTATCAGAATGCGGTCGAGCTGGCTGGCGTCAGTAAAAAAGACATGCGCGAGAAAATGGATGATCCAGACAGGCATTATGTCTACGACAAAATCAGTAAGACACTGAAGGAAGTTGATGCACCACGCCTTAAAAATAAAAAAAATAAAAAAAAGAAATCTCCTTTTGTTCTTGAACACGAACGGAAATCCCGGCTGGTTAAAAACCAAAAACTTCAGGTTGATCCAGAAAAACGCAAACGTGTTGAAGATATTTTTGAAGTGTCTGAAAAGATTTTAAAACAGGCGAAAACCAAAAAAGGAAACAAAGTCTATGATCTGCACCGCATATTAATAGATGTGTTTGACAATAAGATTGACAAAAAGAAAGAAACTCAGTTCAGTCATCACTTTGATATAGGTAAAGTGCATTTTTCCGTCATGGTAAAAAAACCTAGCAATCTGAAGACTTACGAGGATTTGCTGGCAGTTACCCATGTTTCCCTAGAGGGAACCAAGGGTAAAAGCAGTTATGCCAGCCTGGTCGAAAATAAACTCTATCCCACCGTGGGTGGAAGAAATGATAGCATCGTGTCTCTGTATGGCCTGGAAGCCTTGCGCAACCCTAAATTTATTCCAACGCTGGTGATGAAGAGTCGGCAGGTAGAAGGCTTGAAAATCACGGCCGAAGACGCCATCAATCCGGAGAAATTCGGTGTGCATGAATTAAGTGGTGCTGCTGGCAAGGACCGCGATCTGTTTGACAATCAACGCATCAATAATACCGACAGGTTGCTCGATGAGATTGATGATAACGACGACTTGAAAAAGAAAATATTGACTGACCCCGATGGTTACGAGAAAGAATGTGAAGACATGTGTGCCATTCAGTGATGCGAGTTGGTATTAATAAAAAGCCACCCAGGCTGTATGGTAGCCGGGGTGGCTTTTAGAAAGTTTTGCTTACTTCAAACGCAGTTGCAACTCAGCCCCTGCCTGCAACATCGCCGAGCGTACTGCCGGTACTGTGCTCAGTACATTCAACAGGCCAAAGTCATGGATCATACCCTTGTAGCGGACGGTAGTAACGGCCACGCCGGCAGCAGCCAGTTTCTGGCCATAGGCTTCGCCTTCATCGCGCAAGACATCAAATTCTGCGGTCTGTATCAGCGTTGGTGGCAAACCCTTTAACTGCTCGGTACTGGCTTGCAGGGGGGATGCATGGATTTCCTTGCGCTTTGCCTGGTCGGTGGTGTAATTGTCCCAGAACCATTTCATCATATTGCGGGTCAGGAAATGGCCATCGGCAAATTGCTGGTAAGACGCATTGTCGAAACTGGCATCCGTCACCGGCCACAGTAAGACTTGTGAACGCAGCTTGGGTTCGCCTTTTTCTTTCGCCATCAGGCTGACCACGGCGGCCATGTTACCGCCGACGCTATTGCCTGCTACTGCCAGGCGGCTGCCATCCACCTGGATGTCCTTGCCATGTTCTGCCACCCATTTGGTCGCTGCATACGCCTGCTGTATGGCGACGCCATAACCGGCTTCTGGTGACGGCGTGTAATTCACGAAAACAGCCACTGCGCCAGATTGGGCGACAAGGTCACGCACCAGGCGTTCATGGGTAGGGTAATCACCCAGCACCCAGCCACCACCGTGGAAGAACATAAAAGCTGGCAAGGTTTTCTTGACACCCGCCGGGCGCACGATGGTCAGCTTGACGTCGCTGCCATCCAGCCTGACGATTTTTTCAGAGACATCGGCCTTGGGCAAAACCAGCTTTACGCCTGCCTGTGCACCGACCAGTACGCCGCGTGCATCGGCGACGGACAATTGTTCCAGCGGCTTGCCGCCGCCGGCCTGCAAGGCTTCCAGGAATGCCTGGGTAGTTGGTTCCACGCCCGGGCTGCCAGCGGCAAAGGCATTGGTGAGGGATAAGCTGATGGCAGTCGCTGCCAACATGGTTTTCAAATGTTTCATGGTCTGTCCTGTGATGATGGATGGGTTGGTGTGGTGTGCCAGATTTAAACCAGGGTCAATGTGACGTCGATGTTATTGCGCGTCGCATTGGAATATGGGCAGACGATATGGGCGCGGGCAATAAGGTCTTCGGCCACGGTTTTGTCCATGCCGGGCAGGCTGATCTTCAGTTCAACTTCTATTCCGAAACCTTGTGGTATCGCACCGATGCCGACACTGCCATTGACTTCAACATCCGCCGGGATGCTGATCTTGTCACGCTGGCCGACAAACTTCATCGCACCCAGAAAGCAGGCCGAATAACCGGCAGCAAACAATTGCTCGGGATTGGTCGCCGCGCCACCAGCACCACCCAATTCTTTAGGGGTAGACAGCTTGATATCCAGTACGCCATCAGAAGAAACCGCACGACCATCACGGCCACCAGTGGCTTTGGCATAGGCACGATAGAGAACTTGAACTATAGACATACAACTTCCTTTCAGTGAGTGCAGCCGGGTATGGCTGCGAAAATAAAACAATGGGTTTGCTACGGTGTTGCGTTTGCTTTGCTACTGCTTTACTACTTGTTGAATCTTGAATTTAAATCGCTTTAAAATAAATAGTGCGCTATATAAATAATATGAAGCACATACCAATCACTGATGATGCACTTGCCTGGCGCTGCAACCACTACCTTGTAGCTCTTCATTTAAATAGATTGCTATTATATAGCTCGCTATATAAATACAAAAAATCCGAATTGCGAAAAACTGCTTTAACTTCGTTGCACAATAAACCTGCGTAGGTGAGATTAGATTCTATGGTTTCCGTCAAGTTTTTATTGCGACGAGATCGGGATTAAAGTCGGTCTTGCTCTTGATTAAGGTAAAAGCGATCCGCACTATTTTACGTGCGATGATCATAATGGTGGCCGTT
>NZ_JBMPOR010000020.1:0-128751 GCF_049340265.1 Undibacterium sp. Di26W
AGAAAAGAACAACTTCCAACCCCGCTGTTTGGTATAGTTATCCACAGCCGACATCTGAAAATGCGGCGCCCGGCCCTGGGTCAATATTCAATCAGCAGGGTGGGTCAATATTCAATCAGCACGAACACCCGTTGTCAAAAGCACCTTTGCCACCTTGTGCCTCGCAAACCGTCGCTGCGCCAAAATTGCGCAATGCGTTGAGTGTGTCTTGGGAAACAATCTTGTACATGGTGTGAATATCTTGTATGGAGGAACGGGAATGGACGAGGAGCAAAGCGCAGGTATCTACTGCCTTTAGCCCACTTGCTGTCCTGGGTTGCGCTGCAGGGTGTGGTATCCAAACTGAAGACGGGCGTCTGAGAGCTTCATCCCCGTCAATCCGGCATACACAATTTGCAATTCGACTTTGTGCATAGCCACCGCACGCTTCAGAACTTCCTCTGCCCTCGTCGCCGGAATGATCACTACGCCGTCTTTGTCAGCGACGACGAAATCGCCTGCATTAACCCGCACGCCTCCCAGTATCACTGCCTCACCGATAGCATCGACCTGCACACGATCCTTGCCAGTGCGCATAAAACGACCCGCGCCATACAAGGGATACCCGGCGTCATCTGCCTCGGCAGTGTCGCGACACACACCGTTGATGACTGTTCCTGCAATGCCGCGATGCGCCGCAATCCGGCTCATGATCCCACCCCACACCGTGCAGTCGAGCCGGCCGGCGTTATCGAGTACTACAACAGCTCCTTGAGGAATATCATCAAGGTAGTCACCCACCGTGCCCGGCTTTGCGGTATCTATTGGAACGAAACGCACAGTGAATGCCGTACCGAAAATCCGTTGTGGTCCAGCAATCGGTACAATGCCAGCCGCACAACCCGGAAGGTAAAAATAATCCAATGCGTCAGAAATCTCTGCCGTAGACAAGCTGCTTGCCTGTGTCAATGTCTCTGGATTGACATGCTGGTTCACGAGAACCCCCGGTTGAAGTGTTGATGTTGAGGGGAGTTTCATATAAAGTGATTCACATATCAAACATCGATTATTGATTCTTAATTCAATAAAAATGAACTTACGTCAAATCCGGTATTTTTGCGAAATAGTCGAGGCGGGAAGCGCGACCCATGCCGCAGAGCGATTACATGTAGCGCCCACAGCCATCAGCATGCAGTTGGCACAACTTGAATCTCAGTTGGGCGGCGAGTTGTTTGATCGCTCCCGACGGCCGATGGAACCCACGGCCCTGGGCAAATTCTTTTACCCTCGGGCCAAAGAATTGCTGGCGCAGACTGCGCGCCTGGAAGACGAGGCGCAAGGCATTGCTACCGGCAGCCATGGCTGGTTGGGTATCGGTTTCACCCGTTCCTCCACATTTTCCATTTTGCCGCGCACCATCCGGAAATTTCGTGAATCGTTCCCACATGTTCAACTTGATCTGGTCGAAGCTTTGTCCGAATATCAGCCGGCACAATTACGTCAGGGGCGGATAGATATCGGAATATCGCGTTTTATAGGTGACTTCGAGACACCCGCCGATCTCACCCATGCAGTAAAAATCGACGATCCTCTGGTAGCGGCACTGCCGATCAGCCATGTGCTCGCAAGGCGTAAATCCTTATCCGCAGCGGATCTGGCCACGATTCCATTTATCCTCTATCCCAAAGATCCAATCAGCCCCTTTGGCCAGCAAATAGTGGCACTGCTCAAGACGGCCGGGCCGGAACCTGTGGTGGCATACAGAGCTGTCGAGATTTACACGGCACTCTCGCTTGTTGGTGCGGGGCTGGGCGGGACACTGGTCGGACGTTCGATTTCCGAAAACAATCGAAGTGACGTTGCGTTCGTCCCGGTGCGTAATATTCAGACCAGTACTACCGTAGTAGCGGTCACCCGCTCAGATGAAAACAGCAAGCTGGTCTCTTCGTTTCTCGATATTCTCGCAAACTATAGCCAGCAATGAGCCTGCATGTTCTTCCGGACATGGATAAGTCAGTTCACAGACTTTCATGACTATCACGCTGATTCTCGATACTGGTCATATCTATGTGTCTGGTACATATAACCAGAGAGTTTTGCAGACGACGTCAAAACTGTGGCAGATGAAAATAGTAAACAGCGGCGCTGTTTAAAACAGTTTTATCTGAATTAGAAAGAGTTGGGAGCACATAAAAATCGTACGACTGCGTGGCAGCATTCACCAGCGAATGGAGATGAGTCGATCTGGCATAGTCAATTCAACCAGCAACAGAACAGTTTGACATTGATTGGAGACCCGGCAATTCAAGCATACAAATAAAAATACCCTCAAATATTAACTTGAGGGTATTTTTTATACGCCAGTAAATTGCGTATTCAACTGTCTGATTTTATATGACCAAAGCAAACTTACTTGCGTTTGATGAAGTATTCAAACTCTTTACTGCCTTCCATGTGCGACAGCAATTCATTGCCGGTCTGCTTGGAAAAAGCCTTAAAGTCGCGGACAGATCCAGGATCGGTCGCCAAGACATGCAAGACTTCACCGGTGAGCATTTCTGCCAGTGCCTTCTTGGTCTTTAAAATTGGAAGAGGACAGTTCAGTCCGCGTGCATCCAGTTCTTTATTGAATTGCATGATTTTCCCAGTAATACAAATTGAATAAGCTAATTCGCCCGACAATTGATGCACCAATTCTACCGGAATTTTCATTCACATGGTGCAACGCAGCAGACTAACAACAGAAGAGTTCAACATCTTTAAAGTTCTCGCACAAAAATAGTGCGATACAAAAAATTTTCTGTCTACAGCCTACGCCTTCATCTTAGTCATTAAACTGACTGCTGACTTACTTTACTCAGGTATTTGATCAAAACAATTGTAAAATCCACAGATGTTTGTAAGTATTACATCAATTTTCCGATTACTGGCGTCGTACTGCAACGCTTTATTGTGCAAATGCACAGAATCATATGGCGGTTTTTGCACAAGTATTTCCCGACAATCGCTGTTCGGGTGTGTTGCTTGGTGTTGCCTAGCTTTGCCATTCCATATACACCGGTTCCAGGCCGCGCGAGCGCATCCAGTCTGCCATGGCGTGGCCGGTGCCGGCATTCCAGGGCCGCAGTTTTTCTGGTGCGATCAGGCGGTATTCAAGCAGTTCTGGTGACAGGCGAATCTCGCCAGATGCCTTGACGTGATAGGCGATGATGAGTTCGTTTTTTTTGATGAATTCGTAGACGCCGATGAGGGTGATCTGGTCGGCATCGAGATTGGTTTCTTCCTTGAGTTCCCTGGCGACGCCTTGCTCTGGTGTTTCGCCACGTTCCATGAAACCAGTGATCAGGGCAAAGGTTTTTTCTGGCCAAGCGGCATTGCGGGCCAGCAGGATATGGCCTTCGACTTCGACCAGGGCCGCCAGTACGGGCAAGGGATTATCCCAGTGTGTCCAGTGTCCATCCGGGCAAGCCAGGCGCATCTTGCCAGCCTCCTGTTCATCCGGACGCAGTATGAGTGAAATGGCACAAACGGGGCAGAATTTAATTTCCATATAAACCTCAGACTGTCATTCGCAGGTGGCTGTGACACTGGGTATGTGGGCGACCTGGCACAACACTGGCACAGGCCGCCGATTCCCTGGCAGCAGCCGGTTTATGTTTGTTTCAGCGGCACCATCGCCTGGCGAGGATGCAAGCGCGCCATGGCATAACTATCGACAAATTCGCCGTTGCGAAAGGCGTGGGCACGCATGGTACCTTCCATGTCGAAACCAAATTTCTGGTACAGATGTATGGCTGCGGCGTTATCACAAAACACGGTTAATTCCACGCGCAGCAGGTTGAGCCAGTTATCAGAAATATGCAATAGCTCGGTCAACAATGCAGTGCCTATGCCACGCCCGGAAAACGCATCTGCCACGCCCATGCCCACACTGCCTACATGCTGACGCCTTTGAGCTTTTTCCAGATGCAGGCTGGCTGAACCAACCACCACGCCATCGTAGATGGCGACCAGGCGGGTGTCTTTGGGGTCGGTCTTTTCCAGTCGCTCCTGCCACATCTCTAATGAAGGATGTGGCAGTTGCAAAGTACCGGCATAGGTGCCGGTACTGGCGAACACCCTTTGCAACTGGGCCGCATCTGATACTTCAGCGCGACGTACGTGTATCATAACTTGGCGCTGACCCATTCGCTGACACCAGCCAGTGCTTTTGCCAGACCACTGGCATCCGTACCACCAGCTTGTGCCATGTCAGGGCGGCCACCACCTTTGCCACCGACTTGCTGGGCCACAAAGTTGACCAGGTCACCGGCTTTGACTTTGGATGTGCTATCCGCTGTCACACCGGCAATCAGGCTGACCTTGCCATCATTGACGGCAGCCAGCACGATGGCGGCGGTTTTCAGCTTGTCTTTGAGCTTGTCCATGGTTTCACGCAGGGCGGTCACATCAGCGCCTTCCAGCGTTGCTGCCAGCACCTTGATGCCTTTGACATCCACTGCCTGGTTCACCAGTTCATCGCCCTGGCTGGAAGCCATTTTGGATTTCAGCGTAGCCAGTTCTTTTTCCAGCGCCTTGACGTGATCCTGCACTTGTCCAATACGCAGCGTCAGTTCTTCTGGCTGGGTTTTCAGGGCTGCTGCTGCTTCATTGATGCGGCTGTTCAGGTTTTGTACCAGCGTCAGCGCAACTTCGCCCGTCACCGCTTCTACACGGCGGATACCGGCAGCAACGCCGCCTTCAGCCACAATCTTGAACAGGCCGATATCGCCAGTACGGGACACGTGGGTACCACCGCACAGCTCGCGCGAAGAACCGATGTCGAGTACACGTACTTCATCGCCATATTTTTCACCGAACAGTGCCATCGCACCATGCTTGACAGCATCGTCATAGCCCATGACTTGTGCCTGGGTAGCGGCATTCGCCAGAATTTCACGGTTGACGATGGTTTCTACCTGACGGATTTCATCAGTTGTCATCGGCGCATTGTGGCTAAAGTCAAAGCGGGTTTTTTCTACATCCACCAGTGAGCCTTTTTGCGAAACATGGCTGCCCAATACTTCACGCAGGGCCTTGTGCATCAAATGCGTGGCAGAGTGATTACGCATGGTTTGTGCGCGGATTTCTGTCGCCACTTCCGCTTTCACGCCTTGCGCAATGCGAAGGCTGCCAGATTTCAACACACCATGGTGGCCAAACACATCGGCTTGCACCTTCAGCGTATCGCTGACTTCAAACACCGTACCATCCGCTGTCACCAAGACACCAGAATCGCCCGCCTGCCCGCCAGATTCAGCATAGAAAGGCGTGGTATCAAGTACCACGATCGCATGCTGGCCAGCCTTGATTTCATTGACGGCACTGCCATCGACATACAAAGCGATGACCTTGGCTTCATGCTGCAATTGGTCGTAGCCGACGAATTTGGTTTTATCGCCGCAGTATTCAATTGCCGCAGCCATCTTGAATTTGCCGCCTTCACGCGCTTTCTTCCTTTGCGCTTCCATCGCCACTTCAAAACCAGCTTCGTCCAGAGCGACTTTGCGCTCGCGGCAAATGTCTGCTGTCAGGTCCAGCGGGAAACCATACGTGTCGTACAAGGTGAAAGCTGTTTCGCCATCCAGGCTTTTGCCATCTTTTGCCAGTGCCGCTTCCAGTATCTTCATACCGTGTTCCAGCGTTTCACCAAAACGTTCTTCTTCCTGCTTCAAAACCTGGGCAACACGTTCAGCCGCTTCAGCCAACTCAGGATAAGCAACACCCATTTCCTTAACCAGATCAGGCACCAGCTTGTAGAAGAAAGGCTGGCTTTGACCCAGCTTGTGGCCATGACGCAAGGCACGGCGGGTAATACGGCGCAGCACATAGCCACGGCCTTCATTGCCAGGGATGATGCCGTCAACGATCAAAAAGCCAGCGCAGCGGATATGATCCGCAATCACGCGCAGGGAATTATTTTCCAAATCCGTACAGCCGGTTTCGCGTGCAGCAGCCTTGATCAGGTTCTGGAAGGTATCGATTTCATAATTGGAATGCACATGCTGCAAGACTGCAGACAAACGTTCCAGGCCCATACCCGTATCCACGCATGGTTTAGGTAAAGGATGCAGAACACCCGCTTCATCCTTGTTGAATTGCATGAACACCAGGTTCCAGATTTCAATGAAACGGTCGCCATCTTCATCTGGCGAGCCCGGAGGGCCACCCCAGATTTCCGCGCCGTGGTCATAGAAAATCTCGGTACAAGGGCCGCAAGGACCTGTGTCAGCCATTTGCCAGAAATTGTCGGATGCGTAACGCGCACCCTTGTTGTCGCCAATGCGGATAATGCGCTCTACCGGCACGCCGATTTCGTTTTTCCAGATATCGTAGGCTTCGTCATCTTCCTGATAGACAGTAACTGTCAGCTTGTCTTTTGGCAAACCATAGACAGCCGTCAACAATTCCCAGGCGTAGTGAATCGCATCTTTCTTGAAATAATCGCCGAAAGAGAAATTGCCCAGCATTTCAAAGAAAGTGTGGTGACGTGCGGTATAACCGACGTTTTCCAGATCATTGTGCTTGCCACCGGCACGGACACTGCGTTGCGCTGTCGTGGCCCGGGTGTAGGCACGTTTGTCCTGGCCCAGGAACACATCCTTGAACTGCACCATACCAGAGTTGGTAAACAGCAAGGTCGGGTCATTGCCGGGGATCAGACTGGAAGAGCGCACACGCGTATGGCCCTTGGATTCGAAAAAGCTGAGGAATTTATCGCGGATTTCTGACGAGTTCATAGAGTGATAGTTCAAAGCTGAAAAATAGGGGTAATTTCTGATTATACGGTATAAATTCCGCTAGATATCTGTGGGGGCTAGTTGTGGAAGTCTTGGGTTATTGAAAAATTTATTTAAAAACGAAAGACCTCTCAACACAGAGGCACCGAGACACAGAGCTAAAAGGAGGTAATCAAAAAGTGTTTTTTAAGGCCTGGCGTTGTTTTATCGTCATCAGTATGGCTGGCAAGTACAGGAATATGCATAAATATGATTATCTTTTTTGCAAAAACCAAAAACCACCAACAAAGAAGCTTATTATGGACCAGCTGGCGAGGCAGACAGGGTAACGGAAATTGGTAAACCAAGGGTTAAACTTAAACTCAGCAAACCAAAGTTTACCAATTCCACGTCCTGATTAAATCGACGGCAACCGACCAGAAGCAGCCCATCTAGAAGTGACAATGCATTTATGTTTTGTTGTACATTCCCCCCTAGACTAGGCCGGCGGCCGGATGTTTGCGGTTGATTTGAACTTAAAATCATCAATTTAAACGTACCAATCACCTTTTCTCAAAGGAGCACTAATTGAATAAAGATAGATTTACGGGATATTGCATCCTCGTGGCAGCAGTGATCATCGGCGTGGCACTCGTCTACCACGCTCAATGTGGACGGTATCAATTCCGTACATCGACTCCGCCTGGAATCGTTTGGGTCCTTGATACATTCACAGGTGAGGTGAAAGGAACAAACAGCTGGAAACAGGGCTCCCCGTAATAATTGCTAATGCCCGAGAGGGAACGGTGCTCGCCAGTAGCCGCCATTTAGTCAACGCCCGCAGCTGATATTGCTTCGTTAAAATTGTGTGGCAACAGCCCGCGTAGGTGCGAATAGCCCGCGTAGGTGCGAATAGCCCGCGTAGGTGCGAATAGCCCTGCGTATTCGCACGCATGATCTTGCTTATTGATATTTTTACAGACTGTACATGCGTGCGATTACGTTACGCTAAATGTCCCTAAGCGCTAAATACCCCTGAAAAAAATAGCTTTCCTTGATACAGTTGCGATCCAACACTTATCAAATGGCTGTAACCAGTCCAGGCGACTAAGTTTCGACATTTCAACCAGATTTTGCAGGGAGCGCCATGCCAGCAGTTTTAAACACCATTTTGATTTATGCGAAAAACCCGTCGGCTACGGCCGAGTTTTATCGCAAGTTCTTTGACTTTGAAACCACCGGGGAAATAGTTGAGGGTTTGATCGAGCTTAATTCTCCTGCCTCTGGTGCCAGTATCCTGATTCATCAAGCAGCCAGGACCGTTAAGCTTGGCCAGGTTGGTGTGAAGCTGATGTTTAGCGTCAAGGATGTTGATGGCTTTAAAGAGCAATGCGCGCAACGTGGCCTGGCCTTTGGCAGCACGCATCAGGCCAACGGGTATTCTTTTGCGAATGTCAAAGACCCCGATGGTAATTCGGTGGCGATATCAAGCCGTGCCTATCGTACTACGGCCTGAGCTATCAGAGGTGCCTGTTTGGGTGGGGATCAAGATGGTACGGGCACCGCATGCGAATACGCCCTACCTATTTGCCGAATCAAAAAATTAAAAACTACCTTACATTTATCGGCTTATGACAGACCAACAATGGGAAGTGTTCTTCAAAGCTTGTACGAGGTTGCTTGGACCAGGTACATGGAATCAAGATAATAGCGATAGTTGGTGTGCATGGACAACATTCGATAGCCTGGCAGTTTCGGTGCACTACTGGTCAGCGGGCGTACCGACAGAAGAATTTCTTGCAACTGACCATATCCGCGACAGTGGGCCATGGGGCCAGCCCTTTCTCTACAGCAGCATCGCACACATTATCCTGCCTAGGGAGTTTTATTGGGAATATGCGTCTGAATCTCAGTTCACTAACGGTACAAAACATCAGGACCTTGACGCATTGTCTCTTGAACTACTTCGTCTCGATATCCCGCACAGAATCACACCATTAGTGCTTGAGATTAAGTTGTATTAGATCAAATAGATGCAAATTTAAAAAACAAGAAAATATTACAAAATGATTTTCAATCCCGACATAATTGACGAATTGAGAAAACGCAGAACATCAGGCGAAAAGCCTTCGGTGTTATTGAAATACATCAGAAGCGAATACCCTGATGACCG
This sequence comes from Undibacterium sp. Di26W, assembly GCF_049340265.1. Lineage (NCBI taxonomy): Bacteria > Pseudomonadati > Pseudomonadota > Betaproteobacteria > Burkholderiales > Oxalobacteraceae > Undibacterium > Undibacterium sp. Di26W. The sequence continues at coordinate 8,911 of NZ_JBMPOR010000020.1, forward strand.
GGGCCTCGGCTTTACCGCCATAAAATATTTTAGAATCGCTTTTGATCTATCTCTTAAGCAGGTGCTTCCTATTCCTGACTGGGTGAATGGTGGGCTATCGGACGAAACAATTGATGCATATCTTTTGAAGGAACTAACAGTATTTATACAATCTTCAGAAATTGCCGAGCAAGTCGCTCTTGCTTTCCTGGAAAATGGTCCTTTCGCAAATGCCAACCCTAAGCTAATAGCCACAAAACCCCAGGAGTTTGATGAGGGCTGGATTTTTCTCTATCAATCGACAGGCTATATACGAACAGGCGATTTTAGCGACATGTTAGTTGGAAATCCACCTATCTTCGTCCCTCGAAATGGAACTCCTGCACGCCACGTCAGCTATTTCCGCCCTATTGAAGAAATGCTAGCTGCATTTCGTTATTCAGGTAATACAGACGCAAAGGCCAACGCTCAAATCAGGCTTTTTGACTGGAAACAAGGCGCACTAACGATTTCAGCTATACGCGCTATCCGTCAACATTCGTCATTGGGGCTAGGGGTTGCAAAAAAAGCCATTGATGACTGCCTGGCCGGAAACGCATCATTTATAAATACCTCCTCCGTCGCGTCAGCACGTGACTTGGTATCTGTGTTATTAAAGGCAGGATTTATAGCAGAAATTACATACGGTGACTAAATATCTCTACAAGCCAACGGCTATATCTACCCAGTCCGCCAAAACACATTAAACTGCTATGTGCCATTGCTTAGAATCCGCAACAAGCTTCGCCTGCCCGTTATCTCGTTTTGATAGCCCGCGTAGGTGCGAATAGCCTGCGTATTCGCACGCATGACCTTGCAATGACTAATAATATTTTTTTACAGACTCTACGTGCGTGCGACTACGTTACAACCAATCGCACGCGAGCTGATGAGCGTACAATTATGCTGCATCAGATCGAAGCTACGCAGTCGGCATCGGTGCCCATAATGTTGCAGCAAAGCGTATTTTCAGTCTTATTGGAGTATTTTCATGAACAGCAGTAGCCGCCAGATTGTCTTTATCGATGGCGTTGGCGGCAAACGCTACATGCGCGGCAAGTTTGTCCGCTATTTTGAACAGCGAGGGTACTCGGTTTCGTGTTTTGATTACCGTGCATCATCTCTACCCCTTGATGAAATAAAAAAGAATCTGACTGAATTTTTATCCACGGTAGCGCGTGCGGGCGAGTACCATGCGGTAGCTTACTCTTTTGGTGGTGTACTGCTCAGAAGTATCAGCACACAATTGAGCATGCACCAGTCACAGCCAAAACGTGTCGTCCTGCTCGCGTCGCCAATACGCGCCATGAGACTTGCCCGCAGATTGCGTGACTGGAAAATCTACCGTGCACTGACAGGCGAATGCGGCCAGTTTGCCGCTAACGACGACCTGATGAACAGCATTCCCTTGCCAGATATGCCAACCGCGTACATCTATGGAACATGGCCGTGGCTGGGCGCTTTCGGTTTCTTCTTTGGAGTTGGTTTTCCGCATGACGGAATGGTCGCAGCGGATGAAGCAATACCATCGTCACAGACGCAAGCGACGCCAGTTCCGGCAAGCCATGCATTCATTCCATCGAATGATGATGCATTAAGGGCCATGGAAAAGTGGTTCAGTGCAGTTGCTTAGGTCGAACTAACGGGATAGCACCTGCTTGCGTCCAACGCCAGAGGACATGTGGTTTTCCGCATCAGCCGCTTGAGTCCGGCGAGTTAGCTCGCACTCTTCCAAGTTAGATATTGACATTTTTCAGCTCCGACATGCGTGCGATTACGTTGCACTAATCGCACCTACGCGGGCTGATTCGATGAACGAAGGGTGAAAATCTAGAGTCGACGTAAATCGTCAAGAAGAAGCTTTTCGCCAGAATTCAGGCTTCACATTAATTTATGAGACACCTACTGAGAAAAGAGCTATTTCGACGGCGCTTAAGTTGGAGCGTGATAATAGAAACACAGCTATTCAAGTTAGAGTAAGGAAATAATATGGCTAGTTTTAATACCCTGACAATTCAATTTAGGCGACGATTCTCAAAACAAGAAGTTTTGGAAACTGTGTATCAGTCTGCCTATGAAGTTTTATGTAAATTACCTCAACCGTGGGGTTTAGATGGGGTACCAATGAAATCTCTTCCCAATTACCAGGGGCAGATATCTACAGGAGTGTCGTATACCAAACAGCTGAAAGCTTCGCCAATAAAAAATTTTGGAATTGGATTTTTTAACAGAAATCGCAGGGATGAGCCGCCCGATGAATCATCGTATGATGACACGATGACAGTAGGTTTTTATGTAAAGAAAGTGGATCAGAATTGGAAATACTTATTTTCTGAAGTATTTCCTACCTATATACAGGCGTTTAAGCCTTATGTTGGAGAGCTAACCGAAGATAGGATTTTCTCATCCGATATTGGCTCGCGAAATTTTGATACTGGAGAAATTTACCGCAATCCGGATTTTATCGATTCAAGGCAGGGCGTTTGCCGTATTTGGCCAGTCAATTATTGGGATCGTGAACTATGCCATAAAGCATTTCAACTGACTCCGGGAGAGATTGTGAATCGCCTTGCCGGCAAGGTAGCTGAATGCCGGGAATTTGAAAATGGGGTATTGTTGATTTATTCATATGAGCCACCAACAGTTGAACAGATACTGCAAATAAATCCTGAGCTGATGCCTATTTTGCGTGATTAAACCATTCAAGCTTCTGTCTAATTAACTCGACTTCATCTAGTCGTCTAGACAGTACGGCTTTTTTCAAGACGACTACAGTATCTACACGGGCTGAAGGGAAACATGAAGAAGGGGATACCCGAAGAGGTCGTGATAGAGGTGGAAAAAATGGAAAATGGAAAGGGCCTTGGCCTCCGAAAAAAACAAATGTGGTGATTGATGAGGGAAATATGAAAACAATATGTGTGCAACTTCAATCGGATCTTTTACCGGAAATTTCTGCGTTGCCTATCGTTGATATTTTGGAGGAGATGGTTTCCTCTTGCCCTGAAGTATGGAAAATAACATTCACAGTCGAATCAAATTCAGAATGTGACAATTTTAATTTTGTTACTTCTAATGTAAAGAATCTTTGGAAAAAAATCGATGCCGTGCTTGGTTTAACTAGTGAACCACGATCGGCTATTTCGCAAGGAATAATTGTTGTTTGCGAGGGGGAGTATGGTTGGGACGACTACCTTTTACTTCATCATTTCAACGATCAAGAAAAAACTGATCGATTTACATCTTAAACCCCTTAGCACCCGCTCCCGCGTGGCTTGCTAGCCTGGTCACGTCACCACAATCGGCATGAAATTCCCCTTGGCGACCTCTCCCGCCTACAAAACCTGACCTGCGTAAGTCCTAATTAATTTCCCTACAAACAAAAACCGCCAGCATGGACTGGCGGTTGTGCTTTTGGCTTTGCTTTTACAGCAGCACGTATGACCAAAGCTTAATTTGTTGTCGCACTTGCGTTGTGTTTTTTGATACGAATTTTCCTGCTGGCGCGGTTTTCTTCTTTTTCCAGTTTGGCGCGTTCGGCTCCGGTGACTACGCCGTCGGCTTTGGCGGCCTGCTTGTCGGCTTCAATTTTGGTTTCGCGTTTTTCCAGGTTGGTCGCTTCTTTTGCGGTCAATGTGCCACTTTCGATGCCTTTGGCAACGCGCTTTTGTTGCACTTCCTGGCGTTTATCGACATTCGGGGTATTGGTTTGTGCGAAGACAGAACCGGCGATCAGCGTGGCGACCAGTGCGGCAGCAAGTTGGATGGATTTCATGGTTTTTCCCTTTAAAAATTTTTGCGGTCAGTTTTATTGTGAATGAGCAGGCAGCCCATGGTCCAATAACGATGCGGGGATTTTTTTTGATGACAAGAAAAATGTAATCAGTGTAAGCACTCGTAACCACACTATTTCCATCAGGAAATTTTAGAAGTCAGCCGGTATCAAATCTATTCTGTCGGTGCAAAACGCATCCACTCCCCAATGCAGGATTTCTGTTGCCCGTTCTGGGGTGTTGACGGTATAGCAAAACACGCCATAACCGGCATCCTTGATTTCTTTCGTGGTTTCTGGCGTCAGGTATTTGTGATTGGTGTGCAGGGCGCGGGCTGCCAGCTCTTGCAGGCCGGCTTTCCAGTCTGGCGTGACTTTGTCCATCAAAAAGCCACGCGGGATGGTGGGGGCGGCATGTTTGGCGGCCATCAGGGCGCTGAAAGAAAACGAAGAAAACAGCGGCAAATGTACCGCATCGATCACGGCCACATCGGCGAACAGGGCTTGCGTCTGTTCTACCACCACCCTGCCGGTTTCTTCTTCCACACCCGGAGTAGGTTTGATTTCCACATTCATCCAGATGCCATGCCGGCGGCAAAAGCGTACGACATCTGCATACAGGGGCACGGGTTCGCCTTTGAAGCTGTCGGCAAACCATTTGCCGGCATCCATTTTTTGCAAATCTGCAGCCAGGGTGCCAGCCACGCGGCCACTGCCGGGTACGGTTCTGCCAAATTCGGGGTCATGCATCAGCACAGGGATGCCATCCTTTGATAACATGACATCAAATTCCACGGCGGCAAAACCGTGTTCCCATCCGCAACGCATTGCTGCCAGGGTATTTTCTGGTGCCAGTATTCCGCCACCACGGTGGGCGATGACTTTAGGATAGGGCCACATATTGCTCTCCTCGCACAAACATAATAATTCACAGGATAATCGAAGATGCCTACATCGTCGCTACAAAAAACTGCCCTGGGCCATATCCGCGTGCTGGATTTGACGCGGGTACTGGCTGGCCCCTGGTGTGCGCAAAACCTGGCAGACCTGGGGGCAGAAGTCATCAAGGTAGAAAAACCCGGCAGTGGCGACGACACCCGCACCTGGGGCCCGCCTTACCTGCGCGATGCTGAAGGCAACAATACGACAGAGGCCGCCTATTACCTGGCAGCCAATCGCGGCAAGCAAGCCATTACCGTTGATATGGCGACCGAACAGGGTCAGCAGATCATTCGTGAACTGGCTGCCAAATCCGATGTGGTGCTGGAAAACTACAAGGTCGGCCAATTGAAAAAATATGGCCTCGATTATGAGTCATTGAAATTGATCAAGCCCGACCTGGTGTATTGCTCTATCACCGGCTTTGGCCAGAATGGCCCCTATGCCCACCGCGCCGGTTATGATTTTATCGTGCAGGGCATGGGCGGCTTCATGTCGCTGACGGGTGAGCGCGATGACTTGCCCGGTGGTGGTCCGCAAAAAGCCGGGGTGGCGATTGCCGACCTGATGACGGGTATGTATTCCACCATCGCCGTCATGGCGGCACTGACGCACAGGGACAGAACCGGTGAAGGCCAATACATAGACATGGCCTTGCTGGATGTGCAAGTTGCCATGCTGGCGAATATGAACATGAATTACCTGGCCAGCGACAGCGCGCCAAAACGCTGGGGTAATGCGCACCCGAATATCGTGCCTTACCAGACCTTTGCAACGACCGATGGCCACATCATCGTCGCTGCAGGCAATGATGGGCAGTATAAAAAGTTTGTACAGGCAGGTGGCCAGCCAGAATTGGCAGACGACCCGCGTTTCAGCACCAATCCAAAACGCGTAGAGCACAGGGATGTGCTGGTTCCCATATTGGCCGACATGGTGAAACGCAAGACCAAACAGGAGTGGATCAGCCTGCTGGAAGATGCAGGCGTGCCTTGCGGCCCCATCAATACTCTGGATGAAGTATTTGAAAACCCGCAGGTACAGGCACGCGAGATGCAATTCAATCTGCCCCACCCTACTGCCGGCCAGGTGAAACTGGTGGCCAGCCCGATGAAAATGTCGGCCACCCCGCCCCGTTACGCCAGTGCACCACCTTTGCTGGGTCAGCATACCGATGACATACTCAGTGGCTTGCTGGGCTACAGCGAAGCAAGGCTAAAAGACTTAAAAAACCGAAAAATCATATAAACAGGGCCATCCGCATGCCTGGCTAGGCTTGGTCAAGTACAAGGCAGGCTGCGGCTGGCGACCGTTTTGGCCGGGCTGGCGACAAAAAGCCCGGGCTTCGTCCTGTTATGATGTCTTTGCCAGCATGGCCAGTGTACTCTGCAGACTGGCAAATCCACCGTCAGCCACACTATGAACAACACCGTTTTACATCAGTTGCAAGCTTATCTGGGTTCACGCCTGTTACCGTTTTTGCGGATGGCTGCACGGCAGTTTTTGTCAGACCTGCCCCGTCTGATGGTCATCAATGTGACTTGCGGCTTTGCCGTCACTTATGTAATGCGCGCCGGCGGCGGCCTGCTGGACAATATTATTTTTTCCATGTTCATCGGTTTTTCTGCTTACAGCCTGATCAAGCTGACGAAACGCCTGATCTGGGGTGATGGGCAACCGCATCACATAGGCTTCTATGTCATGTGCCTGGTGGTGGCACCGATCGCTTTCGTCGCTGGCACCAGCCTGGCTGCCTTGGTTTTCAGCTACCCGATCAAGCATGTCATGCATTTCGAATGGTCGTATGTCAGCAGTTTTTTCACCCTGACCAGTATTGTCAGCATCGTGGCGGCCTGGTCATTCTGGAGCCGCATCAGGATGTCGGAACTGGTGGCTGCTGCCGAAGCAGAAAAAGCCAAGAACGCCGCCACAGAAAAACAGGCCATGCAGGCACAACTGCAATTGCTGCAAGCCCAGATAGAGCCGCATATGCTGTTCAACACTCTGGCCAATCTGCAGGGCTTGATCGCTATCGACCCGCCACGCGCGCAACACATGCTGGCGCAACTGATCGTGTATTTGCGTACCACCCTGAGTTCTTCGCGGGCAGAACAAACCACGCTGAAGCATGAATTTACCCTCATGCAAGCCTATCTGGAATTGCTGGCCATACGCATGGGCAAGCGCCTGCATTACACCCTGGATTTGCCCGATGATTTGCAGCAGACCGCCATCGCCCCCATGCTGCTGCAACCCCTGGTGGAAAACGCCATCAAGCATGGTCTGGAACCTAAAATGGAAGGCGGCAGCATCCACGTCGTCGCCGAAAAACAGGGCATGCAGTTACATCTGAAAATCATTGATACCGGCCTGGGTCTGCCCTTTAATTATGATGACAATAAGAACACCAGCAATGCAGACCAGCATATCGGCAATGCCAATATCCGCGATCGCCTGCAAGCCCTGTATGGGCCACAAGCCAGCCTCAGCCTGCAAGCCAATCAACCCGAGGGCGCAATTGCCCATCTCACCATACCTCTTTAACTGATTGAATGTGAGTACCTACCAATGACGACAACAGCCAAACGCGCCCTGATCGCCGAAGACGAACCGATACTTTCGCTGACCCTGCAAAAGATGCTGGAAAAACTCTGGCCTGAACTGGAATTGTGTGCACTCGTCGAGAATGGCGTACATGCTGTGCAGGAAGCCCTGGACAAACAGCCTGACATCCTGTTCCTGGACATCAAGATGCCTGGCAAGACCGGGCTGGAAGTGGCGCAGGAGCTGGCCGAAGAATGGCCAGATAACAAAGCCTTCCCCCTGATCGTGTATGTGACGGCCTATGATGAATATGCGATACAAGCCTTTGAACATTCGGCATCCGATTACGTCCTGAAACCAGTCAGCGAAGAACGCCTGGCAAAGACCGTACAAAGATTGCAAGCCAGACTGGATGACGGGGCACAAAGGCCGAATGAGCTGGAACGGGTGCTGGAACAATTACGCCACCTGGTGCCAGGACAGGCACTGTCAGTTGGTACTAACACTGGCAACCAGGCAACACCAGAACGCCTGCGCATTATCCGCGCTGCCGTCGGCAACCAGATCCGCATGATACCGGTCGATGACGTACTGTATTTTGAAGCCACGGACAAATACATCAATGTCGTCACCAAAGAACATTCATCCCTGATACGCAGCAGCCTGCGCGAATTATTGCCGCAACTGGACAGCAGCATCTTTTGGCAAATCCACCGCAGCACCGTGGTCAATACCTTGCACATACAGATCGCCACCAAGGATGAAACAGGCAAGATCAGTCTGAAGCTCAAAGGTAGTGATGACAAACTACAGGTGAGTAGAGTCTATGCACATTTGTTCAGACAGATGTAAGCTAGCGACTTTCAAAGAACCCCCAATGTTGTCCGGAATAATGTGCTTGACTCGTTTTGAACAGCAAGTACGAACCGTGTCTTAATGATTTTTCTAGGTCGGAGACTTAATTCTGCAATTGAATATTATTTGCCAATGGTCGTGCTTAAAGCTCCGTCCCCTTCAAGGGGAAATTTGTGGGAATTCGCAAAGCGCAGCTTTGTGCCGCAAATTTCTAAGCAGCCTGCAAGCTGCGCGGTGGAATGGTTGGGATGGGGATGGGTTTCCGACGTAATTACATTTTGTAGTTAATCAACCGAAACCCATCCCCACCCTAACCATCCCCTTGAAAGGGAGGGAATTTACTCGTTATTGTTTGTCAAGGACATTATTCCAGACAGCAGTGAAAGAACCCCAGAAAAAATATTGATGAGTATGACTAAAGACTTAAACGATTTGCAATGGCAATGTGTCAGCTTTGCCGAATTAAGCAATCTGCAATTGCATGCAATTTATCAGGCGCGCGCTGGCGTGTTTATCATTGAACAAAACTGCGTGTATCAGGATGTGGATGGCAAGGACCCACTATCGCATCACCTGACTGCCTGGACACCAGAAGACGAAGTAGCCGCTTACTTGCGCATCGTGCCCGCCGGCATTGCCTTTACCGAAACCTCGCTGGGACGCGTCATCAGCACCAAGGACTGGCGCGGCACCGGTGTTGGCAAAGCTTTAATTGCAAATGGCATCAAGGCTTTGCATAGGCTTTACCCGGCAGCCAGCATCCGCATAGGTGCCCAGGCTTACCTGGAAAAATTCTATGGCAGCTTTGGTTTTGAGACGGTTTCCGACATCTATCTGGAAGACGATATTCCCCATGTCGAGATGCTGTGGACCGCAAAAGCCTGATTAAATCGCTTATAATGCTGCCAAATCAATGACTTACTGAATTTCATCATGCCCGCTGTAATACAAACACCCGATAAACCTTACGTCAATATTTCTGCCTACAAGTTCATCACTTTCAATGACACCGCTGAAAAACGCCAGGTGTTTCTGGACAAATGCAAGGAACTCAATCTGAAGGGCACGATACTGCTGACGCCAGAGGGCATCAATATGTTCCTGGCCGGTTTGCGCCATGAAATTGATGCGTATATGGATTGGCTGCACCAAGACCCGCGTTTTGCAGACGTGGTTGCCAAGGAAAGTTTTTCTGACCACCAGCCTTTCACCAAGATACTGGTCAAGCTGAAGGCAGAAATTATCACCATGCGTATGCCGTTGATCAAGCCGGAAGAAGGCCGCGCGCCCGCCGTCGATGCCCACACGCTGAAACGCTGGCTGGACCAGGGCCATGACGACCATGGCAAACCCGTGGTGATGGTCGATACCCGCAATGATTTTGAAGTGGACGTTGGCAGCTTTGACAATACGATCGATTACCGCATTGCCAAGTTCACCGAATTCCCGGCTGTCATCGAAGCCAACCGCGATGCCCTGAACGACAAGACTGTGGTGACTTTCTGTACCGGGGGCATACGCTGTGAAAAAGCCGCCATCCATATGCAGAATGTTGGCTTTGACAGCGTGTATCAGTTGGAAGGCGGCATACTCAAGTACTTTGAAGAAGTCGGTGGTGATCATTACCATGGCGATTGCTTTGTGTTTGACTACCGCACTGCACTCAATCCACAACTGGAAGCCACCGATACCAAACAATGCTTTGCCTGTCGCGCCGTCGTCACGCCGCGTGAGCAATTGTCCCCGTGGTATATATCTGGCAAATCTTGCCCGCATTGCAAGAAAGAATCGACTGGTGCCAGTGACCCGACCATTTCAGCAGAAGCCACTGCCGGATAATCCCGCCAGCAACGACCAGCTAGCCTCTACAATAGAAAGCGCGTTTCTGATCAATTCAGCAATGCGCTTTTTGCTTTGCATATTAAAACCAAGCTGGAACTAAGGTTCTGCTGACAGGTCAAAGACCTGTTGCCAGAAACAATGGCTTCTCACCCGGCATAACTAGCCGCTTACGGTCTACATAGAACATAAATAGGACTTACGAAAAATTGTCCCAGCAAGGCGCCAGCGACGAAGACAGTACTTTAGTACGGCGAGGAGCTGCAACGCAGCTGGGGCATTTTTTCGTAAGTCCGATATACAGGGAACAATATGAAACGTCTTCTTCTCAGCACCCTCACACTTGCCTTGCTGGCACCCATCTGCCAGGCTGCCGATTCGGCGCCTGGCAGTGCGGTAATCAAGACCGCCGCCCTGGGCTCTGGCATCAAGCCAGAAAACATGGACAAAGCGACGCGCGCACAGGATGATTTTTACCGCTATGCACAAGGCGGCTGGCTGAAGGCGAATGAAATACCGTCCGACAAATCAGACTGGGGCACCTTCATGCAGGCTCGTGAAGATGTACAGCAGCAATTGCGCAGCATTGTCGAAGGTGCGGCAAAAGACGGCAATACAGCGCCTGGCACCGACCAGCAGAAAATCGGTGACCTGTATAACAGTTTCATGGATGAGAAAAAACTGAATGCACTCGGCATACAGTCACTGAAAACCGAATTGGTCAACATCGCCACGCTGTCAGACAAAAAATCGATACCGACACTGATCGCTCACTTCCACCAAATCGGTGTGACGACGCCGCTGCGCGTTGGCATTCATCAGGACAATAAAAATTCCAGTCAATATGTGGTGGGCGTTTCTCAGAGTGGACTTGGCTTGCCAAACCGTGATTATTACCTGAAGCTGGATGATCCCAAAATGACGGATATCCGCAACAAATACCAGGCGCATATAGAAAAAATGCTGACACTGGCGGGTGAAAAAAATGCGGCCGAGCAGGCCAAAAACATCGTCGCGCTGGAAACTGAAATTGCCAAAGCGCAGTGGACGGCAGTCGAAAACCGTGACCCGGTCAAAAGCTACAACAAGTTTGCCATCAATGACTTGCCAGCGCTGACGCCCGCTTACGACTGGCAAACCTATCTGCAAGCGGCCGGCATGGCAGGCAAAATCAATGAGCTGATCGTTCAACAACCAAGTTATATCAAAGGCTTGAATGAGAGTTTGAACACGAACACGCTCGACGCCTGGAAATCGTATTTCACCTGGCATCTGGTCAACGGGTACGCACCTTTCCTGTCATCCGATTTTGTGAATTCAGATTTTGCCTTCAAAGGTGCACTGATTGCTGGTATCCAGGAAAACCGTACCCGCGACAAACGCGGTGTGGCATTGGTCGACCAGGTGCTGGGCGAAGCAGTGGGCAAGGCCTATGTAGAAAAATACTCTTCTCCTGAAGTCAAACAACGTACTGAAAAAATGGTGCGCTATTTCCTGGCGGCGTTTAAACAAAGCATAGGTACGCTGGACTGGATGAGCGAGGAAACCAAAAAGCAGGCACAGATCAAATTATCCAAGATCAGTGTCAAGATCGGCTACCCCAACAAATGGCTGGATTATTCCAAACTGACTATCCGCAGCGATGACCTGGTTGGTAACCTGATGCGTGCGCGTGCCTTCGCCCACGAAAGAGAAGTGGCAAAGCTGGGCAAACCGATCGACCGCGAAGAATGGCATATGACGCCACAAACAGTAAATGCCTATTACAGTCCGGAGATGAATGAAATCGTGTTCCCGGCGGCGCGCCTGCAATCGCCGCTGTTTGATGTGAATGCCGAAGATGCCTTCAATTATGGCGCACTGGGTATTTCCATTGGCCATGAAATCAGCCATGCCTTTGATGACCAGGGTTCACAGTACGATGGCGATGGCAATCTGCGTAACTGGTGGACCGCCGAAGACAAGGAAAAATTCAAGAACAAAACCAGGGCGCTGGTCAATCAATACAATGGCTACAGCCCGGTGTCTGGCTATTTCCTCAATGGTGAGCTGACGCTGGGTGAAAACATTGCCGACAATGCCGGTATTGTCATGGCCCTGCGTGCCTATAAACTGTCGCTGGAAGGCAAACCGGCACCGGTGATCGATGGCTGGACGGCAGAACAGCGCCTGTTCATGGGCCTGGCACAGGCCAGACGCAACAAATCAAGCGAACAGCGTGCGGTTACCCTGGTCAAGACCGATCCCCATTCACCTGGAGAATTCCGCGTCAACGGCAGCATGGTCAATCACCCTGATTTCTATACATCCTTTGATGTCAAGCCTGGTGACAAGATGTACCTGACACCAGAAAAACGCGTCGCCATCTGGTAAATCAACCAGGTGTCCTGATGACACAAGCAAAGGGCCGGCGTTTTCCGGCCCTTTGTGCATTTGCCATGTCGGCACTCGAAAAGGCATCGTATTTCGCTACCTTTTCTGTAACTATTTGCTACTAATGACAAATTTCTTGCACTTTTATGGTCTCATCATACAGTGAGGTCTTACATCAACGAAGGAGATACCGTGTCAACACGATTGCAAAGATTTGCCCGCACTACAGTCCTGATTACTTCCCTGGTGACATCCAGCCTGTTTGTCACCCAGGCGCAGGCCGGTGATTGCCTGTCATGTGGCCCATCGAATGGTTCCGAAGCCCTGTCCGCAGGCGTTGGCATCGTCATGCTGGGCAGCATGTCGATGGTGGTGGGTTCTGGCGTGGTGGTCGTTGATAGCGTAAAAGCAGCTGCCGATGGTGTCACCGTGGTATTGAAAGGTTCAACCCAAGCAGCCAGCGCGACCGTCAAGCTGTCTGGCAAGGGCATAGAAAAAGCCGCCCTGGTGAGTGGTGCAGTGATAGAAGTCAGCGCCACCACTACCGGCTATCTGCTGGTCAGCGCCGGTCAGGCCCTGGCATTCATACCGAATGAAGTCGGCAGTGCGCTCATGCATCACAACAAGGTGCAATGATGCAGCGCCCGGTACTGAGACGGCTACAGACAGGTGGCAGCACCTGGATCAGGGTTTGCCTGCTGCTGGCCTGCCTGGCATTCAGCCTGCCGTCCTTTGCCGGACGCCCTTGTGAAGACAGTGCGCTTGACCCCAGAAAGGCCATGAAGGCACTGGAACTGGCGCAAAAGACCAAACTCAGGCTGGATGACAGCAAGGCAGAAATCGCCATCATCGCCCGGGTTGGCCAAGATTTATCCAAATACAAGCTGCGCTATTCCCATCTGGGGCTGATACAGCATATGCCCGATGGCACCTGGTCAGTCATGCATGAACTGAACCAGTGTGGCACCGCCAATTCTGACCTGTTTCGTGAAGGCCTGGGCAATTTCTTCCTGGACGACATGTTCGCCTTTGAAACCCTGATTCTCATCCCTGGCCCGGAACTGCAGCAAAGCCTCAAACTTGTCATGGCCAATGGTCGTGCCAAGGGCTTGCACGCGGCCCGCTACAATATGTTGTCTTATCCGTTTTCAACGACTTACCAGAATTCCAATCAATGGGCGCTGGAAGTTATTGCTGCGGCCCAGGCCACGGACATGCAGATAGAAACCCGCAGTCAGGCCCAGGCCTGGCTGAAAGCAGCAGCCTACCAGCCAGATACCTTGCAAATCTCCGCCGCCACCCGGCTGGGGGCACGCCTGTTCAGGGCCAATGTGAGCTTTGACGATCACCCCTTCGATCGTCGCATGGCGGGTCAGATCGATACCGTGACCGTTGAATCTATCGTCAGATTCATGATGGCCAAAGACCCGAAAACAGAAAAACTGGTATTTGGTTTGTAGCAGTCATCTCATGGGAGCGTGTCAGGTGACATGCTCCCTTCCGATAGTGTTACACTTCTGACCACCCGGACGAGTGCATTCCACCACTGTCGCATAGCCCTGTGCTTGCCTCGGTCTGGCTTGATACTCACAGCCATGGGTGATCCAGGTGATGACGGCAAGCAGCAATCCCCAGCACGAACAGTTCAAACAACGCGTTCAGGATATATACCGGCGCGACAGCCGGCGCGTCTTCGCGACGCTGGTGCATTTGCTGGGTGATTTCGACCTGGCAGAAGAAGCCCTGCATGAAGCCTTCAAGGCCGCACTGGAACAATGGCCACAAAAAGGTATGCCCGATCACCCGCACACCTGGCTGGTATCGGCAGGACGCTACAAGGCTATCGACAGTATTCGGCGGCAAAGACGTTTTGATCCGCTGGACCAGCATATCAATACGGTAGAAGCACTGGCGGATGAAAGCACCCTGCCCGGTGAAGCAGAAATCATGGAAGACGACAGGCTGCGCCTGATCTTTACCTGCTGCCACCCGGCACTGGCAGCAGATGCCCAGGTCGCCCTGACATTGCGTGAAGTGTGCGGCCTGACGACCGAAGAAATCGCCCACGCCTTCCTGACCCCGGCACCGACGCTGGCGCAACGCATCGTGCGCGCCAAGGCAAAAATCCGTGATGCGAATATTCCCTACCAGGTGCCAGAAAAAGCCGACTTGCCAGCGCGCCTGCACAGCGTGTTGCGGGTGATTTACCTGGTCTTCAATGAAGCTTACTCCAGCTCTGCCGGTGCATCGGCCCTGCGTCCTGACCTGGCCGCAGAAGCGATACGTCTGGCAAGACTGCTGGAAGAATTATTGCCCGAACCAGAAGTCAGCGGCTTGCTGGCACTGATGCTCTTGCATGAATCCCGCCGCCCTGCCCGTACCGATACCCAGGGTGAGCTGATCGCGCTGGAACAGCAAGACCGGCAATTGTGGAACCAGGCTTTGATCGCCGAAGGATCGGTGCTGGTGGAACAGGCTTTGCGCTCAGGCCGCTTTGGTGCTTACAGCCTGCAGGCTGCCATTTCTGCCGTGCATGCAGAAGCAGCCAGCTATGCCGATACTGATTGGCCGCAGATAGTCGGCTTATATGATGCCCTGCTGCGTGTCGAAGCCAGCCCCATCATCGAATTGAATCGTGCGATTGCCCTGTCCATGTGCAGCGCCGGATTGAAAACAGGCTTGCAACTGGTGGAAAGTCTGCTACAAAATAATGAAATGCAAAACTACCACCTGGCCCACGCCGCCAGGGCAGATTTGCAGCGACGCAGCGGTAATTTACAGCAGGCAAGATTATCCTATGCGCAGGCCCTGACCCTGTGCAAGCAAGAACCAGAGCGTCGTTTTTTGCAAAACAAGCTGGCTGAAATAAAAAATAAAAATTAATTTTTTGGATTGATGTCGATTTGCTGTCTCGCCAATCGACTATCTGATGTGGAGACGCTTTCACGCCCCTTTTTGAAATCAACTAATTAAGGAATTAATAATCATGCCACATCCTATCGCTTATCTGAGTTTTAACGGCAACTGCAAGGAAGCCATGTATTTTTACGAACAAACCCTGGGCGGTAAAATCACCGTCATGATGAGTGGCGCAGAATCCCCCATGGCAGCCATGATGCCGCCAGAATCCGCGCACCGCATCTTGCATGCACGGCTTGAATTGCCGGATGGTGGAATGCTGTACGCTGGTGATTGCCCGCAGCATATACCATATGAAGGTATCAAAGGTGTGACGTTCTGCCTGAATTACGATACGACTGAAGAAGCCACACGGATCTTCAATGCGCTGGCAGAAGGCGGCAAAATCACCATGCCTGTACAACCCGCATTCTGGGCAAAATCCTGGGGCATGCTGGAGGATAAATATGGCACACCCTGGAATATCAACGGCGTTTTGCTGCCTATCTGATTTTGTTTCATCCTTGCTGGAGACCGTATGAAATACCTATGTCTGGTTTATCTCGACAATGAGCATTGGAATGCCTGCCCAGATGAAAAATGTGGGGGGTATGCACAGGACTTGATGGACAGTGGCCACATGCTGGCTGCCGAACCCCTGCACCCTGTGCATACAGCAACCACGGTCAGGGTAAGAAACGGGCAATTGTCTGTGACTGATGGCCCGTTTGCCGAAACCAAGGAAATGCTGGCCGGCTTCTATCTCATCGATGCCAGGGATCTGAATGAAGCCATACAACTGGCGTCAAAAATCCCACCGGCCCAGCATGGCAGCATAGAAGTGCGCCCGGTGCGGACTTTGAACTTGCCAGCAACCATTTAAAGGAAAAGAGTATGCATAAGCAAATCTATATCAACATGTCGGTCAAGGACTTGCCACGTTCCAAAGCATTCTTTAGCAGCCTGGGTTACAGTTTTGAACCGAAATTCAGCAATGACAAGGGGGTCTGCATGATATTGGGTGAAAACCTGTACGCCATGCTATTGGTGGAAGAATTCTTTGCCAGCTTCACCACCAAACCTGTCAGTGACGCCAGAGAGAAAACTGAAGTCCTGATTGCCCTGCCTTGCGACAGCCGTGAACACGTAGACAGCTTGATCGCCAAGGCCAAAGCTGCCGGTGCGACCGTCCCGACAGAACCGCAAGACCAGGGTTTCATGTATGACTGTGGCTTTCACGACCTCGATGGTCACGGTTGGGGATTGTTTTATATGGTGCCTGAAGGCGAATGCAAATAACAGTACACCACAACAAAAAAAACCGGCACGCAGCCGGTTTTTTCATTGCCACTACAAAAGCTAAAATTGACTTAAGCCAATTTCTTCGCCACTTCAGCAATACGCTTGCCAAACAGTTTCGCTGTTTCCAGGTCACCAGGCAATGGGCCTTCTTCCGGTGAAGAATCGGATGGGGATTGCGTCATCAAACCACTGGAGCTGGCAAGGAAATTGATGTCATTGCGCTGTGCCGCCTTGCTGTTTGCTGGCATCAGGCCTGTGCCTACCCAGATCATGGCATGTTGTTGCGACAGCGTGAACAGGTAATGCAGGGTCGACAGTTTGTCACCATTCATCGACGCAGAATTGGTAAAGCCGGCAGCGATCTTGTCTTTCCAGACCTGGCTATACCAGGGCTTGGAAGACGCATCGGCAAATTTCTTGAACTGCCAGGATACGCTACCCATGTAGGTAGGTGAACCAAACACGATGGCATTCGCTGCCGCCAGGCTGGCCCATTGCGCGTCAGTGATATTACCTTCGGCATCAATCTTGATCAGTTCTGCATCGGCACCCGCTGCCGCAGCACCCGCATGCACCGCTTCAGCAGCCTTGGTGGTGTGGCCGTAACCTGAATGATAAATAATGGCGACTTTAGTCATGTTCTTACTCCTAATGTTGGAAAATAATAGGCGAACACAGGCGCTACTGCTGGAGTAGCGCCTGTGTCCGCTGTCAATCAGTGAGGTAAATCAAATACCAGCACTTCTGCCTGCTTGCCCTGCTCCAGGATGAGTTTTTCTTCATCCTGGATTTTTACGGCGTCGCCTTCCTTCAGGCTCAAACCGTTGACGGTCAACTCACCGCGTGCCACATGCACATAGGTCAGGCGGTCTGCTGCCAGTGCCACTTCCTGTCTTTGCCCTGCATCGAACAAACCTATCTGCAGACTGGCGTTCTGGCGGATTTTGATGGAGCCATCCGCACCGTCACCCGATGCCACCAGGCGCAAGCGGCCCTGTTTTTCTTCACGGCTGAATTCTTTTTCGCCGTACAGTGGTTCACCGCCCACTTGATCTGGCTGTATCCAGATTTGCAGCAGACGCGTATGTTCGGTATTGGCCGGATTAAATTCCGAATGACGCACGCCGGTACCTGCACTCATGTATTGCACATTACCCGGACGTATCGTACTGCCATTACCCATACTGTCTTTGTGGGCAATCGCACCTTCCAGCACATAGGTAATGATTTCCATGTTCTGGTGTGGATGCGTACCAAAACCCATCGCCGGGGCGATCCAGTCATCATTGATGACACGTAGTGGACCAAAACCCATATGCTGTGGGTCATAATATTCAGCAAATGAAAAACTGTGATGCGATTTGAGCCAACCGTGCTCGGCATGGCCGCGTTCTTGTGACGATCTAAGCGTAATCATATAAGTCCTTTCAAAATTCCTGAATATTGTTTTCAGGCGATGAACGTACTATATACAAACAAAAACAATCAGATAAGGGTAGAATTTTCTACATCTCATTCAAATTTTTTGAACAATCATGAACCTCACTCTGGAAGCCCTGCAAATCCTCGATGCGATAGATCGTAAAGGCAGCTTTGCGGCGGCAGCTGCCGCACTGGACAAGGTACCGTCCGCCATCACCTACAGCATACGCAAGCTGGAAGAAGACCTGGATGTCCTGCTCTTTGACAGGCGCGGCCATCGTGCCAAATTGACCATTGCAGGCGAAGAATTGCTATTACAAGGGCGGCACCTGCTGAACAGCGCACAAGAACTGGAAAATCGTGTAAAACGCGCCGCCAGTGGCTGGGAGGCGGAACTGCGCATCGTCATTGATGGCATCATACAATTCGATGACATGATCCCCTTGATCAAGGAATTTGAACAACAAAACTGTGGCACACGCATCCGTATCAGTCATGAGATTTTGTCCGGCGTCTGGGAAGCCATGGTATCTGGCCGCGCCGACCTGGCCATAGGGGCCGCCTACTATGGGCCAGATGCCATACGCATGCGTGGTGAATTTCAAACCCGCCCGCTGGGTAGTATGGACTGGGTATTTGCGGTGGCCCCGCAACATCCGCTGGCGCTGGCAGAAGGATTGTTAACGCCAGCCATTTTGCAGGCACACCGGGCGATTGCCGTTGGTGACACCGGCCTGACCCTGCCTTCCATGACGGCCGGTTTGTTAAGCGGACAAGATACGCTGACCGTCCCCACCCTGCAAGCCAAACTGGCGGCCCAACTGGCAGGGCTGGGTTGCGGGCACTTGCCGCGCAGGCTGGCTTTGCCCCATTTGCGCAGCGGTGCCCTGATAGAAAAAAAGACCGAGGCCATCCGTCCGCCGGAAGAAAATTGCCTGGTCTGGCGCAGCGCCAACAAAGGCAAGGCTCTAGGATGGTTTTTACAAAAGTTGCAAGACCCTATCGCGCAACGCATGTTGATCGGTAATTGAAGAACATTCATGCAAGCAAAACAAGTGTACACAGGGCGATTTGCCCCTTCACCCACCGGCCCGCTGCACATGGGTTCCCTGGTTGCCGCCATGGCCAGTTACCTGGATGCCAAAGCCCACGATGGCCAGTGGCTGCTGCGCATAGAAGACCTGGATTTTGACCGCAACGTCAAAGCTGCAGATCAGCAAATCATCACGTCGCTGCAACGCAGCGGCATGCAGTGGGATGGAGAGATCACCTGGCAAAGTCAGCGCCAGCCGCTGTATGAAGCGGCCTTGCAACAGTTGGGCGACGCGGTCTACCCCTGCGCCTGCTCCCGCAAGGAAATCGCCGACTCGCGCCTGCGTCTCGGCGAAGCTGCCAGCCAGATTTATCCCGGCACCTGCCGTCATGGCCTGGCTGCCGGAAAAATTGCCCGAGCCTGGCGTCTGCGCGTGCCGGATGACATCATTGGCTTTGAAGACCGCCTGTGCGGAACACAGACACAAGACCTGGGTCACGAAGTTGGTGATTTTGTGCTGAAGCGGGCGGACGGTTTCTGGGCCTACCAACTAGCGGTGGTGGTGGATGACGCCGCCCAGCAGATTACCCATGTGGTACGCGGTGCCGATCTGATTGATTCGACTGCCAGGCAAATTTATTTGCAAGGCCTGCTGAACTTGCCGACCCCGGCTTATCTGCATGTGCCAGTAGTCACCAATGCCCTGGGTGAAAAGCTGTCGAAACAAACCGGTGCGCTGGCGTTTGATCGTGGCGACAACGATGTCTTGCACGAAGCCCTGCTACCGGCAGCGCAATTTCTGGGCTTGAAACTGACTTCGGCAGTTGAGGATATTCCCACTTTCTGGCAAGCAGCGATTCAGGCGTGGAAAGAAAAAATAGTGATGAAATAAATGCTGATTACCGTCAATGACAAGGGCCGCAACGCGGCCCTTGATTAGCTTACCTGATCAGCGCTTAATTCAATCCGAAATTAAACGCAGAATTCAACACTGAATTAACGCTTAATCCCTGTCATGCCCGCGGCCATGTTCATAGCCACGTCCATGGTCGTCACCACGACGGCCTTCATCACGGCGGTCGCCGCGTCTGTCGTCGCGCCTTTCGTCACGTCTGTAGTCGCCATGCCTGTCATTACGCCTGTCGTCATATTCGCGATAATAACCATCGCGATAGCGTGGCACAACCTGGGTGTTGTACCAATTTTCCTGTACGAAATACACCTGACGATCGCAGGCATTGTAGCGATAGCAGTTCTTGTCCCATTTATTTCTATGACCAGGTGGCACAACCAGATACATCGGAGGCTGCACCACATCGACCCTGCGCACTATACGGGGTTCACGATAATACACTTGTGGCTGGGGGAAATTGCCGATATCAACGTGGCCGTAAAACCCGGGCTGTCCAAATTGAACAGACACACCAACGTTCTGCGCCTGGGAATGACTGCTCATCAATAATGCGGCACTGGCAGCAGCAAAAAACAGCGCCTTTTTTATTGAAGTATTTTTCATGATGTCTTCCATTTCGTCAAACAAGAACTCATTTCTATTGATCAAATAAGTTCTGTATAAGTTTGCTAAAGCGACAGCAGCATCAAGGCAAACTGACTTGTTGATACTCAGTGGACTGTTACAGCCTACTAATGCCTATAACGTTTGAAGTCGCAATCTGTTGACCGCATCACGCAAACATTGCATGCATAAAAAAGCCTGCACTGAATAAGTTTTCTGGTCTGTACGCTAGCTAACAAATGAAATTAAAACGAAATTAAAATGAATTTATCTTGTGTCCGCAGCATTTATTTTACTGGGAAATCTTCCGCCCATTGCTGCCCTTTGGCATCCAGTACAGGACGACGGCCTGCCGGTAATTTCACGCCCAGTTGGGCCATCGTCGTGCGATGTGATGAACAGACGTAGCGCGCATCACGATTGGCAAATTTTCGCTTCATGACACATTCAAGCTGATTGGCGCCACTGACATCTTCATAGGCGCTTTCCACACGTTCTGGCAAGGCAGTCACATAACGCAGTACCAGTTGCGCCGACAAGCCACGATAAGCCGGGTCTTTCTTGCCTGCTTGATGCATGTAGTTGATAGCGTCCTTGAGTGCTGCATAGGCATAGTCATATTTTTTAATATCGGCAATACCGGTATTCGACCTGGTTTCACTACTACCATTTTTTCTGGTGAACGTCATTGTCCATTCTGAATTATCCATCAGCAGATCTTCAAAACAGGCAAGGCGGTTATTCGCTTCTTCCGCCAGCATTTTCAATGCGTCGACATTGCCGCTGGATGCCTGTTTACGGTTTTTGTTTATCCAATCCTGAAAGTCGGCACGCAGGGGTTGGGCTATCAATAAACTGCAATCATCCAGGTCAATTTGTTCAGCATGTGCCTGACTGCACAGCATCAGAAAAAGAGGAAAGAAAAGAAGCAAGCAGATTTTGTACAATGCGGGGATTGTTTTCATTTTTTCTTCTCAGGTGGACGTATCATCAAAAATAATAAAGCCGGGACTAACGGCTTTATCATTCTTTTACTTTTCGTCACAAATCAGACAGAAAAACACATTTCCTCAATGTCCGCCATGGCCTTGCGGCTTCCTGACCTGCACTTCCACTTCTGGCGTGGCAGATTTGCCATGTTTCATCCCGGCGTGTGCATCTGCCGGCTGGCGCGGGGCTTCTGCAACGGGGCCCGCATATTCATAAGCCACCGTGCCTTTGGGATGCCGGTACCACCCCGGGTCTTTATAATCGCCCGGCTTCTGGTCTTTGCGCACCTTGACCACGCTGAACATGCCGCCCATTTCCAGGCCACCAAATGGTCCCTCACCTGTCATCATGGGGATCGTGTTATCCGGCAATGGCATTTCCATTGTGCCCATGTCAGCCATGCCCTTGTCCCCCATGGTCATATACGCTGGAATGAGCTTGTTGATCTTGTCGGCCACGTCTTTATGATCGATACCTATCATTGTCGGTACGGTATGCCCCATGGCATTCATGGTGTGATGGCTCTTGTGGCAATGCAGGGACCAGTCACCTTCTTCATCTGCAATAAATTCAAGCTGACGCATCTGGCCGACGGCAATATCGGTCGTCACTTCTGGCCAGCGTGCTGTCCTGGGTACCGGGCCGCCATCCGTGCCCGTCACCGTGAATTCATGGCCATGAATATGGATGGGGTGATTGGTCATGGTCAGGTTGCCGACACGTATTCTGACCCTGTCGTTCTTGCGTACATTCAGGGTATCAATGCCAGGGAAGATGCGGCTATTCCACGACCATAAATTGAAGTCTGTCATGGTCACGATATTTGGTTTGAATGCGCCGGGTTCTATGTCATAGGCGCTCAGCAAAAAGATGAAGTCCCGGTCAACTTCGTCAATCTGCGGATGCTTGCCTTTGGGATGGGTGATCCATGAACCCATCATGCCCATGGCCATTTGCGTCATTTCGTCGGCGTGCGGGTGATACATGAAAGTGCCGGGACGACGTGCCACAAATTCATACACAAAAGTCTTGCCAGGTTGTATTGATGGCTGGGTCAGGCCGGATACGCCATCCATGCCATTCGGCAGGCGCTGGCCGTGCCAGTGCATGCTGGTATGTTCTGGCAAACGGTTGGTGACAAAAATACGTACGCGATCACCCTCCACCACTTCTATCGTCGGGCCAGGGCTTTGGCCGTTATACCCCCACAGATTGGCGATCATGCCGGGTGCCATTTCACGCACGACAGCTTCGGCCACCAGATGGAATTCCTTGACGCCATGGTTCATGCGCCACGGCAGGGTCCACCCATTCAGGGTCACCACCGGATTATAGGGGCGGCCATTTTTTGGTTGCAGCGGCGGCATGGTGTCCGCGCTGGTTTGGGTAACGGCTTCAGGCAAGCTTGCCAGCGCCACCTTGCTGACGGCTGTCGCCGCCAAAGCACCACCGGCGATGCCAGCGAATTTGAAAAAATCTCTTCTTGAATTCATTTTATTTCCTTCTCGCCGGGGCATCAATGCGCAGCGTCTGGCGGGGCAGATGATGATATGGGGTTCAGTGTGCCAGTTGAGGGGGTAGAGGGGCGGCCCAGCAGTTCTGCCTGCAAGGCGGCATCTGCCAGCCAGAATTGTTGTTCCGCGTTGATGGCCGCCAGCACGCTATTGATCTGCTCACGGGTATCGGCCAGCAATTCAAAAACGCTGATGAACATGCCGTTGTAGCGCAACTGGTTTTCTGCAGAAATGCGCTTGCGCAGTGGCAGAATGTCGTCCCGGTATTGTCGGGCGATATCGTACAGGCTGCGATAGGCAGAATAACTGACACGCAAATGTGAACCCGCATTGTTGACCGTATCTTGCAGGCGATAACTGGCCGCCAGGGTATTCGCATTCATTGCCGTTCTTTGGGCGTCGCCCCAATCAAATAAGGGCAGACTGAGGCTGACTTCGACACCGCGCTTGATCTCGCTATGCCCGGCTGCATCAAAGACAGTATTGCGCCTGACACCCAGTTCTATATCAGTAAAGCTATTGACCAGGTTCAGGCCCTGGCGGGCTGCGGCGGCATCCAGTTCCTGTCTGGCCAGTTGGATGTCGAGACGGTTTTTGGTGGCTTGCGGGCCTATCGCTTCTGCTGCCAGCGGTGTGGCTGGTAGATCGGGCAAGCGCTGTGGCAGCTTGAGGGCTTTTCCCTGGGCGTCATTCAAGCCCAGCAGGCGTACCAGTTCTTCACGCGTGGCCAGGCTGTTATGGCTGGCAAAGCTGAACTGAGCCACGGCATCTGCCTGAAACGCCTGCTGACGCGCGGCCTGCAGGGTATTGAAATTGCCAGCCTTGTGCATGCGCCCGGCCAGTTCGGCACTGGCATCGGCGGCATCCACTACCTGCCTGGCATAGTCCAGGCTTTGCTGTGCCGCCACCGCCTTGACCCAGGCGACCCGCACTTCGCTGACACGGTCTATCACATCCAGGCTTAAGCGCGTTTGCGCCTGCCACAGACTGTGTCGGGCCATGCTCTGTCTTTGCGGCAGGCTGAGCAGATCAAGCAGGCCGACACTGAGCAGGCGGCCAATTTCCAGCTCACCAGCTTGCCGGTTACGCTCGAAATTGAACACGGGATTGGCAATACGTGCGCTCTGTACCACATTCGCCCCATTGGCCTGGTGTTGCGCCAGTAAGGCTTGCAGGGCCGGGCTGTTCAACAGTGCGATTTGCACGGCAGCGTCTTGTGACAATGGATCACGCAAGAGGATTGCAGCCTTGTCTTGCCGGTCTTTTTGCTGTTCCGGCTTACTGGCCAGCGCCAGTTGCCCCTGGGTATAAGCGGGATAGCGCTGGTTGATTTGTTGTGTACTTTGGTCGATATCAAAACTGGCACAGCCACCAAGCAGCAAGATGGCCGCGCTCAGAACTGGAATACGATAGCGACAATGAAATTGAGACATGAAGTCCTCGCAGAAAACGTGTTTCACCCGTCATGACGGGTGGTATGAGATGGTGTAGATAGCAATAGTGAACTGTTACAGCCCACTGGCTGACGCTGGCACGCAGATGCGCCGGTCAGCAAAGTTCAGATCAGGGTCAACCTGGGAGGGCGTTCCAGCAAGGCTGGTGATACGGAAGCAGGCAGGGATACCGGCAGCGATTGTGCATCGCTATGAAAGGGAGTAAAAACCATGCCCTGCGCAGCAGGCATCAGGGCAATGCCCATGCAACAAGGTGCAGACGATTTGCAATTGCCGTGGGCCGAGGTGGTCTTGCCAACGCCGTCATGGACAGATTTGGCATCTGCCTGTTTGGCTATCTGAGGCTGGCAATGTTCATTGTCAGCCGTGCTGGTGCTGGCCAGGGCCTGGCTGACCGGCATATCCATGGCGCACGCCATCCTGCTGGCGACCGCAAACCCTTGCAGGGGCAGCAAGACCAGCAACATGCATGCAATCAAATAACGCCAGGTGGATTTCATGCACGGAAGTTATCACAAATCTGCGTGTTCAACAAATGGGCCCTACAAAGTTGAACACCAAGTTGACCCCAAGCTGACACCAAACAGCATCAGGCCAGCGCCAGATTCGCTGCCAGCAAGAGCATGATGACACCAATCAAGGTATCCATCACCTGCCAGGCAAGGGGACGGGCAAACAGCGGGGCCAGCAAGCGTGCGCCAAAGCCCAGGGCAGCGAACCAGAGCGTGGCATTCAGGACCGCGCCCAGGGCAAACCAGTATTTGCCATCACCTGGCTGCTGCCCACCGATGGCACCCAGCAAGACCACCGTATCCAGATAGGTATGCGGATTGAGCAAGGTCGCCCCCAACACAGCCAGGGCTGCCTTGCCTGCAGTCAAACTTATATCGCCAGTTGCAGTCACCAGGCTTTGCTGACGGAATGCTGCGCGCAGGGAACGCACGCCATACCAGACCAGAAACGCCGCCCCACCCCAGCGCGCCAGCGCCAGCAAGAAGGGCTGGCTATTGATCATGCCACCTATGCCCGCCACACCTGCCAGTATCAGCACTATTTCACAGGCAATACAAATCATCACCGTCAAGCCCACATGCTGACGACGCAGCCCCATGCGCAAGACATGCGCATTTTGTGAACCAATTGCCATGATCAGCCCGGCACTCATGCCCATGCCCTTGAGTATAAAAGTCAACATTTTCTCGCTCCAGTTTGTTCCATGTTTGTTCCATGCTGGAATTTTGGGCAAGAAAGGCATTAAAATGAAGCAAATTTAAAATATTTACGAATTCATTAAAATTTCTTAACTTCAATTAAAAACTTGATTTGAAACTCCTTGAATAAAATTAACGCATTGGCATCAAATACAATGATTTCCTTCTCTTTACCTCTGTGCCTCTGTGCCTCTGTGTTGAGAGGTCTTTAGTCAAAATCACCAAAATCCGTAAATAAAGTACAGCCAATGCAACCCCGACTCGACAGCCGCCAATGCGAAGCCTTCCTCAGCGTGATTGACCACGGCAGTCTGGAACAGGCGGCGCAAGCCCTGAACCTGACCAGTTCGGCCATTTCCCAGCGCATCAAGGCATTGGAAATGGAATTGGGGAACACCTTGTTGGTGCGCAGCCGCCCCTGCCGTGCCACCCATGCCGGACAAAGGCTGGTGCAACACTTGCGCCGGGTGGCCGAGCTCGAACAGGATTTGCAAACAGAATTCGCCGGGCAGCAAAGCGCTGCCATCAGCATTGCGATTGCCGTCAATGCAGATAGCCTGGACAGCTGGTTTCTGCCTGCCATGTCAGAATTTTTGATCGCAGAAAACATCCTGCTCGAAGTGCTGATCGATGATCAGGACCATACCCACGATCTGCTGGAAAGCGGCATGGTACTCGGCTGTATCTCTGCCGAAGCGCAAGCCATGCGTGGTTGCCAGGCGACGCCACTGGGCATCATGCGCTATCTGCCGGTTGCCAGCCAGGCGTATTGTGAACGCTGGTTTCCACATGGGATGACGCGTGAAGCCATGCGCCATGCACCGGTGCTGACCTTCAATCGCAAAGACAAATTGCAGTCACAAATATTGCTGGAACATTTCGGCCTGCAAGAAAATGCCTGCCCCACCCATTTTTTACCTGCCACCACACCATACAACCGTGGCATTCTGTTAGGGCTGGCCTGGGGTGTCATTCCGGAGATACTGCTGCGTACCCTGCCGGGGCAGGAAAATCTGGTCCGGCTGATGGCGGAACATCCGGTCGATGTCAATCTGTACTGGCACAGCTGGAAGGTGCAGACACCCAGGTTGACGCGCATGTCTGAACTGTTGATACGGCAGGCAAGAACCGTACTGTTACAGCTCGCTTAGGGTAGCAGGATTGATTTCTGGAACGATGCCCTGATCATCCCGGTCATCCCTGCCATCCCTGGGCTGGACCTGATTGCGCCCATGTGATTTGGAAAAATACAGCCATTGATCAGCACGGTGAACCAGGGTTTCAACGGTATCCCCCGCGCGCAGTTCGGCCACCCCAAAACTGGCTGTGATGTGCAGGCTGTAGCCATCGGCCAAGCTGATCACCATCAGTTCTACCTGTTCGCGAATGCGGGTGGCGGCGTCGATAGCGGCTTTCAACCCGGTTTCTGGCAATATGATCATGAATTCTTCGCCACCATAACGGACTACCCAGTCCACCTCGGCCCGCAATTCCTTTTCAAGACTTTGCGCAAAGCTCACCAGAACCTTGTCGCCGACCGCATGGCCATACTGGTCATTCACATTCTTGAAAAAATCAATGTCGCAAAACACCACACACAAATCACGGCCATAACGCACTGCCCTTTGTATTTCAGCCGGCATGCGTTCATTGAACAGCAGACGGTTATAACACCCTGTCAGGCCATCGGTGATGGATAATTGCTTCAGCGTCTGTATGGCAGTTTCCAGTTGCCTGGTGCGCTCTGATACCAGCGCATCCTGGTTGGCGATGTGCTTTTCTATGCTGCTCTGCATGGTATGGAAGCCATCCACGACCAGATCAATTTCGTTGTACACATGGCCAGGTTCAAGCTCTAATTCCAACCTGGTGGAAATTTTATTCGCCTGCAGGTTTTTGACGAAATCAGCCAGTTGACGCATGGGGCGTTCCAGGTCGCGCCGTAAAATCGCAGCGACCGCCAAAAAAATAAAAATCGACAACACCAGCACACCCAGTACCACGATAATCAGGCTGCGCCACAGCTCATTTTTCAGCATGCTTCTGTCAACCACAAACTCGGCGGTGCCAACCGGTTTTGCAGCGTCCATAGGTGACGGAATATCAAACATAATATGCTCGCCATTTGGCGTGCGACTGGCATCACCACCGATAAATTCCTGACCGGTATTGGCGCGTATCACCACATACGCGATCGAGGTATTTTTGAGTATCAGCTTGATCTGTTTTTGTATGGTCTGTGGCTCAATATCCCAGATGGCAACTGACAGCAAAGGTAGATGCGCATGCGCGACATCATTCACCGTCATGTTGAAATTGTGTTCTATCGCCCGATAATTCAGCCAGGCCTGCAAGCCGCTGATCGCCACCACGCACAAAATCACCCACTTGAAGACACGGCGTATCAACAAGCTGGCGATGGATTGTAAGGGTGTGATGTTCATTTGAATGTGCTACTTATTTTCCAATAACTGGCGAAAACTGAAGTTATATTTTTTCACCGCAGGGTTTAAGACCTTGCTGAATTTTTTGAAATCAACACGTGAGAAATTCATGTCGCCAAACATGCCCTCGAAACGGCGCGCCTCTTCTGGCGTAAATAAAATAAACATGGAACGTTCCAGTTCCAGTCCTTCCTTGATAAAATCCTTGCCATGATGATAGTCATACAACATCACCAGACTAAAAGCCCCGGCAATGAAGTGGCCGCCGGACAAGGCTGTCAGCGACCCTGATTCCACTGCCGCCAGTGCCTCGGATGAGGTATTGATGGCGCTGAAACTGGCGTCATACCCCGGCTTGCCGCCACGCGCACGCCAGCTTTCCATCGCACCAAATGCCATCAGGTCGCTGCCCGTCCAGACCAGCCGCGTCTGCGGATAACGCTGGTACAGCCACACACTTTGCTCCTGCGCCTTGACCCTGCTCCATTCACCATACACCACCTGATCCAGCACCACATCTTTGGCTTCTGCCACCGCCCGGCGCATGCCCTCAGTACGTTTATATGAAGTAGTGGTGGAACGGTCACCGGCAATTGCCAGCAAATGCAACTTGCCGTCAGCGGCCATCCATTTTTCAGCACGCCCGCGTTCTATCAGTTTGCCTGCGGTAACATACCCGGCCTCTTCGGCCATAGGTTCCAGGCTACCTAACCAGTGTTTATGGATCTGGCGCGGGTGTCCAACTATGTCCCGTTCGCTCGGCTTGGTAATACCACTATAGGCAAAGAAAGTCTTGATACTGGCTGCATCCAGTATACGCACTACTTCTGGCCCCATGCCATAATCATTCGTCAGCACCACATAATCGGGACGTGTTGCAGCCGGACGGGCCGCAATCTGCCTTGCAAATTCCAAAGGTTTAAGGTGATCACGCTCGGCATACAAGACTTCCAGCTTGATGCCCAGGCTACCGGCGGCTGCAGTCATACTGTTGGCCGCAGTGACCCAATAGATTTCATCTGATTTTCCGGGGTTCAGGAAAGTGACCGACATAGCCAATGCTGAAGCAGGCAACCCCATCCCAACGACACAGCAGAACGCTGCACAAAACCGTAACCACCACATCTCACTGCCTCCGCGCACCCGGTCTGCCAGGCTTATTCAGCCGCACTGCTCATTTGCCCCACAGGCATCAAGCATGTGCACCGGTTTTAGTTATCCAGGCGATTTGCCCGCCACATGCACCGGTAGCCTAAACATTTCGCTTAATTTATAGGCAGTATTTTCGATGATTTACTGCAACAAAAGCACCAGTATTACAAAAACTCACATTTCACATGTGGCAATATTTTCAATAATGGAATTAAATTAATTATCTTTAATGCAACTAAAGTCATGGTTTTGACATCATAAATGCATGATTTCTAAGGAAATTTTAATTTAGTCCATTTTCCTGTCTTGAAAAGCATGGAGCTCGCCCATATACTTAGCACTCGTTGGGAGAGAGTGCTAACAAGTCTCTCCCCAGCTTAATTGAATTCCAATAGTAATTACTCGCAAATTTAAAGGAGCTTGTATGAACCTTCGTCCCCTGCACGATCGCCTGATCGTGAAACGCCTGGATCAAGAAACAAAAACCGCATCCGGTATCGTTCTGCCTGACGCTGCTGCTGAAAAGCCAGATCAAGGTGAAGTACTGGCTGTTGGTCCTGGCAAATTGCTGGACAACGGTACTGTGCGCGCCCTGGACGTTAAAGTTGGCGACCGCGTTTTGTTCGGTAAATATTCTGGTCAGGCTGTCAAAGTTGACGGCAACGAAGTTCTGGTGATGCGTGAAGAAGATATCTTCGCGGTCGTACAGAAGTAATCGGCATCCACGATATCAATTAAAGAATTCGGAGAATTAATATGGCAGCTAAACAAGTAATTTTTGGTGATGACGCCCGTGCGAAAATCGTCAATGGTGTCAACATCCTGGCCAACGCAGTTAAAGTCACCCTGGGCCCTAAAGGCCGTAACGTGGTTCTGGAACGCTCTTTCGGCGCACCTACAGTAACTAAAGACGGTGTCTCGGTTGCTAAAGAAATCGAACTGAAAGACAGGCTGGAAAACATGGGTGCACAACTGGTGAAAGAAGTGGCTTCCCGCACTTCTGACAACGCTGGTGACGGTACAACCACTGCGACTGTTCTGGCACAAGCCATCGTTCGCGAAGGTTTCAAATATGTAGCAGCTGGCTTCAACCCAACTGACTTGAAACGCGGTATCGACAAAGCGGTTACAGCCATCGTTGCTGAAATCAAAACACTGTCCAAGCCAACAACAACCAACAAAGAAATCGCTCAAGTTGGTTCCATCTCTGCCAATTCTGATGCCAACATCGGCGACATCATTGCCAAAGCAATGGACAAAGTCGGCAAAGAAGGCGTGATTACTGTTGAAGACGGCAAATCCCTGGACAACGAACTCGACATCGTTGAAGGTATGCAGTTTGACCGTGGCTATCTGTCACCCTACTTCATCAACAATCCAGAAAAACAATCCGTTATCCTGGAAAACCCGTTCGTCCTGTTGTTCGACAAAAAAATCTCGAACATCCGTGACTTGCTGCCAATACTGGAACAAGTTGCAAAATCCGGTCGCCCACTGCTGATCATCGCTGAAGATGTAGACGGCGAAGCGCTGGCAACTCTGGTTGTCAACAACATCCGTGGCATCCTGAAAACTGCTGCTGTTAAAGCACCAGGCTTCGGCGACCGTCGCAAAGCCATGCTGGAAGACATCGCTATCCTGACCGGTGGTCAAGTGATTGCTGAAGAAGTTGGCCTGACTCTGGAAAAAGCAACGCTGGCTGATCTGGGCCAAGCTAAACGTATCGAAATCGGTAAAGAAAACACGACCGTGATCGATGGCGCTGGCCAGGCTGTTGGTATCGAAGCACGCGTTAAACAAATCCGCGCGCAAATCGAAGAAGCAACTTCTGACTACGACCGTGAAAAACTGCAAGAACGCGTTGCCAAACTGGCAGGCGGCGTTGCTGTAATCAAGGTTGGTGCTGCAACTGAAGTTGAAATGAAAGAGAAAAAAGCCCGCGTTGAAGATGCTCTGCATGCAACTCGCGCTGCTGTTGAAGAAGGCGTTGTTCCTGGCGGTGGCGTTGCCCTGCTGCGCGCACGTCAAGCTGCTGGCGACATCAAAGGTGACAATGCGGATCAAGAAGCCGGTATCAAACTGGTTCTGAAAGCAATCGAAGCACCTTTGCGTGAAATCGTAGCTAACGCCGGTGGCGAACCTAGCGTTGTTGTGAACGCCATCATCAATGGCAAAGGCAACTACGGCTTCAACGCTGCCAATGACACCTACGGTGACATGATAGAAATGGGTATCCTGGACCCAGCCAAAGTAACACGCTCTGCATTGCAAAATGCAGCATCTGTTGCCGGCCTGATCCTGACTACCGATGCACTGGTTGCTGAATTGCCTGACGACAAAGCAGGCGGCGGCATGGGTGGTGATATGGGTGGCATGGGCGGTATGGGTGGTATGGGCGGCATGATGTAATAGCTGCTAGCTGCTCACACAGAGTCGCATTGCTCAAAAGCCCCGCAACGAAAGTTGCGGGGCTTTTTGTTATTAGTTTTGATCTACCTATCCAGCGCCACGATGTAGATTGAATGGCAAACAAATTTCCCCCTTCAAAACAATTCAACAAACTTTTTCTTTCGGCGCTTGACAGAAAACATCTGCGGCTTGGATACTGCCGCACCTGAAAGAAAATTTTCATATTGAAGAGCCAGTGTTTCAAATTTGCAATGATCTTGTGAATAAGCAGCACTTGCCAGCGGCTGATATTCAAGCATATCAATTCCGACAACCCGTTTTGGAGACAACATGGCGCTGCAACAATTAAGCGACGAGCAGAT
This sequence comes from Undibacterium sp. Di26W, assembly GCF_049340265.1. NCBI lineage: Bacteria > Pseudomonadati > Pseudomonadota > Betaproteobacteria > Burkholderiales > Oxalobacteraceae > Undibacterium > Undibacterium sp. Di26W. Next base: position 40,958 of record NZ_JBMPOR010000020.1, read on the forward strand.
CCGGACCTGGACTCGCGCCCAAAAGGACGAGTGGTGGTTCACCAATATTTACCGTGGCGATATGGCACAACTAACCATACGCTCGGCATTCACCGGTTTTCTGCTGGGTGGCATCTTGTCGGCCACCGCTTTATATATTGGTGCCAAAACCGGTATCACCATCGGTGTCGGCCTGACATCCGTCATTCTGGCCTTTGCGATTTTCAAGATACTCGCCAACCTGGGTATCGCCAAGGATTTCACCATCCTTGAAAACAACTGCACGCAATCCATCGCCACTGCGGCCGGTTACATGACCATGCCGCTCAATACCGTGCTGTCCGCCTATATGCTGATCAGCGGTACCGTGGTCACCTGGTGGCACCTGGTGGTGTGGATGAGCGTCTGCTCCATCCTGGGTGTACTGGTTGCCTTCCCGATGAAGCGTCGCTTCATCAATGAAGACCAACTGCCCTTCCCCGAAGGCCGTGCCTGCGGCGTGGTGTTGGATGCCGTGTACACCGGCGAAGCTGCCAGCGGCATGTACAAGGCACGCCTGATGGCCTTTACCGCCATGTGGACAGCGATATACCAGATGCTCACCAGCGATGGCTGGATGAAGCTGATCCAGTTCAAAATCCTGCGCATGGATAAATGGACCAGCATGACCGAAGCCTGGCATTTCCAGGAACGCATCGATCACTACTATTACACCGCCGCCGTCAAATATGATTTGCTGATCCCCAAAATCCTTGGCACCGATTTCCGTGCACTTGGCCTGCGCCTGACCCTCGATGCCGCCATGCTGGGCGTCGGTGGCCTGATGGGCATACGTGTCGCCAGCAGCGTCTTGCTGGGTACCATCATCAACTTCGTGTTCCTGGCGCCATGGATGATACAGCGCGGCGACATCATTGAACGGATAGCACCCAGTGGCAAGATCGTACCTATCTCGCGTACCGAAATCGTCAACCAGTGGGGTTTGTGGTGGGCGGTGTCGATGATGGTGGTGGCATCCTTCATCAGCCTGGCTGCCAAGCCCGAACTGTTCACCAGCATATTCAAAAAGGCAGACAAGAATAAAGTCGCCGACAAGGGCAGCAACATCCTGGACCATATCGAAGTACCGCTCATCATTTCCTATATCGGCATCCCCATTTTCAGTGTACTGGCGGCCTGGACCACGCATGCCTTCTTTGGCGTGCCATGGTTTATGTCCATCATCACCCTGCCGCTGGTATTCATCCTCACCATCATCTGCGCCAATGCAATGGCACTGACATCCTGGACACCCACCAGCACCCTGTCAAAAATCACCCAGTTCAGCATGGGCGCGATTGACAGTGCCAACCCGGCCAACAACCTGATCCCTGCCGGCATGACGGCAGAAGTAGCGTCGAATGCATCCAACCTGCTGTCTGACATCAAACCCGGTTACATGCTGGGTGCCAAACCAAGACAGCAAGCCATAGGCCATATCATCGGTATCTTCTCTGGCGGGCTGGCTTGCGTACCCTTGTACTTCCTGCTGTTCTTGCCGCCTGATGCAAATGGCATACGCTCCACCGCCACCATCGTGTCCGACAAATTTGCCTTCCCTGGTGCGATGCAATGGAAAGGCGTGGCAGAACTGATCGCCAAAGGCTTCAGCAGCCTGCCTTCCTCTGCCATTACTGCCATTATCGTAGCGGCAGTCGCTGCCACCATCATCGAAGTCGCGCGCATCTTCACCAAGGGCCGCTTCCCGCTGTCCGCCGTCTCCATCGGCCTGGGTGTCATCCTGCCACCAGAATCCTGCCTGGCCATGTGGATAGGTGCCGCCGTCTTCTGGTGGATGGGCCGCCGCCATACGCAAGCCGGTACCAAGGGACATGATTTCTGGGTAGAGGGATGTGAACCCATCTGCGCTGGTTTGATTTCTGGTGCGGCATTGATAGGTATAGGGAATGCGATTATCAATGTGCTGATCTGATGCGGCCCTGAAACTTTGGGCCCCGTTTTTCGCGGGGCTCCACCTTTAAGGATTTATCTGCAGCGGTCTGAACCCCATCTGCTGCCCCACAAACCCGTCAAAGGTCTGCAACAAGGGCTGATATTTTTCTTCATCCTGCTCAAGCTGCATCAAAGCATAGCAGGCTGCCTCCAACGTCGATAACTGATCTGGCGCATGCGCCTTGCGTATGCGGTAGTGGGAGGCGGACATGTCTTGCAGGCTCAGGCGTGGCAGTTGTTGCAGTAGTGGATTCAGGTACAGCATCTTGCGGCTTTTACGCCAGGTGGCGTCGAGTATCACCAGCCTCAGATTCGCCAACGTCTGCCCATCCAATAAAAATTCTGGCGCTTCATATTGCAAGTCATCGGCATCATTTTGCATGGTCGATGGGTACAGCAGGATGGGCTGTTTATTATCTGCATGCAGCAGGGATCGCAGATGTGTTTCTTCAAATTGTTCCCCTTCCACCAGATTAGCCATCTGCAAGCAAAGATGCAGCAGGCGAGCGCTGCCCTTGGCGTTGTTCACTTCCAGAGGATGCTGCAAGATCAGCACACCTGGAACATTGGCAATACTTGTTACCCATTGGCAAATACAGGCAGTGACAGGTCTGCGGCACTGCGGGCAGAGGCTACGTTTGGTGGGTGGATTCAGCATGTCAACATTGTGAAGGATTGTTATTTTATCGGCAAGCCCAGGGCGGTTTAAGCCCGGCAGTGATGGCTTCGTCTATCATGAACGGATACCTTGATGCTTTCTACCCTCTTTATGAAAATTCCTCTTTTACTGGCCACCGGCCTGCTGCTTGTGACCAGTGCCTGCGGCGGTGGCGGTGGTTCCACGGCAGCAACGACAAGCACTACCACCACTACAGGAACAACGACAGGCACGACCACGGGTACGACGACTGGTACCACCACTGGCACAACGACTGGCACTACTGTCGTCACGCTAGAGAAAAAAGCAGCAGCCCTGGTAGTCAAACTGGGCAAGCCTTCACGCTTCCTGGTGGGGCTAGGTACGACAGAGCTGGCCGATATCCAGAAACAGGCCATTACCCCCGACATTTATGATCAATACCTGGTGGGCGTGGGCGACGGTTCCTGGCCGACCTGGAACAGCCCTTCCGGTGCCTACGTGCAGATCGTCGCCAAAAATGCCGATGCCTTGGGGGCAGTGCCCATGTTCACGCTGTATCAGATGGCCAGCAATGGGGACGGTAACCTGAGCGGCCTGAGCAATACCACCTTCATGAAAAATTACTGGAACAATGTGCGCCTGCTATTCCAGCAATTGAAGACTTATGGCAAACCCGCGCTGGTGAATTTTGAGCCTGATTTCTGGGGTTATACCCAAAGGGCATCCAATAATGCGGACCCATCGACCGTATTTGCGCTGGTGAATATTGATGCTGATTGCAGCACGCTGCAAAACAGCGTGACCGGCATCGCCCAGTGCCTGATGCAAATCGCCAGGAAATATGCGCCGAATGCCTATGTCGGTTTCCCGCCCGCGCTGTTTGGTGACCTGCACACCACGGCCTTGTCGTATATGCAGAAACTGGGGGCAGACAAAGCTGATTTTATCGTCATGCAAACCCTGGACCGGGACGCCGGCTGTTTTGAAAATACCCCACAGGTTTCGTATTGCACACGCCTGGATACCCCCTGGTACTGGGATGAAGCAAATATCACTTCACCCAATTTCAAGGAACATTTTGCGCTGGCCAAAACCTATTACCAGGGGCTGCAATTGCCGGTCTTGTGGTGGCAGACACCACTGGGCGCACCCTCCAGCCAGTTTGGATCAGCCTTGAAATGGCGAGATAACCGCGTGCGCTATTTCCTCACGCACACCAGCGAGATGGTGGCGGTGGGCGGCATCGGTGCCGTGTTCAGCCCCGGTGAAGTCAACCAGACCAATATCAATACCGATGGTGGTCAGTTCAAGACTTATTCATCCAGCTATCTGGCAAAACCAACTGCCCTGCCCTGATCAACGATGTGGGAGTCAGGGCACTGGTGTTGCCCTCTCCTGTATCATCTTGCGTATGGACTCAAGCGTCATAGCAAATGCTCCTGCAACCTCAGGTTTTGCATTATCTGATAATAATCTGGCGGCAGGAACCAGCCCGAAAATCATCAGGGGTGCGTCGGCAGTCACCAGCACCAACGTTCGACTATCTCCATCGTCGATGGTTGCCCATCCCAGACCAGTCTCTTGCACCAGTGCGTCAGCAAAGACAATTTCCAGCGAATCTTGTTCCTGCTGTGGCCGCGCAGCAAGTGGCTTTTGATTCAATATCGCGTCGATGATGTTGAGCTTACCGGCAACGGTATCAAATTTTTGCCTGGCATCAGGCAAATAGTGTTCTCTCACCCACGATCTTTGCGCTTCAATTTTTAAGATATCTGCAGACGACAGATAGACCAGATTTTGTTTTTTGGATAAATTGATATTCTCTGGCGCGTTCGCCACTTTCGTCGTATCAATCAACCGGGTTTCAAGATAAGCCCAGACTACCCCCACCAGAAGGCCCGCCAGGTGCGCCCAGTTTGCAATGGGGCCTAATAACCCGGTCCAGCACAGGACCAGCCAGGCCAGCATCATGTGCACGGTTTCCTTGCGCATGCCGGAATTAAAACTTTTATCGAATCGCCCACGTATCCACATATAGCCAAACAAGCCATACACAACACCAGACATGCCACCAAAAAACGGGCTTTGCGAAACAACATACTGCGCGATATTGGACACCACTGCCGTAGCAGCTACAAAGCCTATATAAAATCTTGCGCCTTTTTCCCTGTCAATCCGACGCCCCAAATCCCACACCCACAACATATTGAAAATAATATGCATCACGTTGAAGTGGATAAATATGGGAGTAATCAGGCGCCAAATCTGTCCCGACAACACGTCAGACAAACCAGGATGATCAGGGTCGGCAATAAACAGTGTTCGCAAAAATTCTTCCGACTCACCCAGATTGGATAACAGGGCAACCACAACACAGATGCCGATCAATGCGATTGAAGTATAAGAATACGGTTTTAATTTTTGCATCGTGTATTTTCAAAAAAACGGAAATTATTGTCAGGCCACAAGCAATATGTGCTCAACTTATATCTGCGACCGGAATAACCTTAAATTTCAATTTTCCAGGCAACCTGTCAAGACTTTGCCGTTTAATGCTGCTGCGTATTTCTTGCAGGTGGCTCGGTTCTCTGTATAGTAAGTTATAACTCTCAAATGGAATCATCCTTCCATCGGGTAGAGCAAAATGTATGCATGACTTTTTCAGTGCGCGGACATCAAGTGAATAAGCATCCATGAATTGAACTATCAATACGCGGAACACGTTGTCATATCTGAGGTTTTGTGGCGCAGAAATCAATGGCAGGCAACACATCAACTCAGACAGGCAATTTGCCTGCGACTCAGGAGAATGATTTGTGGAGAAAAGTTTAAATATCTGATCCTTCATTCCATTCTTTAAATTTTCATCCCGCTCAAAGACGATAGTATTTCCGCTCCCTTCAACCAATGACTGCGGATCAAGATAGCGCGTCAACGGGACCGTCTTCTCTTCAGTTTTCAGTGCATATGCCATTGCCAGAGTGTCCGGGTTGCAGGGTACCGGCACAATATCTTTCAGACTAAATACACTGCATTGCTCTGATATTTTTCTACGGATTTCCGATACTGTTAATCGATGCAGACGTGCATCATAGTTCTCAACACGTCCTGCATCCTGTATCGGTTGCAAGGTGACACCGCGTACACATTTCTGCGTAAGGGCGAAGTTGATGATGTCACCTATCTCGTCATCATTTAAACCTTTTTTTAAGGTCACGACCAGGGTGGTCGACAGGTTTAAGGCATTTAAATTCTCTAACGCCTGCTGCCGTATGCGACGCAAGTCGGCACCCCGAAGTGCCTTATGCACTTCTGCGCGAAAGGAATCAAACTGTAAGTACACTTCAATACCCGGTGCATATGTAGCAAGCCTTTCGACAAAAGCCGTATCTTGTGCCAAAACTATGCCATTGGTGTTGATCATTACATGCTTGATCGGGCGCTTCTTTACCTCGTCAAGAATTTCCCAAAATTGTGGATGCAAAGTTGGCTCACCACCTGACAATTGCATGACGTCTGCTTCGCCTTCGTTGGCGACGACCGCATCCAGCATAAGAACAATTTCAGCAAGCGTTTTGTGCTGTTCGCGATGTGTACCACTCTCGGCATAACAGACAGGGCAATTCAAATTGCAATTGTCTGTGATTTCGACTACGGACAGGCAAGAATGCTGCATGTGATCGGGGCATAAGCCACAATCGTATGGGCAGCCATATTCCATGCTTGTATTAAATATTTTTGGCATCTCGGGATGCTTCACAAATACTTCGCGACACAATCTGTAGTATTCAACGTCATCACTGACAAGGACACGTTCAGTTCCATGTGCGCTACACCATTTATCCATAAAGACCTTAGCGTCCTTGAAGATAATTTTTGCTTCTACCGGATGCAAACAGGTAGAACAAACAGAGCTTGTCGTGTCATAAAAAAGGTAAGGTCGACTTTTCCGGGACATCTTGTTTTCTTCCTTTATTATTCAGTACCTGGTTGATTTTTAATCTTCACACTGGACCATACTTGTCAATATCTGCGTTTGTATTCGAAAAATTTGGTCCAATGCTTACTCTGCTGTTTTTATCAACTTCAACTTGGATAACTGACGCACAAGCAAAGGCAGGTAAATAACCAGTGCCAAGGCACACAATAGTTGTATGCCGCTAAGGTAGGCAAAGTAATAGTAGGGCGCAGGCTTTATGCTGTCGGCGAACAAGCGCCACATCAGATAACCAGCTAAATACAACTTGAACATAAGTCCAGCCTGCGCTTGCAGAATCGGACGACATCGCAATAAATAAGCCCCCCATACCAAGACAAAAAGCATGTCATAAATTTGAGTTGGATGTCGTTCAATGCCGTCACCAAAATCTATACCCCATGGTAGCGAAGTCGCATTTCCGTAAGTACCATCATTCAGGCCTGCAAGCAAACAACCGACACGGCCAATGACTGTACCAATCATCAAAGGTAATACAAAATTATCGCCTGTCGACTGCGTTTGACTGAGGATGGCTTTTGCAATTTCGACGCCCAACAAGCCACCTAGCAAACCACCGACGATAGACTGCCCTGAAACCAGGCTATTGAGGTTGGAAGAAACATCGTTCAGAAGCTGCGGATATTCCATCCAGAATGCGGCCTTGTTGCCAATTGCCGCACCTGATATACAGCCAATAATGACTCCATAATGTCCGGGAGAGAGCATACCCGATTGCCGCTGCCCCACCCTTTGCTGGCGATAAACTTGTACACCGATGGCGATGGCAAGCCATTCAAAAACAAAATGGATTGCATGGGCGGTGTCCGCAGAAAATACGTAAAACTTCATTGTGCGTATCAATCAGACGAGATGTCTGGAAACCTTAGCAGGCTTATCTGCATAGGAATTAATGAGTGAGCAGAGAAAAGAAAAATGCCAAACCTTAATTTGATTCCTAGTCTTTTTTCATTGAAGAAGAAATTTTCTCGGCCAATTTGTATAAAAGAATGCAGATGGCCAAGCCGACGACACCCAAGCCAAGTGCCATCAAATTAATAGAAATCAAGCCCACCGTGACGCCAATTAAGCCACAGGCACCAAAACCGACCACAAGTACGAAACAGACAAGAATAAGTAGAACACGAAAGATGTTTTTCATCATTGCCACCTTCACACCAGAAGCATTTCCAAAATTACATCATAACGTATTTTCTTGCCAATACCTACGAAAACACATGGCACGGCACTGCGTGCCGGTATTTCGACATGCATACCGACAAGTACGTCAGCGCTTTATAGATGATAAATGTGCTGTTATCTGCGCCTAACGCAACTCTTCAATAATCCTCAACTTCTCATCAAAATTCCAGATACGACGAATTTCTATGACGTCGTAGCGGGCCGCGATATTGGGCGGGAAGGCGGCGTATTTGGCGTTCAGGCGGATGATTCTGCGGGCGGCCTCGTCGATATCAGCACGTCCGCTGGAGCGGTTGATGGTGATGTCTTCAATGCTGCCGTCGCTGCGTATGGAAACCGTTACCACCGGGTCGCCACGGGCACGGTCTTTGGATACTTGTGAATAGTTTAAATTGCCATTGCGCTCGATTTTCTGTTTCCAGCTATCGATGTACAGCTGCACCGGCACGTCTTTGTCCATGCTGCCAAAGACGCTGCGGCGGCGTGGTTTGTCTTCGCTATTGCTGCTGGCTGCGGGTGGTGATCCACGTAACAGATCCAGGCCGCGTGCCTGTTCGCGGGCGCGGTTGGCCAGGTCACTACCAAGCAGGCTCTTCGGCAAGACAAAGGCACCAGCCTTGTCACCGTTCGATGTGCTGCCGCCAGGATTGCTGCCACTGGCATTGGCGTTGGGGCCTGTGCTTTGTCCCTGGTTCTGGTTGGCTGCGGCAGCATTGGCGGCGGCAGTAGCGGCAGCATTCGCGGCTGCGGCGTTGGCTGCATTGGCGGCGGCATTGGCGGCTGCAGTTGCTGCTGCGGCAGCGTTAGCAGCGGCCAGCTTGGCAGCGGCGGCTTGCGCCAGTTCACGCTCGCGCTGTTCGGCGGCGACCTGTTCGGCACGCTGGCGGGCCTGTTCTTCGGTTTTTTGACGGGCGGCCAGTTCTTCTGTTCTCTGTTTTGCCAGTTGTTCTTCGGCCTTGGTTTTGGCTAGCTGTTCATCCGCCTGTTTTTGTCTGGCCACTGCTGCTTGCTGGCGCTGTTCTTCCTGCTTGCGCGCTTCCATTGCCAGTTGTTGTTCACGGGCTTGCTGTTCGCGCTGCTGCTGTTCTCGCAGTTGTTGTTCTTTTTGCGCTTGCAACTGCTGGGCTGCCTTAGCTGCTTGATCTGCCTGCGTGGCCTGGGCCAGTTGTATTTGCTGGCGCTGCTCTTCCTGTTGCTTTTGTTCGACCTGGCGTTTTTGTTCTGCCAGTTTTACTTCTTCAGCACGGGCAGCGTCTTGTTGCGCACGGCGGTTCTGTTCTTCTGCTTCCAGCTGTTTTTGCAAAGCCAGTGCAGCAGCCTGTTGACGCGTTGCTTCATCGGCCTGCTTGCGATTGTCTTCATCCAGTTGTTTGGCCAGTTGCTGGTTCTGCCTGGTCGCATCGGCTGCATTTTGCTGGGCCAGTTCTTCAACTTGCTTGCGCATTTTTTCTTCACGCAGTTTGCGTTTCTTTTCTTGCTCGGCTGCCCGCGCAATTTTTTCCTGTTCCTGCTCCTGGTCTATGCCTTCCTGCGTCATGTCATCGAACTGTTTTTTGGGTTCGGTTTCAGCTTCCGCTTTTTTGGGGATTTCATCCGGATTGGGCACGGCCACGACAAAGCTGTCGTCATGAAAGGCATCCTGGGTGATCAGGCGCGGTACATCTGGTGCCTGTACCTTGCGGGTTTTTGCAATGGGTGGTGCTGCATCTGTGGTGTTTTTCTTGCTGGCACGCTGCTTGTTAGCCGCTTTGGCCGGCACAAGGGCTGGCACTGGTGCAGCTTTTTGCGGTGCCACCAGTTGTATGCCGGCGACTGCCTGCTTGCTTTCATTGCGCTCGGTCGCTGTCACTGGCGGCACAGGTACCGGTGGAGTCACTGATGGAACCGTAGGTAAAGGCGGTGCGACCGATGCCGGAGCAGCAGGCGAACTGACAGGATTGACCGGACTGGCTGGCGGCTTGTCAGCCGGGGCCGGGGCCGATGGTGCTACCGGATTGGCAATTTGTATGCTGATGGCAGGCGTTTCTGCCCTGCGCTTGTTCCATGGGGCTTCCAGCTCGGGCAAGCCAAGGCCAGGCAAACCAAATTGGAGTGAGAGCACAAATGCATGTATCAATAGCGAGATGATCAAACCGCCGGTCAGGCGTTTTTTGATCTCCTCAGGCATCGTGTGCTCATTTTTGTTTGGAAACAGATTCATGCAACAAGTATAAAAATTCCTTCAGTCTGCCGGGATTATCGCACGGCAAATTTACGACCCCTACTTTACCATCTGTCAGCCGGGCTGAGGATGATATATTCTTTGACCAACGCTAGCATGCACATCTGGTAAACACGGCTTCTTTACACACTAGTGGACTGTAACTTTGAAACAGAAGTGAAAGACGCTTGCCCGGCGATCAGGGCAAGGCAAGGTTAACACTTATGCACAGCGATAGTGAACTATCGCGAGCATTTGCAACGCAGCCATGGTCGTCGCGCAAGCGGAAGGCACTCTGTTTTCAATTGTTACAGTCCACTAGGATGGCTGAAGTTGCTATCGTTTCGTCAATGCTTACAGAACTGGTTCGAAAACACCGTGATCAAGAAAAAGCGCCAGAAGTAGCGCAAGAATAAACTCAACAAGAAATTCAAAATACGCAAAAGGAAACCGCTATGAACTTCAAATCCGTCATATTTGCTTTTTGTGCATTATTTTTTGTCACAGCCCCTATCCAGGCAGAAGTGGTCAATGTCAGTCCCAACGGCTTTCTGATACGACATGAAGTACAGTTGAATGTTCCCGCTGAACAAGCCTATGAGCTGATGGTAAACCAGGTAAGCCTGTGGTGGAACCCATCTCACACTTATTCACAGAATGCGAAAAACCTGAGCATCGATGCGCGTCCCGGTGGCTGCTTTTGCGAAAAACTGCCAAATGGTGGCGGTGTGCAGCATTTGAGCGTGGTGTTTGTCGCCCCCGGCAAAACCCTGCGCATGACAGGTGCTTTGGGCCCGATGCAAGGGTCCGGCCTGGCGGGCAGCATGACCTGGGATTTCAGTGCCATTAAACCCGCAAAAGCGATCGCAGGAGCCGCAACAGAAGCGCCAGCAGATGCCAGCAAAGCCGTCAGCAAGCTGGTGCTGACGTATAGCGTCGGCGGTTACATGTCAGGTGGCTTTGACAAAATGGCACCGGGTGCCGATGGCATGCTGGCTGAGCAGGTGGGTCGTTATAAAAACCTGGTGAATACAGGTAAGCCGGATTAATTCGCCAGTGTTTGCAGTGTTTGTATTGTGCTGATTTCGTCACAGCCGGTTTGATTTCATGTCAAGACAATGGCGACCTGCATACACTATGCTGAAGGCTGCTTATCCTCTATTTCGGTACTATTACGCCACTATCCCAGCAAAACGACATGAAGAAAATAATAGTCATAGATTCTCATACCGGCGGCGAACCTACCCGCATCATCGTCGATGGTGGACCGGATCTGGGGCTAGGCAGCATGGCCGAACGTCTACAGGTCTTTCGCGAGCAGTTTGATCATTATCGCCGGGCGACTGTGTGTGAACCACGCGGTTCGGATGTCATCGTCGGCGCACTGGCCTGCACGCCGCAAGACCCTTCCTGCACTGCGGCGGTCATCTTCTTCAATAACGTCGCTTACCTTGGCATGTGCGGTCACGGCATGATAGGTTTCATTGTCACACTGGCACATCAGGGCAGGATAGACACAGGCAAGCACCGCATAGAAACACCGGTGGGCATTGTCGAGGCAGAACTGCATGCAGACCACAGCGTGACAGTACACAATGTAGCGGCCTATCGCTATCGTCAAGCCGTACAGGTGGATGTGGCCGGCCATGGCCTGGTCACAGGTGATATCGCCTGGGGCGGTAACTGGTTTTTCCTCATCAATCAGCATGGACAAGACCTGCGGCTGGACAATGTCGATGTGCTGACCGACTTTAGCTGGCGTGTCAGGACGGCGCTGGAAGCCAATCACATCACCGGCGACGGTGGCGCGCTGATAGATCACATAGAATTGTTCGGCGCACCTGCCTCTGCAGAAAATCACAGCCGCAACTTTGTACTTTGCCCCGGCAAGGCCTATGACCGTTCACCTTGCGGCACAGGCACCAGTGCCAAACTGGCCTGTCTGGCGGCGGACGGCAAACTGGCAGAGGGCCAGGTCTGGCGTCAGGAAAGCATCATCGGCAGCGTGTTTGAAGCGTCTTACCGTATTGCGTCTGACGGCAAGCTGTTACCCAGTCTGCGCGGCAGTGCCTTTGTCAATGCCGAAGCCAGCCTGCTGCTGGATGAACGCGATCCTTTTGTGTGGGGCATACGCTAAATCAATGCTACCTGCTGAATTGATCAGTCCCTATGCACCACATCCCGGTAATCACTGGGAGTCATCCCTACCGTCGCCTTGAAGATACGCGAAAACGCGCTGTGATCCTGATAGCCGCAAGCAACGGCGACATCGGTGATGCTCAGCGTTGATTCTGCCAACATGCTGGATGCCGCATCCAGGCGTATCTTGACCATCATCTGGCGTGGCGTCAGTGAAAATATCTTGTGGAAATTACGTTCCAGCTGGGCCACTGACAAATCGGTCAACTGCACCAGGTCTGCCATGGCAACCGTCTGCGTATAATTTTGATGTAAATGTTTGACTGCGGCGGCAATTTTGGCATAAACAGGGTGGCGCTGATCCGGCATGGCCAGGTCGCGTGAAATGCCGGTCATGCCAACGATCTGGTGACGTGCATCGCGTAGCGGGATTTTTTGGGTCAGGCACCAGCCGGGTGAACGGTTTGGATACAAATGCAGTTCCAACTGGTCATGAATTTCTTTTTTGCCGCCCAATACCAGCGCATCTTGCGCTGCATAGCTGGCGGCCAGTGAAGCGGGAAACAGTTGCTCTGCCCGTTTGCCTAACAAGGCTTGCTTGTCACGCATACCGCAACGCCGCACCAGAGTATGGTTCACCACCAGATAGCGCCCTTCCAGGTCTTTGACAAAAAACACGATGTCGGACAGCACATCGAACAAGGCTTCAGAAAAAAATACATTCGCCAACTGGCTGGCCAATTGCTGGCGTTTTTCCTGTGCAGGAAAAGCAGATGCATGCAGTGTCAATTGATCACTCCACAAGTAAAGCAGGATGTACCCAAAATCACCTGGCTGGCACTGCCAGCAACACTAACCAGCAAGGCCGGCACCATGATGTGTTTTGTGTAATCCAAAATAGAAAAGACGTCCACTATAAAGCCTGGCAGTGCTGCCAAGGTATTTGACACCTACTTGAAACACCTCAATCATAAATATATTAATATTATATTTAAAAAATGAAGCATAGCTTACAGCCAGGCTCACCAGGCATAATTATGCTGATTTCTACATAATTTATGGGAAAATCTCCACAACGCATGGCAAATTCGTGCAAATGGATATATTCCAATATGATAAAAATCGTTAATTCACACAGGAAAACACGCAGAATTTGATAACAACCCTTTTTTACAAGGTAAAATTCGTATTCAAATAGGTAAAATCCATACAAAATACAGAACATGGATATCTGATGCTTGCTACTTCTGAAAAAATTCTGACTTTCACTCCCAAGCTGCGCGCAGCCGACGTGGCTTATGACGCCATCGAAAGTATGATCGTCACGCTGCAACTGAAACCGGGGTCACCGGTGGTGGAATCCGAACTGGTGGAAAGAACCGGCCTGGGGCGCACGCCATTGCGCGAAGCCCTGATGCGCATGTCATCGAATGGCCTGATTTTGCAAATGCCGCGCCGTGGCTTGATCATCAGTGATATTGAGGCGGCCGAGCATATGACGCTGATAGAAACCCGCCGCGTCATCGAACGCCTGATCGCCGCCAGCGCCGCCCGTCGCGCCACGCCGCAACATCGCAAAGACATCATAGAATGCGCCGACAAAATGCTGGTTGCCGCCAAGCGCAATGACTTGAATGACTACATGGCCGCTGACCAAGCACTGGACCATGTGGTGCATGAAGCCTGCCGCAACCCGTCTGCAGTGTCTGCGGTGGTCCCGTTGATCATCAAGTGCCGCCGCTTCTGGTATGCCTTCCAGCACGAAGGCGATATCGAAGAAGGCGCGCGCTGCCATATGCTGGTCGCCAAAGCGATTGCAAAAGGCAATGAGGAACAGTCAGCCAAGGCGGCTGACGGCCTGATGGATTATCTGGAATCCTTCGCCCGCAAGGTCATCGGTTAAGAACCTGTTCACGATCTTACTGCGCGTGCGCAATCAGAGACCACGCGGGGCTCATGCGCTGCTCAAAATGCTCATGTACTTTAGAGTACATTCCGCTTTTTGCGCTGCGTTTTTGTTACCCTTACTCCCGCTGACGCCCGCTCGCTACAGATCGTGAACAGGTTCTAAGATTCCAAAAAGCGTTGCGCATCCAGCGCTGCCATGCAACCTGTGCCGGCGCTGGTGATCGCCTGGCGATATACATGATCCTGCACATCACCGGCAGCAAACACACCAGGCACATTGGTGGCGGTTGCCATGCCTTCGGTACCGGTGCGTGTCTTGATGTAGCCGTTATGCATTTCCAGCTGGCCTTCAAAAATGCTGGTGTTGGGCTTGTGACCAATCGCGATGAAAACGCCATGCACGGTGATGGGTGTCACCGTGCCATCGGCTGCCTTGACCTTGATACCGGTCACACCAGATTCATCACCTACCACTTCATCCAGTGTGTGGTTCCATTTGACTTCAATCTTGCCTTCGGCCACTTTAGCCATCAGACGGTCGATCAGGATGGCTTCAGCACGGAACTTGTCACGACGATGAATCACCGTCACCTTGCTGGCGATGTTCGACAGGTACAGGGCTTCTTCCACCGCCGTATTGCCACCACCAACGACGGCCACTTCTTTACCGCGATAGAAAAAACCATCACAGGTAGCACAGGCAGATGCGCCGGTGGCGATAATCAGTGAATCACAGGTGTATTGGGCCTGGTCACCAATCAGGCGTATCGGTTTTTCATCCAGCTTGGCAGTGTGGATGTAATCAAAAATGATTTCGGTATTGAAGCGTTCTGCATGTTGCAGAAAACGCTGCATCAGTTCCGGGCCTTGCACGCCCATGGGATCGGCAGGCCAGTTTTCCACGTCCGTGGTCGTCATCAGTTGGCCGCCTTGCTCGACACCGGTGATCAGCACCGGTTTCAGGTTGGCACGGGCTGCATACACGGCAGCAGAATAGCCTGCGGGGCCAGAGCCAAGAATTAATACATGAGCGTGCTTTGGTATAGATGTAGTGGTCATGCTACGCAATCTGGAATGAGATAATTTTACAGCGCAAAATGGCGCGACAAATGTTGCACGAAGCGTTCAGGTTCCAGGTAGCCGATGATGCGACTGTCAGGCACTTCCTTGCCGCTGCGGTCAAACAGGATGATGCCTGGCGGGCCAAACAAGGAAAAACGTTTCATCAGCGCTTTTTCCATATCGCTGTTGGCAGTCACATCCACTTGCAGCAGGCGTACCTGTTTCAGTTGTTCGCTGACCTTGGGTTCAGAGAAGGTGAAACGTTCCATCTCTTTGCAGGACACACACCAGTCGGCATAAAAATCCAGTATCACAGGTGTCTTGGTTGCAGCCAAAGCGGCGTCCAGTTCTGCAATGCTTTTGATGCGGGTAAATTTATTTTCCGCATGATTTCCCGATGAACCCGCATCCGCCATCTGCGCAGCATTCGCTACTCCGCGCAAATGGGCCAAAGGTTGCAATACATCCTTGCCATCGCTGGCGGCACCGATCAGTTCAAACAAACCCAGGAACAGGAAAGTAATGCCCAATGCCTTTGCGACATACGCACGCAATGCTGCGCCCGCAGGCAATGCGTCAAACACATGCAAAAAAACTGCGCACAGAATGGCAAAGCCACCCCACACCGCCATCATGATCTTCACCGGGAAAACCGGGCTGACCATCCAGATAGCAACGGCAATCAACAACAGACCGAACAGTTTCTTGACCTGGTTCATCCAGGCACCGGCACGTGGCAACAGGCTGCCGGCAGAGATACCTGTCAACAGCAATGGCACGCTCATGCCAACCGCCATGGAAAACAGCGCCCAGGCACCGATCAATACATTACGGGTCTGGCTGATGTACAGCAAGGCCCCGGCCAGCGGCCCGGCCACGCAAGGGCCAACAATCAATGCCGACAATGCGCCCATCACAAACACGCCAAGGAACTTGCCGCCGCTGAAATTACCACTGGCCTGGCTCAAACGGCTTTGCAGGCCACCAGGCAATTGCAATTGATAGACATCAAACATGGACAGCGCCAGACCAAGTAGTAAGGCACCAAAGGTCAGCAATACCCAGGGCTTTTGCAAAGCCCCTGCCAGGCCTTCACCAGCCAGGCCGGCAGCCACGCCCAGCAAGGTATACACCAGCGCCATGCCCAGGCAATACGCCAGCGCCAGCACAAAACCACGGCCACGCGAGACATTGCCTTCACCCACAATAATCGATGACAAAATCGGCACCATGGGCAGTACACAAGGAGTAAATGACAGCAGCAAACCAAATACCAGGAATGCCATGCCTATGCGCCACAGGCTGCCACTTTGCAAGGTGCGCTGAGCCAGTGAGCTATCGTCTTCCTTGTGGCCAGATTCGCTGGCGGCTGGGGCTGGGGCTGGGGCAGCGGCTGCAATTGGCGCAACTGATGTTGACGACGCTGCTGGCATAGCTGCTGGCGTAGCTGCTACCACAGGTGCGGCCTGCTCTACAGGCTGGAGCAATAATTTACCGGGAACCGAGGTATCAACCCGATAGTGTTGTTCTGCCGGCGGATAGCACAGGCCGGCATCGGCACAACCCTGATAACCTACCTTCAGCGTAAACACCTGTGCCGCTTTGGTGATGGGTAATTCCACCAGCAGGCGGCCGGCATAGGTTTCCACTTCCTTGTTGAAAGTGGTATCAAATTTGCGTATACCATCCGGCAACTTGGGTTCACCCAGGGTGACACCCGCTTCAACTGCATTGAAACTCAGACGCTCACGGTAGAGATGGTAATCCTTGGCTATCGTCCAGGACAGCACTAGGGTTTTTGCATCACGCAGCTCGGCTTGTAACTGGAAAGCCCGTTCCGGGTCCAGGAAATCATCTGCTGCCGCTGCCTGCTGTGACAAACCACACATCAGCAAGAGCAACAATGCAGAAAACCATTTATAGAAAAAATTATGTTTCATTCAAACTCCCGAATTTTTTGGGACGATAAACCCATGGGCAAGTTTGCGGGTGCAGGATAGTCAGGGCGTAGACCGTCCCGCACCACGCATGGCGCAAGGAAACGGCAATCATCGATTGCCATCAGGCACCTACCACTGCTTGCTAATGCCCAGTTGTATGCTTTGCGCTTCCAACGCAGCCAGTCCCGGGCTACCCTTGTGGAACAGGCGCCAGTTGCCGCGCTGTTCATAGTTTTCCAGTTTCACGTCTACCGTCCAGTCACGCGTCAACTGCTTCGCCACTTTGATGCCAAAAGTCAGCGCACCAAAGCCTGACAGGCGCTGGTCGGCAGAATTTAGCTGGTTGGAAGAAAACACAAAACCAGGCGGAAATGGTGCGCCCAGTTTGGCGTCATAGACCGGATCAAAATAGAAACTGGCCGCACTTTGTGAATACATGCGCAGCGAAGGTGTGACCGTCCAGCCTTGCGACAAGGGCTGTCCATATTCCGCCGTCAGGGTATGTGCCTTCACGTCATAGCTGTCGCTGTAATAGCGGTAACTGAAACGACCGGTGCCACCTGTCTCCAGGAAGTGATGATTCCAGCGCGCCAGCAAGGTAGTCTGGTTACGTTCTCTGGGGCGGTTATCCAGCGCCTTGTAAGGGTCGGAAAAATAACCTTCGCCACGGCTATGACTGAACGTCAATTGTGCGATATCTTGCGCAGTGATCACCTGCGTCACACCTGCCATGAGGCTGAGGGTTTTTTTGGTTTCGTTTTTGACGATCAGGTTGGTAGGATTGATGCGGTCATGGCTACCACCCAGGCCAGCGGTCCAGGTGGTGTTCTTGTCTTCACTGGAATACGTGCCGGTCAGCGACAAGGCGCGTGACTCGTAATCATGTTCAGTTGAATAGGCAGTGCCCACTGTCAGGCTGGCACGCGGGAAGTAACGAGTGAACGCTACATCACCGGCAGTACGCTGGTCATTCATACGTGAAGCACCTGAAATCGCCGTGTGGTAACGCGGCGATGCGCCGGATACATCATCCGACGTCAGGGTGGCATCCAGCGACCATTCTGAACCCAGAGGGGTAATCAGGGACAGTGAAGGAGAATTGGCAGTAATGCGTTTCAGGCCATCCTGTTTTTCTTCATAGTTCAGGTACTTGAGACTGAGGCTGGCATGTTCTGGTGGCGTTTCGGCACGGGCTACGCCCAGGCCGGGCAACAACAGGGCCGCAGTCAGCAAGGCAGCACCTATGGCTTGCGATTCCACAGCAGCCGGGTTAACTGAAACTGGGTTGACTGAAGCTGACGATGTTTCAGATAAAGTCGAAACAGAAAGAGGAGCGGTTATTTTATTCATGTCGGAGTTCTCTCTTAGTTGCAACCACAACCACCACCGCCCACACCGGCACCACCGGATGCCGCTTCACGGCTGGTGTAGATGTGTTCGCTGTAACGGGATTCAAGCTTGTCGCCTTCAAATGTCATTGCCGGCTTTGCCAGATTGCCTTTTTCCCAAGGCTGCACGACCATGATCAGGCTGCATCCGGAGGTGGCAAGTACACTGCCGCCAACCAGTAACAGGCAGGCAGTTTTTTTAAACATGCGGTTCACGCGTGTATTCATTTGATGGCTCCCAGCGAAGATTTGATTTTTGCTTCCAGTACGCTCTTGTCGGCTTCCTTGAAGCCCGCATGTTCAAACAGGACTTTTCCATCCGGACCAATCAGCACACTGCTGGGCATGCCTTTGACGCCATAGCTGCGCGGCGTGGCTCCGGCGGGGTCAAATGCCACCACAAAGCGGGCTGGCGTAGTTGCCAGAAACTGGCGTGCATCGTCATTTTTCTGATCCAGGTTGACGCCGATAATTTGCAAACCCTGGGCACCGTATTTCGCTTGCAATTCATTCATCCAGGGAAAAGACTGGCGGCAAGGGCCACACCATGAAGCCCAGAAATCCAGGTACACCAGCTTGCCCTGATACTTCGCCAGGCTGACATTTCCTTCAGCACCACTCAGCTCAAATGCGGGTGCGGCACTACCTTTGTCGAGTGCCATTGCCGAGCTGACTACCAGTGTGGCTGCCAGGCCAGACAATATCTGGCTTAGCCGTTTTTTATTTATGCGTAATGTGAATTTCATCGTTCTACCTGTTTTCTTTTAATTCAGAAAAGCCGGACCGCAGTCCGGCTTCCACTATTACCTTTGCGTTGCGTCTTGACGGGCCTGACGTCTGCGCCAGAGGATGACCGCTGCTGCCAGCATCACCAGGATGGGCAACATCGGGTCATTGCCATCACGGGCAACCGAGCAACCGCCACCGCCTTCACTTCTGGGTGCATTGCCAGTCACAACAGGCACTGTGGTGGCCACCGCAGTGCCTGCCAGGGAAATGCTCCAGGTCGCGGTAGTGTCAGATGAACTGATGACGACACTGCCATTGTTGGTACCTGCGTTTGCCGGTGCATAACTCACCACCAGGTCACATGAGGTATTCGCCTGCAGGCTGAACGGGAAGCGTGGGCAGGATGCGCTATCCACCACTGCGGCATACGGCCCGGTAAAGGCAGCATTGGTCAGGGCAATGGCGCTGGTGCTTGGGTTGCTGAGTGTGAAGCGTTTGATCAAATTGGCACTGCCTATGGTGGCGGAACCGAAATCAAAAGATTGCGGATTAATGTTCAGCGTCACCGTCTTGACCGGGATGGCAATGCCGGTACCAGCCAGATGCACACTCAGTTGTGTACCGCCATCGGTCACTACCAGCACATCTGCAATCTTGCTACCGGCACTGCTTGGCTTGAACGTTGTATCTATGGTGCAGCTGGCCGCTGGGCTGACTGTGCCATTGACGGCGCAAGTACCTGCCAGAGCAAAGTCATTGAGCTGGCTGCCATTCAATACCAGGCTGGTGATCTTCAATGCAGCCGTACCAGTATTGCTGAGCGTAGTCGTATGCTTGGCAGAACTGACACCTACCTGGGTATCCGTGAACTGCACGGTGCTGGTATCGGACAGCACTGGCTTGGCGACTGCCTTGCTGGTTGCCGTGCCAGTAACGGCCACCTGCAATGCAGCGGCATTCGAAGTCACTGCCAGGCTGGCACTGGCGTCACCTTCCGTCGCCGGGGTGAATACCACAGGGACATTACAGCTGGCACCCACTGCAAGGCTGCTGCCGCAGGTATTGCCGGCACCGATCACTATCGCAGAAGAACCGCTGACTTTAACAGATGACAGTGTCAGCACCACATTACCGGTGTTTGACAAACTGATCTGCTGCGTCACCGGGTTGCCGCCCACGGTCTGCGCACCAAAGGCAAGCACGCTAGGCGTGGCGGTGATGGCAGGTGTGGCAGCAGCGCCGCTACCAGTCAGGCTGATGACGACACTACCGTTCGAGGCATTCGAGGCGATATTCAGTGCGGCAGCAAAAGCGCCTGCTGCGGCAGGGGTAGCCTGCACAGTCACTGTACATTGGCCACCGGCAGCAACGGCTGTCTGTGTGCTGCAGCTACCGCCCAGGGCAAAGATGCTTGCATTCGCACCAGTCAGGCCGATGGAACTGAAATTCAAGGCTGCCTGACCGCTGTTGCTGATGGTGATGGTCTGCGCTGCCGATGCGGCATTGACCAGTACTGAACCAAAGTTCAGGCTGGTGGCTGACACTGCCACACCTGCCTGGGCGGCAGCATTGCCGGTACCGCTGAGACTGACCAGGCTGGAGCCACCCGTCGCGTTGTGACTGATGCTGATGCTGGTGGTGCGCGTGCCTTGTGCAGTCGGCTTGAAGGTGGCCAGCACAGTACAGGTCGCGCTAGGCGCCAGTGCAGCGCCCGCTGCGCAACTGCCGCCAGCCAGACTGAAGTCGCCGCTGGTACCACCAGTCAACGCAATGGCCGTGAGGTTCAATGCAGCGGAACCGGTATTGCTGACCGTGGTGCTGAGTGCAGTGCTGGTCTGGCCTATGGTGGTGCCATTGAAGACCAGGCTGGCTGGGGAAACTGTTGCGATCGGGCCGGCAACTACGCCAGGGTTACCAATAAATGCGGCCAGATCTGCGATTTCTGCCTGGCTGAATTTATTGTTATACAAAGTACCCATGCCGCCTTTGTTCTGGGCCCAGGCATTGCTGATTTCCGTCGGATTATTCGCGCCGCGCAAAATGCCGTTGACGTTATTGGCGGGGCTGGCACCGTGGCAGGCGGTACAACTGGTACCACCAGAAACCGGGCCATTCAGGTACAGGCTCTTGCCATTCAAGGCATCCGCAGCATAGGCGGCCGACATGCCGGTTGCCAGTTCAAACACGATGCCTGCACTTAAGGCAGCACCCAGCACACCAGCCTGTCGCACTAAGCGAGTAAAACGAAAATTCAACTTCATCATAGTTTCCCTTCAATGATTAAAATAGGTCACTGCATGCAAACACCAAGAGCCATCCCATTGAAGACAGCATGCATTAGCGCACACAGTCGCCAATCACGCGTCCACTGGTACAGCATCGCCAGCAACAGTCCTGGCAAAAAAATCGCTACCACCATCGCCCAGCCCGCTGCCACGTGCAGCGCGCTGAATACCGTCGCCGAAATCAACACCGGCAACCAGCTTGCGTTGATGCCGGATTGCCGCAACCGCCCTGTCAGGTATTGCTGCAGACCGGCACGCACAACCAGTTCTTCCAGTACCGGTGCCAGCAGCAAGAGCCGCAACAACACTTCCACATCCGGTGCGCGTAGTTTATTTCCACACATTGCATGCTGAACAAAAAAAGGAAAAATCACGTTCACCTGTTCAAGCATTCACTGTCCTGCAATGCTGGTTTCAAAAAATCGCGCATCGTTTGCGCGACCTGAAATACGATCTGAAATGTGACCAGAGGCAGCGTCTTTTTTTTGTTTCGATTTAAAAAAAAGAGACCTCTCGGGTTGTTTCAAGCGGTTAATGCGCCAATCATTCAAATAGGTTCAAAGAAAAATGAAATATTTTTTGATGCACGCAAAAACCGCATCGCAACACCACGCAATACGTAATACGTAATACGTAATACGCAGTATTTTGTGAAAGTTGAATTGAGAGATAAAAAGACAGGAATGAAAAAATGCCTGGTCAAAAAAACGCTAAAGCAGTCATACCAGCATACCGATGCGCTACAATCATTCAACAGTCCCGATACCCGTTACGACAGTTAACATCAGGCATCCGGCTTGAAAGTCCAGCCTGCTGTTTTTTAGGTAAGGCCGTCGCCAAGCGACCATACGCAATTTTTTTGAACATGCAATGAACCTTTTCTACCCGATCAGGTATTAACGTTTCATCGAGGAGAACGCAGGCATGTTTGAGAATTGGGGATGGCGAGGTAAAACAGACAACAAGCGTCCAACTACCCCGGAAGCACATGAAGTTCAGTTGATCGCCTCGATTGCCAATGCCGATCGGCAGGCGTTTGAGGCTTTGTATCGCGTGTACTTTGGCAGGCTGGCCCGTTTTCTTGACAAGATGACACGTGATACGCATCTGATAGAAGAGATAGTCAACGATACGATGTTGGTGGTCTGGCAAAAAGCCCATACCTTTAACCAGACATCGAAGGTATCTACCTGGATATTTGCGATAGCCTATCGTCAGGCACTAAAGGCCATACAGACATTTGATGCAGCAGTGGAATCCAATTTTGAACATCATGCGGCAGAATCCCGCTATGAACCCGAACACCAGATGTCTGCCCAACAACTGGAAGGTGACCTGAACCGGGCCCTGCGTGCTCTGCCCATGGAGCAGCGCGTGGTCGTCAGCCTCACTTATTATCATGAGATGGGATACAAGGAAATTGCTGAAACCATGGAATGCCCGGTCAACACCGTCAAAACCCGGATGTTCCACGCAAGACAGCGTTTGAGATTCATGCTTTCCGACAGCATGGAGGAAATATTATGAACATGAAAACAAGCCAGTCCTATCCGTCTGACGAGGCAGCGCATGCCATCGTCCAGGACTTGCTGCCCTGGTATGTCGTCAATACCCTGCAGCCTGACGAAAAACAGTTAGTACAAAAACATTTGCAAACATGTACAGCTTGCAAGCATGACCTGCAATGGCAAATTGACCTGCAAGCCAGCGAACCGGCGACAAGCAGCGCACCCGACCTTGATCGTGCCCTCGCCAGCCTGTTGCCAAGACTGGATACGCAGAATAAACAGGTGCAAGCAGCCAGCGCCACAGCAAATAATAGCCTGCTGGCGCGCTTGCGGGCCTTATTGTCGACAAATACTAACCGGTCCATGGGCTGGGTCATGGCGGCACAGACGGCCATCATCGTCGGGCTGGTGGCGCATCTGGTTCTGCCCGTGCAAGACAATACCAGTTATCATGTGCTGGGCAGCGGCGAACGCTCGTCCGGCAATATTGTCGTCATCTTCAAACCGGAAACTACAGTCAAAGATATACAACGCATCATGTCACTGAATGACGCCCGCATCATCGATGGCCCCACGGTCACCAATGCCTATCTGCTCAATGTCCCTGACGACAGGTTGACGCAAAGCATGGACGAGTTACGCTCTGAACCAGTGATTGAACTGGTGGAATCCCTGCAAGCCGGAGGTGCCAAATGAATAAGCCCGGTAAGCCTCGCTGGATCAGGCTGTGGCTCAGAATCGGGCTTGCTGCCTTGCTGGCACTGGCGGCGGGACTGAGCACATCAACAGTCAGTGCCCGCAACGACAACGACGCCGAACCGGTGATGCAGAAAGAGCCGGAAGCCAAACGCCGGCTGCTGGTGATGCTGCATCTGCCAGCACCACATTTTCGCCCGGATGTCAGTTATAGCGGTGGTTACAGCAATGATGTCAGCCGCACCGCCCGCCGCCGTATCGCCGAAGAACTGGCGCGTGTGCATGGCCTGAAACTGCTGGAAGACTGGCCCATGCCAGTCCTGAATGTGGATTGCTTTGTGATGGAAGAAACCGAGACCACGTCCGAAGCCCAGATAATGGAAATACTGAGCAAGGATGCCCGCGTCGCCTGGGTACAGACCATCAATACCTTTGATGCGCAGGCCAAAAATGACCCCTTGTTCCCGGTGCAGCCGGTCAACAAATACTGGCAGCTCGATGATGTACGCAAAATTGCCACTGGTCGCAATGTGGTCGTGGCCGTCATCGACAGTGGTGTAGAAATCAAACACCCCGACCTGGTTGGACAAATCTCACTGAACCAGAATTTTATCGACGGCAACCCCTATGTAGGCGAAACCCACGGCACTGGTGTTGCCGGTGTGATCGCTGCACGTGCCGGAAATGGCATAGGCATAGAAGGCATAGCGCCCGACACCCGTGTCATGGCCCTGAGAGCTTGCTGGCAAGAGCCCGAAAATAAAACCAGATGCAATAGCTTCACGCTGGGTAAGGCATTGAATTTCGCCCTGACGCAAGGTGTGCAGGTAATTAACATGAGCCTGTCCGGCCCGCCGGACCGCTTGCTGAAGCAATTGCTGGATGCGGCTATTTCTCGCAACATCAAGATCGTCGGTGCCATGGACCCCAAGCGTGCTGATGGCGGCTTCCCGGCCTCGCACCCCGGTGTGTTTGCGGTGGCAGACAGCAAGACCACACTGCTGGCGAATGACATTCTGGTAGCGCCGGGGCGTGACATACCGACCACGGCACCGGGTGCGCGCTGGAATTTTGTCTCCGGTTCATCGTATTCGGCAGCGCATATTTCAGGAATGATGGCATTGCTCAGCGAACTGCAGCCTTCTGCCAGCCTGGCGCAGGTACGCGCTGATCTGGTGGTCAACCCCGTCAACCAGAGCGATGCCAACATCAGCGGGCAGGTCAATCTGTGTGCCACCTTGCATAGGGTCACACATAAATGTGCGTGTTCATGTCAAATGGCAGCCCCTGCTGTCAGTACGACGCCAACCACAACAGTCGCCACTCATCCATAAGCATGTGTGATTGATGGCCATTCATAAAGGTGCGGTATTGCTGAAATTTTGTGCGATTTTCATCCTTACCCTGTTTGCTTTTGAAGGCAAGGCCTACGCACAGGTCAGTGGCAGCATGACGCTGGTGTCTGATTATTCTTATCGTGGCATTTCTCTCAGTGACGGACAGGCGGTGCCCCAGTTGAACCTGGTTTATGATAGTCCGGACGGGTGGTATGCCGGGGCCTTTGGTTCAAAAGTCCGGGTCTATAGTTGGACTAGCGATGGCGAGCAGATTTTGCTGTACTCCGGTCTTTCACGACGCCTGGGCCTGGCTTCGGGAATGATCTGGGAAGCGGGTGTCACCGGTTCCCTGTTCCCGAACGCCACCAGCCTCAACTATGGAGAAATATTCACCGGCATCATGATGGATAATCTCAGTGCCAGAATTTACTATTCCCCTGATTACATAGGCTTGAGCATGAAAAGCCTGTACCTCGAAGCAAATGCAGATTATGCATTGCACGAGCGTATTGACGTGTTCTCCCACATAGGCTGGCTGACCTATCCAGATGCCAAAGCTGGCCAGGTTGCCAATAACCGCCTTGATGCCCGCATAGGATTTGGTGTCAATTTTTCATCCTGGAAGCTGCAACTGGCTTACGGCACAACGAAGCAGCGGCACACCTATAGTGCGGTCAGATACCAAAGCCCCGCACGCAGCAACCTGGTATTCAGCGCCAGTTACCTGTTCTGATTTTTGGCCATCTCCCTCTCCATCAGCAATCTGCGGGATAAAAATGGCTGGATGAATCTTGCGATGTAGTCAGATTGCAATCAAAAAGCTGCCCAAAGCTGCCCAAATCTTTAGCAGCACAGGGTATAATCTCGCCCTTATGGCTTTCCAACCTTTCATTTCCAAACCTAATCCTCACGCCATCGCACTGGCGACGGTACTGTATGGTTTGCTGTATTTCGTGTTTATTACGGCGCTGAAGGTATCCATGAGTCCGGCCGCGGATGCGGGTAGTAGCGATACAGGTCTGTGGGGTAACCAGATTTTCATGACCATTTTTGGCTTTATGCAATACCTGCTGCCTGGTCTGGTGGTGGGTTACCTGGCGCGACGTTCGCCCATGATGCATGGT
The DNA here is from genome assembly GCF_049340265.1 of Undibacterium sp. Di26W. NCBI lineage: Bacteria > Pseudomonadati > Pseudomonadota > Betaproteobacteria > Burkholderiales > Oxalobacteraceae > Undibacterium > Undibacterium sp. Di26W. The sequence continues at coordinate 67,064 of NZ_JBMPOR010000020.1, forward strand.
TACCTGCTGGGCATTGCCACCACTGCACTGGTGTATACCTATGCCAGCGTGGCCTATAGCGATACGCCAGCTTCCCTGCCTAGCACCTACACCGTGTTATATACCTGCTTTGTGGCGGGGGTATGGTGTTCGCTGGGGGCGATTATTGGTGATCACTTCAGTTCACGTAATCAGTAGAGTTTAGTACTGCGCTTAGTACGTCGTTTAATACATCGTTTCAATACATCGTTTCAATACATCGTTTAATACCGCGCTTACTTCCAGACCGGTGGGCGTTTTTCCAGGAAAGCCTGCACACCTTCCTGTGCTGTCTCATCCATCATATTGCAAGCCATGGTTTGCCCGGCCAGCTGATAGGCTGCATCGATCCCCATTTCCAGCTGTTTGTAGAATAATTGCTTGCCCATGCTGATTGCCAACGCAGGTTTGGCGATGATGCTGGCGGCCAGTGCGGCCACACAGGTGTCGAGTTGTTCAGGGCTGACCACGCGATTGATCAGGCCACGCTGCATTGCCGTCCCGGCATCGATGAAATCACCAGTCAGCAGCATTTCCATCGCCTGTTTGCGTGAGACATTGCGCGACAGGGCAACCGCAGGCGTGGAGCAGAACAAGCCTACATTCACGCCAGAGACAGCAAAGCTGGCATCCTCACTGGCCACCGCTAGGTCACACATGCCCACCAGTTGGCAACCGGCAGCAGTTGCCAGGCCCTGCACACGGGCGATCACTGGCTGTGGCAATTTCTGGATAGCCAGCATCAGTTTGCTGCATTGCTGGAACAGGGTCTTGTAATAGTCTTCTGCCGGATGAGCCTGCATTTGCCGGAGATCATGCCCGGCACAAAATGCCTTGCCGGCAGCCGCCAATACGACCACGCGTACGGCGTCATCCAGTGCAATGGCTTTGAATTCAGCCAGCAAAGCGGCCAGCATTTCTTCTGACAACGGGTTGAAACGTTCGCCCCGGTTCAGGGTCAGGGTGGTGACACCTGCTGCATCATTGCGCAATACCCAGGGCATGTCCGCCGCGAAATTCATTCAGCGTCTTCCGGTTCTGGCTCCATGCCGGTCTGCACGCTCTTGCCTTGCCCCAGCAAAACGGGTGGCACATAAGTCGCCAGCAAATGCTCGCGGCTGGCCGGTGTTTCCAGGCTGACGCGTCCCAGTGCACCACTGCGGTAATCCAGCAGCAAGGTATGGGAAGCCTTTTCAAAATCCCAGTCACCACCTTTAAGTTTATAGCCACGTTTTTTGGCCACGCCTTCAATCACAGAGACGGCATCGATGCCTTCTACCGGGAAACCATAGCGCGCTGTGATGAATTTCGGATAATGAATCAGCAATTGTTCGGCCAAAAAAGTGGCAATTTCTTCTTCAATCAGCGCATTCACACCGACTGCATGGCTGGCCGCCAGCATCAGGCCGTCAGTAGGGTGTTCTATCTTGGGCCAGAGCATGCCGGGGGTGTCGGTCAAGATCATGTTCTTGCCCAGGTACAGGCGTTGCTGGGTCTTGGTCACGGCCGGTTCATCACCGACATTGGCGACACGTTTTTTGAGCAAGGCATTCATCAGCGTCGATTTGCCGACATTGGGTATGCCCATGATCATCATGCGTAAGGGCTTGGTCGGCACGCCGCGATGCGGGGCCAGCTTCAGGGCCAGACCAGGAACTTTGGCAACATCAGATGGCTTTTTGCAGCTCAGGGCGACGGCGAACACGCCCTTCTGGGCATTGTAGAAATCCAGCCAGGCTTTGGTTGCATTGGGGTCAGCCAGGTCGGCCTTGTTCAAAATCTTCAGGCAGGGGCGCTGGCGGAAGTTGCGCAGCGACTCTACCATGGGGTTGCATGAGGCTTGTGGAATGCGGGCATCCTGCACTTCTATCACCAGATCGGTGTTTTCCATGGTTTCCGCCGCCTTCTTGCGGGCGGCGTTCATGTGGCCGGGGAACCATTGTATGGACATGCTTATTCTTCTTTTTAGCAAAAACAAAGCGATATTGTACGGAAGTCTGCCCTGCTTGCGCCGGAAGTTTCTCTTCTTCTGCCACTGCAAGCACAAAAGCATATAGGTATGACAACATTCATCCTGTTTCCTTTATAAGAAACTGGGTAAATTAACTATACTTACGCGGAGGCGTGTCCGCATACCGTTTGGACATACTCTCGTTATTGTCATAGCACATAGGCAGCTGTGTTCAAGATGAACAATAAGCAAAAAATTACTGGCGACTTCATGCACACTGCTCCACCAGCCTTACGCGTATTCAAGATGGCCGTATCAGGCATTATGTGTTTGATGCTGTCTGTCTGCATGAACCTGGCCCAGGCAGCAAACCCGAATGCGCCAGACGGCGCACCTGTCTGCGCTGATTTTTTACAGCAAATAGCGAAAAAACCTGCTTCACTAGAATTCATGTCTTGCGAAGCGACGATGCTGGCACAAATCCATGTCCTGCGTGTCAGGTACCGTGTTGCCGGGCCGGCGGCTGCCAGGGTAGAAGATTATTTCGTCATGCAAGCACACATGGGAAGGATGAAACATGCATGCTGTATCTGGGAAACCCTCCCCAACCACCAGCACCCTGGCAGCGGACGTTTTGCCAGTGGCCATGAATTTGATTACAGCATCAGCATGGCTTCGGAAGAAACCCTGGTCAGCCGCCGTGCAGACTGGCCAAAAATCAAATGGTTTTATGTGACTGTCGAGCTGCCGCTGGAATCTCCTTAGGGCATGGGAGCGGCCTTTTGTTCAGCTTTTTTTTCGTCGAGTTTTTTGACGCCGGCAGCCAGGTAATCCGTCAATTCATTCGGTACCGTCAGCGATAGCTGGTAATACATGATTTCCAGCCTCTGCGCAGTCTGCTGGATGACGCCGCTTGCCTGGCAGATCCCCATCTGGGTGTGTAGCTGTTCATCAAACCAGATCCAGCGACCGTCTTCGGAAAAACTGATATGGCGATTAAACGACTTGAAAGCCCAGGCGGTAGGGCGCTCGAAAAAGCGTTTGGCCCAGGCCTTGAATTCATCACGCGTCCAGCGTTCGGTCTGGTCGGTACCAATGTATACGCCCTCTTTGGCCATCTTGTCGAAATAACTGAGGCGTGCATGGGCGGCATCGTCATGCCATTCATCGATAAAGCGGGCGACTTTTTCGGTCAGCATGCTGCGTTCATCGACGACCTGCGCGCATGTGCAGGTATAGTTAAGTGCCAGGCTAAGTGCCAGGCCAAGTGTCAAAAACGGCGCTGCTAAGAGTTTTTTCATCGACTGGCTCACTCAATCCTGATGCTGTGCAATTGATCAAACGGATACATGCATCAATCCAGATCAGCCAGCACTTTGAGATGGGCAACCACACTTCTGCCCAGGGCCGACAGGTTGTACCCACCTTCCAGGCAACTGACGATGCGTTTATTGGAAAATTCTTTGGCGATGCCCATGATTTCCCGCGTGAGCCACGCATAATCTGCTTCCACCAGGCCCAGTTGCCCCATGTCGTCTTCGCGATGGGCATCGAAACCGGCCGAGATGAAAATCATTTCCGGTTCAAACTCACGCAAGGCTGGCAACCATTTTTCGGTGACCAGTTGTCTCACCACATCACCATAGCTATGCGCTGGCACTGGTACATTCACCATATTGCTGGCTGGATGATCGGTACCGGTATACGGATAAAACGGATGCTGGAAAAAACTGACCATCAATACCCGCTCATCATTGCGGAAAGCTTCTTCTGTGCCATTGCCATGATGCACATCAAAATCGACAATGGCGACACGCTTGAGGCCACGTGCCTCCAGCGCATGTTTGGCCGCTACCGCGACATTATTGAACATGCAAAAACCCATGGCTTCGCCTGGTGTGGCGTGGTGGCCAGGTGGGCGTATGGAGCAAAAAGCGTTTTCCACTTCGCCATCCAGCACGGCATCGGTGGCAGCCACGGCTGCACCTGCCGCCCGCAACGAAGCGCGCCAGGTATAGGCGTTCAGGCAGGTGTCAGCATCCAGCGGAAAATGATTGTAGCCGGATTGCTCGGACGGACAATTCTCGCGTATGCGGAAAATCGCGTCTTCGGTATGCACCCTTGCCAGGGCGGCTACACTGGCCTGGGGTGCATCGCGGTGGTCGAGAAAATCACTGATACGACTGGCGATCAACTGATCGTCTATGGCTTGCAGGCGTTCCGGTGACTCGGGATGCCAGGAGCCCATTTCATGGCGTTTGCAGTCAGCATGGGTGTAATACGCAGTAGTCATGTCTCTTTGCCAGGCCCTGGAAAAATCACCCCGGTGGCTTTACCGAACCGGAGAAATTTTACGTCTCACCTGTTTATCTTATCTGTCTTGGCATCAGTTTCACCCTATTTCACCGATTTTGCAAACCTGCACGCTGAAAACTTTTCGCCGCGTGCAACAGTTTGCGACATTTCCGTTTACACTGTCTGGTGTAGACAAAAGCAATGTGGCAGGCCTTGACACACCGGATTTGTATCAGGTCTGAGCGTTTAATTGAGGGAAAAAATGTTTTCCAAAGTACATAAAGTAGCAAAACAGGTCAATGGCATCATCATAGGCAAAGAGCAGCAGATTCGCCAGGCACTGGTCTGCCTGCTGGCCGGCGGCCATTTGCTGATCGAGGATTTACCCGGTGTCGGCAAAACCACACTGGCCCATGCGCTGGCTATTTCCCTGGGCCTGAAGTTCAACCGCCTGCAATTTACCAGCGACCTGTTACCGGCAGATGTCATCGGTATTTCGATTTTTGACCGGGAAAAATCACAGTTCGTGTTTCACCCCGGCCCCGTGTTTACCCAGGTTTTGCTGGCCGATGAAATCAATCGTGCCACCCCGAAGACCCAGTCTTCCCTGCTGGAAGCCATGGAAGAGCGGCAGGTCTCGACCGAAGGCCAGACCCGCATGCTGCCTCAGCCATTTTTTGTGATTGCCACGCAAAACCCGGCGCATCAGGTGGGCACCTTTGCCTTGCCGGAATCGCAACTGGACCGCTTTCTGATGTGTCTGTCACTGGGCTACCCGGATGCAGCGGCAGAGCGCGCATTGTTGCTGGGTGAAGACAGGCGCAGCCTGCTGGCCACCTTGCCAGCCGTCATGCAGGCAGAAGAACTGATGCAGGCGCAACAGCAGTTGCGGCAAATCCATACCTCGGCCCCGCTGATCGATTATGTACAAGCCTTGGCGCACGCCACCCGTCAGGGCGACCTGTTTGCCGAGGGTATGAGCCCGCGCGCCTCTATCGCCCTGTTGCAGGCTGCCCGTGCATGGGCCGCGCTTGAGGGTCGCGACCATGTCTTGCCGGAAGATGTGCAGGCGATACTGATACCGGTGATTGCCCATCGCCTGCGTCCACTGAAATCCACTACAGGAAAAGTCAGTGCCAGCAGTGAATTGCTGGCGCAACTGATGAAGCGTGTCAGCGTCTGATAGTGCCGTCTTTATCTTCAGTCCCCAGACCATGCTGACCGCCATCAAGAAAAAACTGCGAAAAATCATTTTTCTGGAAAGCAAACCGGAAAGCGGTGAAATTTTCCTCAAGCAGCGTCGCGTGTTCACCTTGCCCAGCAAGGCCGGCTGGTCCTATGTGGTTTTATTGCTGATCCTGTTTGTGACAGCAACCAATTACAGCCTGAACCTGGGTTTTGCCCTGACTTTTGTGTTGGGCGGCATCGCCCTGGTAAATACCTTCTTTGGCTTTCGCAATTTGGCTTACCTGCACTTATTGGCCGGTCCCAGCAAATCGGTGTTCGCCGGTGAAGAAACCGAATATACGGTCTTTCTGATCAATCGCCGGCCCATACAGCGGTATGCGATCTGGGTCGGTTTTGCCGGTCATCCCGACAAGGCTGTGGATATTTCGCCGAACAGCCAGACTGCCATACAACTGAGCTGCCCGACCCAGACACGCGGCCTGCAGGCCATTCCCAGAGTACGTTTGCAGACCTGGTTCCCACTGGGGCTGTTACGCGCCTGGAGTACCTGGCTGCCAGATGCCCAGGCCATCGTCTATCCACAGCCGGAACAGAATCCACCACCGCTGCCGGTTTCTGGCAAAGCCAAAAACGAAGTGCAGGGTCACGCCGGCGAAGAAGATTTTTCCGGGGTCCGTGCCTACCAGCCCGGCGACCCGATGAAACATCTGGCCTGGAAACATATCGCCAGGGTCGACACGTCCCTGGGCGGGCAACTGGTGACGAAACAATTTTCAGGTGGTTCTGGCAGTGATGTCATCATCGATTTCTCTGCCTTGCCCACCCATATGGATACCGAATTGAAACTGTCACGCATGACCAGTTGGGTGCTGGAAGCTGATCAGCATGGCCTGATGTTTGGATTTCGCCTGGGCCAGACTGACCTACCCCCGGCGCAGGGCCCGGAACACTGCGAAACCTGTCTGCGCGCGCTGGCGCTGTATGACTTATGAAGATCATGCCATCTCTGCGGCTTCGTCCAACGGGGTTTAATCCAACGCGGTTTCGTCCAACGCAGTTTCATCCGATTCTCTCGCGTGACAAATCCGACACGCTGCTGCTGATCTTTGCCTGCGTTTGCGTGCTGTTGCCACATACAGCACATATCACATGGTGGGTCAGCGCGGCTTCTGCCCTGTTGCTGACCTGGCGCGGCTGGCTGACACTGAATGGCAAACGGCTGCCGCCAGCATTGCTGTTGCTGCCCATTGCCCTGCTCATGATGGGCGGCGTTTTTCTTACGCATAAAACCTTCTTCGGACGCGAAGCCGGCGTGACCATGCTGGTCTTGCTGCTGACTTGCAAGCTGCTGGAAATGCATGCCAAGCGTGATTTGTTCGTGGTGATTTTCCTGGGTTTCTTTTTGTTGCTGACCAGTTTTTTCTATCAGCAAACCATAGGTACGGCCCTGATCACCATGCTGGCGCTATGCTTATTGCTGACGGCGCAACTGTCTTTTCATTACACTGGCGTAGTACCACCTTTGAAACAAAGGTTGAAACTCGGTGCCAGTATTCTGGGATTGGCGATACCGGTAACGATTATCGCCTTCCTGCTGTTCCCGCGCATACAGGGTCCATTATGGGGTTTGCCAGGGGATGCGCAAAGCGGGCGCACCGGCCTGTCGGGTTCCATGGCACCCGGTAATATCAGTGAACTGGTGCTGTCGGAAGATATTGCTTTCCGGGTCCGGTTCAATCAAGCGGTGCCGCAAAAATCCCTGCTTTACTGGCGCGGCGTGGTCATGACTGATTTTGATGGTCGCACCTGGTCGCAGGACGAAAGAGCCGGGCCGGTTTCCAAACACCACGTGGTCTTCAGCGGCAACAAGATACGCCAGGAAATCATCCTCGAACCCAATGGCCAAAACTGGATGTTTGCCCTCGATGTGGCCGCGGGTCAACCGCAAATAGAAGGTGCGCCCATCACCAGCAGCCTGGTGAATGCACGAATGGAAATACGCAATGCGCGTAACATCAGCCAAAGACTGCGCTATGAAGTTGAGTCCTACCCGGTCTACAAGCTGGAAACCAATGCGGACCAGAATACCCTGCTTGCAGCCCTGGACCTGCCGGTAGGCTATAACCCGCGTACCATGGCTTTTGCCAACAAGCTGCGTGCCACCTATCAGGATAATCGGCAATTGATAGGCGCAGTGCTGAACCACTTCCGGCGCGAGGCATTTTCTTATACGCTGGAACCGTCCCGCCTGGGTCTGCACAGCGTGGATGAATTCCTGTTTGATACCAAGGCAGGATTTTGTGAACATTATTCCAGCGCCTTTGTGATACTGATGCGCGCAGCCAGGATACCGGCACGGGTTGTCACCGGCTATCAGGGCGGTGCCATGAATACAGTCGATGATTACTTTGAAATCAGGCAATCTGACGCCCATGCCTGGGCTGAAGTCTGGCTCGAAGGCCAGGGCTGGGTGCGGGTTGACCCCACTGCGGCAGTAGCGCCAGAACGCGTGATGCAATCACTGAATTATGCCGTACCACGTCGTGGCTTGGCCGGGCTGGTGAATCTGGGGCCAACCGGCATCTCACTCTTGAATGTGGCACGCATGCAATGGGATGCCATCAATAATTCCTGGAACCAGTGGGTGCTGAACTACAATCAGGGCTCGCAAAGAAACTTGCTGAATTCGCTGGGTTTTCTGGATGTGGACTGGGCCCAGATCACCCTGCTGTTTTTTATTGCAGCCAGCCTGGTCATAGGCCTAATGGCGCTGCCTTTGATGCGTAACCAGCAGCGTACAAGTGCACTTGATAAGGTATACTTTTCTTTCTGTCGCAAAATGGCAAAAAAAACCGCAGCACGAGAAATGCACGAAGGCCCGCAAGCCTATCTGCAACGCTTGCGGACTGTATTGCCTGCCATTGAAGTGGCAAGCGTGGAACGCTTTTTATTGCTGTATGCGGCTACTCGCTACGGTAAAATCTCTGAGCCGGAAACCCTGGTGGTCCGGCGTTTAAAAACTTTGCTGGCTGAATGCCGCTAATTTTCGATACCGAATTTTGAACTATTCTTATTCTTCTATTGCAGGCCGCTTGTTGACGCTGATAGTCAGTACCCTGCTTCTGGCTCCACATGCGCAGGCCACGGCAACAAAAAAACCCAGGAAAGTCAACACGGCAAACAATGCGTCCGCTACCAGTGACAATCCGTCCAGCAAAAATGCGACCATCAAGAAAGACGATGTGCATTTTGACCAGTGGAAAGAAGTCTCTGCCTTCATCAGCAAAATGGTCAGCAGGCATGGCTTTGTTGAGGCTGATTTGGTCGCCACCTTCAAGCAGGTGCGTTATGTGGAACAGACCCGGCAATTGATGCGCCCGGCACCACCAGGCCGCCCGAAAAACTGGAAAGCCTACCGCGCGCGTTTTGTTGAACCTTACCGGATTGAAGCTGGCGTTGCCTTCTGGGACAAATATGCCGATGACCTGGCGCGCGCCGAACAGCAATATGGCGTGCCGGCAGAAATCATCGTGGGTATCATCGGTGTAGAAACTATCTTTGGCAAACAGACCGGCAGTTTCCGTGTCATGGATGCACTGACGACGCTGGCCTTTGATTATCCCGATACACCGACACGTGAGGCCCGCATGCAGTTCTTCCAGTCTGAACTGGAAAATATGTTGCTGATGGCGCGCGAATCCACGCTCGATCCCTTCGTGTTTAAAGGCTCCTATGCGGGTGCCATAGGCTGGCCGCAATTCATGCCTGGCAGCATCAGGAAGTATGCAGTGGACTTTGATGGTGATGGCAAGATCAATCTGACCGATTCACCGGTCGATGCCATAGGCAGCGTTGCCCATTACCTGGCAGAACATGGCTGGAAGAAAAATTTACCGGTGGCATTTCCGGCCACGCTCCTGAGTCACGACAAATCAGAGGCACTTTCCCATGCTATAGGGAAAGGTTTGGCTGCCAGTTTTCAGTTGCAGGACTTAAAAACCCTGGTCAGCACCGCCAGCAGCGACGCTCCCCCCGACGTATTGTACGGCTTGATTGACTTGCAAAATGGCACTGATGCCACAGAGTACTGGTTGGGAACAGAGAACTTCTATGCAATCACCCGCTACAACCGTAGCTACTTTTACGCGATGTCGGTGTTCGACCTCGGTCGAGTGATTGCTGCGGCCAGAGGAAAATAAGAGACTTAACGATATTTAACAGAAGATAAATCAGGTTTTGCTGTATGTTTAAAGAAGAGAGGTTAAAAAGTAATATTGTTTTTGTGAATTAATTTTCTTAATAAACATTGCTAATCGGTATGTTTTAAACTAGAGTAATGTTATCTAGTTGATACATTTACGTATGAATAAGGCAATGTGTCAAGAGATTTAACAATGGTTTGCTATTTTTCTGATAAGCAAATTCTATTTTAAAGATACAATATTACCGTTTGATTAATTTTTTATTGAAGCAACTATTTCGGCGTCAATAAACTAAACAGCGAGGTAATTATGGCAAATCTGACCCAGCTTGAATCCGATGAAATCGACTATGATCCAAACAATCTGTTGGATACTCTGATCAAGCAATTGCATTTGAAAAATGATGCTGCACTTTCACGGGCATTAGAAGTTGCACCACCAGTAATCAGTAAAATCAGGCATCGTCGCCTGCCGGTTGGCGCATCACTGCTGATCCGCATGCATGAAATCAGCGATGTCAGCATCAAGGAATTGCGTGAATTGATGGGCGACCGTCGTGCGAAATTCCGTATCAGCGACAAACAATTCAAACCAAAAGACGCAGCATAATTTTGTTTTGATTTGGTAGTTGCTTGGTTTAAAGCTTTAAATCAACGGCTATTGCATATTGAAAAATACCGAAAGCGCTCCACAAGTGCGATTTCGGTATTTTTTTATTTGCATGCCTGGCATGCGCAAACAGACGCATGTCTGCTTGCGGTCTAGGTATGTTTATTCAAAGCGCTGTCGCCGCACTCAATTATGAATAGGTTCTAAGTCCTATTGAACTGACTTGGCTGACTATAGTAATACCACAGCTTTATGACAGGCTTGTGAAACATCAAAACAGCGTGCACTGACGCGCGCCACTGCATCAATCCCGCCATCAGGCCGGGAACACGCCTGTAGACAGGTAACGGTCACCACGGTCACACACCACAAAAACGATCGTGGCATTTTCTACATTCTGTGCAATTCTCAGAGCAATTTCGCAGGCCCCTGCGGCAGAAATACCACAAAAAATACCTTCTTCAATCGCCATGCGACGCGCCATGTGTTCTGCATCTGACTGACTGACAGACTCCACCTGGTCAACCCTGGCCTTGTCAAAAATCTTGGGCATATACGCTTCTGGCCATTTGCGTATACCGGGAATCTGCGAGCCTTCTTCAGGCTGCGCGCCCACAATCTGTATCTGCGGGTTTTGCTCTTTCAGGTAGGCAGACACGCCCATGATGGTACCGGTGGTACCCATGGCGCTGACGAAGTGGGTCACCTGTCCCTTGGTATCACGCCAGATTTCCGGCCCTGTGGTTTCATAGTGGGCCAGTGGATTATCGGGATTGGCAAACTGGTCGAGGATCACGCCCCGGCCTTCAATTTGCATTTGCTCGGCCAAGTCGCGTGCATATTCCATACCGCCAGTCTTGGGTGTCAGGATAATTTGCGCCCCATAGGCGGCCATACTTTGGCGGCGTTCTATGCTCAGATTTTCCGGCATCAGCAAGACCATCTTGTAACCACGCATGGCAGCTGCCATGGCCAGCGCAATCCCGGTATTGCCACTGGTTGCTTCAATCAGGGTATCGCCTGGCTTGATGCGGCCACGTTCTTCTGCCCGCTTGATCATCGATAGTGCTGGTCTGTCCTTGACGGAACCGGCTGGGTTATTCCCTTCCAGTTTACCCAGGATGACATTGTTGCGACGCTGGTTTTCAGCACCGGGTATTCTCTGCAACATGACAAGCGGGGTATTGCCAATAGTATCTTCGATGGTCAAATAAGACATAGTGAGCTGCTATAAAGAATCAAACGCTTATTCTAATCCCAGTTACCTATAGATGCTTGCCGTATAAGCCAGTCAATCCAGGGACAGCACCACCAGCACTGGCTGCAAAAACTGGCCGACAACCTGATTCCCCTATGAAAATCAGGTACCTCCATGGGCTGGACAAAATTGCGGGTAGCTTATACAGAATTTAAATAAGCAAATAAGCAAAGAAAAAACCTCTGATTCGTCATCAGAGGTTTTTGGGGTCGACTACCTGATCAAGATACGGACAGGTAGTCCGCACAATCACTTATTTCTTGGTTTCCTTGGCACTGGCCGATGCTTTGGCTGATGCCGATGCTGACGGTGTTGGTGCAGAGGCAGCAGGTGCAGACGCCGAGGCGGATGCAGAAGCCTTGTCAGCTTTGGCTGGCTTGGACGCTTTCTCTGCGCTGGCTGCTGGTTTGGCAGCAGCACCAGCTTTCGCCTGGCCGTTGACAGTCAAACCTGCTTCCGACAATTTGGTGGAATTCTTTTCGCCTATGCCTTTGACGCGTTTTTCAAAGTCAGACCAATCCTTGAAGCTACCGTTTTTTGTACGCTCTTCGATAATCGCTTTGGATTTGGCAGGCCCTATGCCTTTGATACCATCCAGTGCAGCCTGATCACCTTTGTTGACATCCACGTCAGCAAATGCAAAACCCGAAGCGGCCAACAAAGCCAGCATAGCAAACATCAATTTCTTAAACATGCGAATACTCCCTCTTAAATGGAACAAACATTGATTGAACAACTGTTTTTATTCAGACGCATAGTCCGGATTGAATTCCTTCCCTGCAGGTCTATCAACGGCGCAGCCAGCAAGTCGTTGACAAGTATTTCACAGATTTCTTTGAAGAATATTACTAATGCAGGGATTTATTTTGCTATCCCAGATCAAGCCTGTGACTGATCGCCCAGCTTTTCAATCAGAAAATCAATAAAGCAGCGCAGCTTGGGCGGCATCTGGCGTCGGCTGGCATACACAGCGAACAAATGACCGGAAAAACCGGGGCCATGATTACTGACCTGGACCAGGCGTCCAGATGCAAGATCGTCAGCCACCAGCCAGGCTGGCAAAAAAGCTGCACCCATGCCGGCCAGCACGCAGTGGTAGCTAAGCGTGGTGTCACTCGACTTCATGACCGCATCCAGCTTGAAAGACACGGCATCTGCCGTTGCAGGGAATTTCAGGCGTTCCAACTGCACATAGTTGGGAAAAATCGTGGCAACCGACAAGGGCTCTGCCGTATCGGTCGCCGCCTTCAAACTGCGCAGATAGACAGGTGTAGCGACCAGATAAAAAGGCACGCTGCAAAGGCGTCTTGCAATCAGGGTGGGCGATGGTTCGGCTGTGGCACGCAAGCCCAGATCAAAGCCGGCAGCAACCAGGTCCACCATGTGATTATCCAGGTGCAGATCCAGTCGTATTTCTGGATAGCGCCGACGGAATTCTGTCAGCAGACTGGCAAAACTGGCGGTGGCACACCAGACCGGGGCACTGATTTTCAATTCACCACGCGGCGGCCCACTTTCTTGCGCGACGGCAGCGACGGCAGCATCCAGGATATCCAGCGCCTGCCGCCCTTGTTCAAAGAAGGTCTTGCCGGCTTCGGTCAGGCTCATGCTGCGGCTAGTGCGGTTCAATAACCTGGCCCCCAGTTTACGTTCGAGCCTGGCGACGTGCTTGCTGACCATGGGCGCAGCCATACCCAACCTGTCAGCGGCGGCGGTGAAGCTGCCAGACTCGATGATTTCGCGAAAGACCCTGATGCCATTGAGTTCTAGTTCATCCATGTATTACTTCCAAATGTTGCTTCCATCTTTTGCCTCCAACTATTGCTTTCAACTATTACTTCCAGCCAATGTTTCCAAATTTGGCAATGATTCAATGACTTTACCACTATCGATTTCCCAATTGGGAAACATTATGATCTTAAGTATGGGCACACTTTTTATGTCGAATCAGTTCTTTATCCTCACGCACTGAAGTCGTCGTTGCAGAACCAAGGAATTTTCAAACATGCGTTTACCTACTTATTTTATTTCTCACGGCGGTGGTCCCTGGCCGTATATGGATGACTTGCGCGCCCGCATGCACATCCTGGAAGCTTCTCTGGTCGATATTCCACGCCAGTTGCCGCAAGTGCCAAAAGCCTTGCTGATGATATCGGCACATTGGGAAGAAACTGCTTTCCACGTCATGAGCAATCCACAACCACCGATGGTGTATGACTATGGCGGTTTCCCGGCCCATACTTACAAGGTCAGCTACCCTGCCCCTGGCTCGCCGGTATTGGCAGAACAGCTTATGGACTTGCTCACGGCGGCAGGTCTGCCGACACAGGCGGATGCCAAACGCGGCTTTGATCACGGCACTTTTGCGCCACTGGCAGTGATGTATCCAGAAGCTCAGATGCCGGTAGTCCAGGTATCGCTGAAAACCGGGCTGGACCCGGAACAACATCTGGCACTGGGTCGTGCGCTGGCACCTTTGCGGGATGAAGGCGTGCTGATCATAGGCAGCGGGCTCAGCTATCACAATCTCAGGTATTTTGGCCCACAGGCAAAAGAACCCTCTTCCCAGTTTGATCACTGGCTGCAACAGACCCTGTTGGAATCCACCCCGGCAGAGCGGGTGGAACACCTGATCAACTGGTCGAAGGCACCAGCGGCACGTATCGCCCATCCCAGGGAAGATCATTTATTGCCACTGATGGTGGCGGTCGGTGCGGCACAGAACGAAGCTGGGGTCTGCGTCTATCATGAAGAGAATATGTTTGGTGGCGTGGTGGCGTCGAGTTTTCGTTTTGGCGCAATAAAGTAAAATTTGCACAAAAATAAAAGGACGGGCCGATTTGATCAGTCCGTCCTTTTTAGAAAAAAGCTTTGCTTATATTGCCGTAGCAGCGAACAGCTCTTCCTTGGTCACAGTTGCTGTACCCAGCTTGCCTACCACGATACCACCAGCACGGTTGGCAATCGCTACCGCATCTTGCATGGACATGCCATTTGCCAGCATCACGGCCATGGTGGCGATGACGGTATCACCAGCGCCGGACACATCAAACACTTCCCTTGCCATGGCAGGTACGTGAGAGATTCTTTCTTCGGTGAACAGGGTCATTCCTTCTTCAGAGCGGGTCAGCAGCAAACCCTGCAGACGCAAATCCCGGCGCAGTTGCTGTGCCTTGGTGGTCAATTCTTCTTCACTGTTCCAGTCGCCGATGATCTGTCTGAGTTCTGACTTGTTGGGGGTCAGCAGGCTGGCACCGGCATAGCGATGGAAATCACTACCCTTGGGGTCAACCAGCACCAGTTTGCCAGCAGCGGTGGCCGCTTCTATCATGGCGCTGACATTCACCAGGCTGCCCTTGGCATAATCAGACAAGACAATCACATCAAAACCCGCCAGCAGTGAATTAAAGCGATTCAGCTTGTCACGCAATACTGGTTCAGTTGGGCGTTCTTCAAAATCAATGCGCAGCAATTGCTGCTGACGGCCTATCACCCGCAGTTTGATGATGGT
Organism: Undibacterium sp. Di26W; assembly: GCF_049340265.1. NCBI lineage: Bacteria > Pseudomonadati > Pseudomonadota > Betaproteobacteria > Burkholderiales > Oxalobacteraceae > Undibacterium > Undibacterium sp. Di26W. Next base: position 82,096 of record NZ_JBMPOR010000020.1, read on the forward strand.
GGAAATCTGTGGGTCGCGGATCAGGTACCCCTGTATGCCTGACGCTTCCAACAGGCTTTCAACGCTGTTACCGGCATCGTCGTCACCAACGATGCCCATCAGGGCTGCCTGCGCGCCCAGAGCCACGGCATTGCGTGCCACATTGGCGGCACCGCCCAGACGTTCTTCACGTTTTTCCACACGCACGATGGGGACTGGTGCTTCTGGCGAAATACGGTTGACTTCACCAAACCAGTAGCGGTCCAGCATCACGTCGCCAGCCACCAGGATTTTTTTATTCATTGTCTTGTTTATCCTCGCTATTGCCTATGTCCTTAGCTTTGCCTTGTTCTGCAGGCGTATTTACTGGTCAGTGCGGGTCAGCACAGACCGACCTATGCCATGGTATTCGATCCCCAGCTCGGTCATGACAGTTGGTTCAAACAGGTTGCGACCGTCAAAAATCACCGGCTGTTTCAGGCGTGCCTTGACTTCATCAAAGTCAGGGCTACGGAAGGCCTTCCATTCAGTGACGATGGCCAGCGCATCGGCATCCACCAGGGCATCCATGGGGTTGGCAGCATAGCGTATCGAGGCCAGTAATTCTGGCGCATCATAGAAATCCAGTTCCAGCACACGCTTGGCTTCCTGCATGGAGACCGGGTCATACACCGCCACGGTCGCGCCCTGACGCAATAATTCGCCCAGCAGCACACGCGAAGAAGCGGCGCGCATGTCATCCGTATTCGGTTTGAATGCCAGGCCCCAGATGGCGAAATGACGACCACTCAGATTGTCGCCAAAGCGTTGCTGTATCTTGTTGCCCAGCACTTGCTTCTGACGCGCATTGACGGCTTCCACTGCCTGCAGGATCAACAGGTTCAAGCCATAGTCTTGTGCCGTGCGTTCCAGCGCCTGTACATCTTTAGGGAAGCAGGAACCGCCATAACCGCAACCGGCATACAAAAAGCTGTGGCCTATGCGCGGGTCAGAACCTATACCGTGGCGCACTGCTTCGATATCGGCACCAACATGGTCAGCCAGGTTGGCCAGCTCATTCATGAAGGAGATACGGGTCGCCAGCATGGCATTTGCTGCGTATTTGGTGAACTCGGCCGAACGCACATCCATCCAGTAAGTACGTTCATGATTGCGGTTGAAAGGTGCATACAGTTTTTTCATCTGGCTGCGTGCCTTTTCACCCTGCGGTGTCTGGTCGCAACCGATGACGATACGGTCAGGGCGCATGAAGTCTTCGACCGCTGCGCCTTCTTTCAAAAATTCGGGATTCGATACCACAGAGAATTCTGCCGCCACAGAACGTGTTGCCAATTCTGCAGAAATAGCAGCACTCACGCGATCAGCCGTGCCCACCGGCACGGTAGATTTATCGACGACGACCTTGAAGCCAGTCATGTATTTACCGATGTTTTTTGCCGCAGCCACCACATATTGCAGATCGGCAGAACCGTCTTCATCCGGCGGGGTACCCACGGCGATGAATTGCACGTCGCCATGCTTGACGCTGGCTTCTACATCGGTAGAAAACTGTATGCGGCCAGCAGCACGATTGCGTGCCACGATTTCTTCCAGACCTGGCTCATGAATAGGGATGCCACCGTGGTTGAGGATATCAATCTTGCGCTGGTCAACATCCAGGCAAAATACGTCGTTCCCTAATTCAGCCAGGCAAGCACCTGTGACCAGGCCGACATAACCTGTACCAATAATTGTGATTTTCATTTTTTGATCACCATATAAAAATAAGTCACGCTGCTTATCTGATTATTTGACCATCCAACAGATTCAGATCACAGCACTTATTCAAGATTTTTCACAGTACATCCCTGCTTCTGCATGGTGCGCATCACCAAAAAATCTGACCATGCTTAGCTCAGATGCAGGGCTTCATTAATTCATTACGTTCAATTCTTCCGTCCGACGTGGCGGATAGGTTTCCCATTTACTGCAACCCGGGCAATGCCAGTAAAACTGCCTTGCCTTGAAACCGCAATGCGAACACTGGTAACGTGCCAGTTTCTGCGCATAACCATGGACCAGGTTTTTAACCACGGCCAGTTCAGGGCGCACTTCTGGCGGCGCTGACATCAGGCGCGCATCGAGCAATTTATCCAGGCCCAGCAAGGTCGGAGTGCGACGCAATTCATCGCTGACCAACAAATGAACTGCATCGATGCCTTCCAGTTCCTGGGTGGCCTTGAAGACGACTTCCAGCAAATCTATCGATGGCGCTTCGGCCAGGTAATTTTTCAACAGGTTCAAACCTTCTTGTGGCCGCTCAAGCTTACGATACCCATCCATCAAACGTTGGGCTACCAGGGCGACATGCGGCACGCTTTGCTGTTCAACCCGACGCCAGGTCAGGACGGCTCTTTCCACATCACCATTGGCCAGGAACACATCGCCCATCAGGATAATCGCACGGACATTATGACGATCAGTAGCCAGCGCCCGGTCCAGCATGGCCAGTGCCGCATCGGCATTGGTGTGCACCAGTTCATCCTGGGCGATTTCGCAATAGAACTGGGCGACTTCTTTTTGCCGTCCACCGGCGCCACATTCCTGCAAGGCATTCGCCGCTTCAATCGCACGCGCCCATTCTTTTTCGCGCTGGTAGATTTCCAGCAGCGCCCGCCTGGCCTGTGCTTCAAACGGGCCATTCACGAGCTGGTTGTAGGTTTCTTCGGCCCTGTCCAGCAAACCTGCTTTCAGGTAATCCTGCCCCAGTTCATACATTGCCTGGATCTTTTGCTCGTTCGGCAGATCTGGCCTGGCCAGCAGGTTTTGGTGGACACGAATGGCACGCTCGGTTTCGCCACGACGGCGGAACAGATTGCCAAGGGCAAAATGCAGGTCCACGGCTTCAGGATCGAGCCTGACGATATCAATGAAGGCGTCAATTGCCTTGTCCGGCTGATCATTCAGAAGGAAGTTCAAGCCCTTGAAATAGCCACGCGGCAGACTGCGCGATTCCGAGATCAGTTGCCGGATATCGATACGAGCTGCGACCCAGCCCAGTGTAAAAAACAGGGGTATACCCAGCAACCACCAAATTTCAAATTCCATATGTATTTTTTCTTGTTGAACAGGCCAGGCACTAAGACTGGGTAAGCTACTTATTGCTTGCTGCGGTCGGTATGTCTCTTGTACATGTATTTCAAGCCGCCCGCAGGTGCGCTGCCTCAGCGGCGCGTGTTTCAGGTATTGCGAATGCTATCAGCTGGCGGTGCCTGTGTGCTTGCCCTTTGCGCAGCTTCACGCTCTTTTTCAATTTCAGCCAGGGTTTTCTTGTGTTTAGACAAATCCCGGCGATGACGAAACACCATGGGTACCATCGCCAACGCGCCCAGCGTAGCGCCGGCAACAAAGAAAATCAGCAGCATGATGACCAGCGGTGCCGATTGCTGGTAACCAAAGAAGTATTGCAGGGTGACAATCTGATCATTTTTCAGGGCAAAGCCAAAGAAAAAGACAAACAGCACCGCCGTGAGAAACCTGGAGATATATTTCATGTATGCATCCTTGAAGATAAACAGGAACAAAACCCGGCTATCAGGCTGATTTACGCACAGTTGCGCCAGCCTTGCTCCATCTGCCCATTATGCCACTGCCACACTGGCATGGTGGGGCTGTCCCGGTAGTCATCATTTGATAAAAGTGCATTGTACTGAAAAAAAACGGCATATCGGAGTACCGATATGCCGTTTTTATTTTTACATCGCTTGCGAAGCCCGATAATCCAAACTCAATACCCGAACTCAAGAGAGTTCAGTCATCGTGTATAGGCTGCCCGACCATGGCATCCACACGCTCGCGCAATTCCTTGCCTGGTTTAAAGTGTGGCACCCGTTTTTCAGGCACCATCACCTTGTCACCCGATTTGGGATTACGGCCTATGCGTGGTGGACGACTGTTCAGAGCAAAGCTGCCAAAACCACGAATCTCTATGCGCTGCCCGGTTGCGAGGGCATCCGACATGGCGTCGAGTATGGTTTTAACAGCGATATCCACATCCTTTGCTACCAGTTGCGGATATCGCTCTGCCAGACGAGCTATCAGCTCCGACTTAGTCATACGAATAAAACCTTATGACTTAAGCTTAGTTTTTATTGTCGAGCTTGGCTTTCAACAAAGCGCCCAGGCTGGTTGTGCCGGATGCTGCGTTGGAATCAGTAGTGGACATTTTTTGCATGGCTTCTTGTGTTTCAACGCTATCTTTAGCTTTGATAGACAATTGGATACCACGTGCTTTGCGGTCAATGTTCAATACCAGGGCTTCAACGCTGTCGCCGACTTTCAGGTGTGTACCAGCATCTTCCACGCGGTCGCGGGAGATTTCGGATGCACGCAAGTAGCCTTCTACGTCGTCTGCCAACTGGATGACTGCGCCTTTGGCTTCAACGGATTTAACTGTACCAATGACCACTGCACCTTTGTCATTCATTGCGCAGTAGTTGTTGAATGGATCGCCTTCCAGTTGCTTGACGCCCAGGGAAACGCGCTCACGCTCAACATCAATAGCCAGAACGATGGCTTCCAGTTCGTCACCTTTCTTGAAGCGACGTACGGCTTCTTCGCCGGTTTCGTTCCAGGACAGATCAGACAAATGTACCAAACCGTCGATATTGCCAGACAAACCGATAAATACGCCGAAGTCAGTGATGGACTTGATCGCGCCGCGAACTTTGTCACCTTTCTTGTGGTTGATCGCGAAATCATCCCAAGGATTGGCTTTGCACTGTTTCATGCCCAGGCTGATACGACGACGTTCTTCGTCGATTTCCAGAACCATGACTTCAACTTCGTCGCCCAATTGAACAACTTTGTTTGGTGCAACGTTTTTGTTAGTCCAGTCCATTTCGGAAACGTGAACCAGGCCTTCGATACCTTGCTCGACTTCAACGAACGCGCCGTAGTCGGTCAGGTTGGTTACTTTACCGAACAGACGTGTGTTCGCTGGGTAACGACGTGACAAACCTGTCCATGGGTCGTCGCCCAATTGTTTTACACCCAGGGATACACGGTTTTTCTCTTGGTCGAATTTCAATACTTTTGCAGTGATTTCCTGACCAACTGTCAACACCTCGGAAGGGTGACGTACACGACGCCATGCCAGATCGGTGATGTGCAACAGGCCATCGATGCCGCCCAGATCAACGAACGCGCCGTAGTCGGTGATGTTTTTAACAACACCAGTAACCACTGTGCCTTCTTTCAGGGTTTCCATCAGTTTTTGACGCTCTTCGCCCATGGACGCTTCAACAACAGCGCGGCGGGACAGCACAACGTTGTTACGTTTGCGGTCGAGCTTGATGACTTTGAATTCCATGGTTTTGCCTTCGTAAGGAGTTGTATCCTTAACTGGGCGTGTATCAACCAAAGAACCTGGCAGGAAAGCGCGGATGCCGTTCGTCAGAACAGTCAGACCACCTTTGACTTTGCCATTTACTGTACCAGTAACGATCTCGCCAGACTCCAGCGCTTTTTCCAGCGCGAGCCAGGAAGCCAGACGTTTAGCTTTGTCACGGGATAAAATAGTGTCGCCGAAACCGTTTTCCAGCGAATCAATCGCTACGGAAACGAAATCGCCGATATTAACTTCCAGGTCACCCTGGTCGTTTTTGAATTCTTCAACAGGGATAAAGGCTTCAGACTTCAAGCCAGCGTTAACGATCACGAAGTTGTGGTCGATACGGACGACTTCAGCAGAAATCACTTCACCGGAACGCATATCCTGGCGTGACAGGGATTCTTCGAACAAAGCTGCGAAGCTATCTGCACCGGTTGCGAAATCTTGGGACATGAAAACAGTAGACATAGTATTTACGAGTTAGCCGGAACAGAACAAAGGCACTGTTTACCGGGTTAGGTTAAACATCCCTTTGACAACCTTGCGTTATCAAAGGCACTTATTGCAACACATTGAGCGGGAGGATTAAGAAACTATGCTTTTCTGTGCTTGCGCATACCAGACCAGCACTTTATTGACCGCTTCTTCAGCAGTTAATTCAGAAGTATCCAGGATGATCGCGTCTGGCGCAGGCTTGAGTGGCGCTGTTGCACGGGCACTATCCCTTGCATCACGTTCCATCAAATCTTTTACCAAGTTTTCCATATTAGCAGAAATTCCCTTTTCAATCAATTGCTTATATCGACGGCTTGCGCGCGCCTCAGCACTTGCTGTCAAGAAAACTTTCAAGCTGGCATCAGGGAAGATGACGGTTCCCATATCGCGTCCATCCGCCACCAGGCCGGGTGTATAGCGAAAAGCCACCTGCAAATCAACCAGGGCCTGACGCACTGCTGGTAAAACCGCAATACGCGAGGCGGCGACGCCGACTTCTTCTGCCCTGACGGCATCGGTGACATCATCATCTTCCAGAAAAACATGGCCGTGCACGAAGCGGCAGGGCAAAGTTCTTGCCATTAAAGCAATGGCAGCTTCATCATCCAGGGCGATGCCCTGACGGTCAGCCATTAAAGCGGTCAGGCGGTACAGGGCACCGGAATCAAGGTAATGAAACCCCAGGTGTTTGGCCACCCTGTGCGCCACCGTGCCCTTGCCCGAGGCGGTGGGACCATCAATAGTGATAACAGGACTACGCGTAGTCATAAATGCAAAAAAGCCTTATAAAACAAAATCAAACAAGATCAAACAAATTAAAATAAATCTTTGTGATTAATCTTGGCAAACACCTCGAAATAATCAGGGAAGGTCTTTGCCACGCATTTTGGATCGTTGATGCGCATAGTAGCACCACGGCGGGCATGACCATCCAAACTTGCCAAAGAGAAACACATTGCCATGCGATGATCGTCATAGGTATCTATCGTCGCCGGCAAAATCTGTGCTGGTGGCGTGACCTTCATATAATCAGCCCCCTCTTCCACTGTTGCGCCCAGCTTGCGTAATTCGGTTGCCATGGCGGACAGGCGGTCCGTTTCCTTGACGCGCCAGCTGGCGATATTGCGCAAGGTCGTGGTGCCATTGGCGTACAAGGCAGCCACGGCAATCGTCATGGCGGCATCGGGGATATGGTTAAAGTCCATGTCGATGGCTTGCAAGCCGCCGTTTGAACTGGCTTCTATCCAGTTATCGCCACGGGTGATGGTCGCGCCCATTTTTTCCAGTGCTTCGGCAAAGCGTACGTCGCCCTGTATGCTTGCCTTGCCGACACCTTCAACCCGGATGGGTCCGCCCGCAATCGCACCCGCAGCCAGGAAATAAGATGCAGAGGATGCATCGCCTTCCACATGGATGACGCCAGGCGACACATAGTGCTGGCCCATCTTTACTGTAAAAGCCTGCCAGCCATCACGCTCTACCGTCACACCAAATTTTTGCATGAGGTTCAAGGTGATTTCTATATAAGGCTTGGAAATCAGCTCGCCGACGACTTCTATCGTCACATCATGTTCACGCGCCATCAGCGGTGCGGCCATCAGCAGTGCCGTCAAAAACTGGCTGGAGACATTACCCTTGACCTGTAGGCGCTGGGCATGGATATGGCCACGGCGTATGTGCAAAGGCGGGTAACCCGGGTTGCCGGTATATTCAATTTGCGCACCGGCATGGTTCAGCGCATCGACCAGGTCACCAATCGGGCGTTCGTGCATACGGTGCACGCCATGGATGGTGTAATCGCCACCCAAGACCGCCAAAGCGCCGACCAGCGGACGTATGGCAGTACCGGCGTTGCCCATGAATAAATCAGCCTGATGCCTGGGGAACTGCCCTTTGACGCCCTGCACCGTGTAATTTTGCGTATCACCATCCTGCTCCCAATGCACGCCGAGCTGGTTCAGCGCGTTCAGCATGACCAGGGTGTCATCCGATGCCAGCAACTCCAGTATCTGGGTCTTGCCTTCGGCCAGTGCCGCCAGCAACAGCGTACGGTTGGAAATGCTTTTTGAACCCGGCAATTTGACTGTGCCCTGCACCTGCATGACAGGTTGCAGATCGATGTGGTTCGGATAATGTTTGCTTGCTTGTGTCATGGTTTTGTTTTCAATTCTGATCTGAACGTTGAAGCTTGAAGGCTCACGCTTCAAGCATGGTTTAGCGTGGGTTAGCATGGTTTAGCGTGGGTTAGCGTGGGTTAGCGTGGGTTAAAGAAACGCCAATAGCGTGATCAATCCCCACCTTCACGTTGCTGTTTCTCGGCTGCCTCGATGGCACTTATCCAGTTATGCCGCGCACGCTGGGCATTGGCGTAAATTCCTTCGATACCGGCACTGTCTGCTTCCACCAGGTGCTGGCGCAGGATGGACAGTCTGGCGGTATAAGAATCCAGTTCCTGCAACATCGCGGCACGGTTCGCCAGGCTGATGTCGCGCCACATTTCCGGCGATGAACCGGCGATGCGGGTAAAGTCCCTGAAACCACTGGCCGCATACTGGAACAAGGTATCGGCATGCGGCTTGCGGGCAATATCATCCACCAGTGCATAGGCCAGCAAATGCGGCAAATGACTGACGGCGGCAAACACGGCATCATGCGCCGCAGGCTCCAGATGATGGATGATGGCACCGCACTGCTGCCAGGCCCAGGCTACTCTTGCCACATCGGCATCCGTGTTTTCTGGCAGACGGGTGATGACGGCTTTTTTACCGACATACAAATCCACCAGTGCAGCTTCTGGCCCGTTCAACTCACGCCCGGCAATGGGGTGGGCCGGTACAAATTGCGCAATCTTTTCACCCAGGCTGGCGCGTGCGGCTGCCACGACGTCGGCCTTGGTGCTGCCAGCGTCCGTCACTATGGTGCCCGCTTGCAGGTGCGGGTAAATCGCAGTCAATATCGCGCCGGTTTGTGCTACCGGTGCGGCAATCAAGACCAGGTCACAATTGCGCAATGCCTGTTCAGCATTGGCCGCAATGTCATCAATGATACCCAGTTGCTGCGCTTTTTCCAGCGAAGCCTGGCTGCGCCCTACGCCGACTATATGCTCCACTGCCCCCGCCTTTTTCAAGGCCAGGGCAAACGAACCACCGATCAAACCTACACCAAAAATGGCGATGCGTTGAAAAGCTTTTTGCATCACGATCTCACAAGGTGCAAGGGTAAGAGCCCAGCACCTTGAAGAAGGCTGCCTTGTCATTCAGCTCGGCCATGGCGGCGGCCACCTTGCCATCCATGACATGGCCTTCTACGTCGACATAGAAATAATATTCCCAATTGCCGGTACGTGCAGGACGTGACTCAAAGCGGGTCATGGAGACGCCGTGTTTTTCCAGCGGTGCCAGCAGGTTGTAGACAGCACCGGCTTTGTTTGGTGTAGCCAGCACGATGGAAGTCTGGTCTTTGCCGCTGGGCGTGGTCTGCAGGCGGCCAATGACAGCAAAACGGGTACGGTTATGCGGATCGTCCTGGATATGCGCAGAGACAATGCCCAGGTTGTACTGGTGACCGGCAATTTCGCTGGCAATGGCGGCAACGGTAAAATCACCGCTGGCCATGCGTGCCGCTTCTGCATTGGAAGCAACTGCGTGTCTTTCCACATGCGGGTAATGCTGGTTCAACCAGGCCTGACACTGCGCCAGTGCCTGCGAATGGGCGCAGATGCGGCTAATGCCTTCCATATTGCCAGACTTGGTCATCAGGCTGTGCTGGACTGGTATCGCCAGTTCACCACTGATGGCCAGGCTGGTTTGCAAGAGCAGATCTAGGGTACGGTTGATCGCCCCTTCCGATGAATTTTCGATAGGCACGACACCAAAATCAGCGGTGCCGGCTTCTGTCGCGCGAAAAACTTCATCAATCGAGACGCAAGGCAAAGCCTGTATCGCATGGCCAAATTGTTTGTAGACAGCCTGTTCACTGAAAGTGCCGACAGGCCCCAGGAAAGCCACGACTACGCGACGTTCCAGCGCACGGCAAGCAGACATGATTTCGCGGAAGATCAGTTGTATATCGTCGCTAAGCAAGGGGCCGGGATTGCGTTCCGCCACGCCACGCAAGACTTGCGCTTCACGTTCAGGGCGAAACACCGGGGCATTGGTTTCAGCTTTGACGTGGCCGACTTCTTCGGCCACACGGGCGCGCTGGTTCAGCAAATCCAGGATTTGTGCATCGATGGCATCGATCTTGATGCGCAACGGGAGTAATTTATTGTCGCTCATACTGTACCTAAAAACCGTGTTTGATAAGGTGCGGGCATGGTTAGCAGTGTTCTACTGTGCCATGCGATCATACTTTGCTACTCGCCGGGCTTTTGATCCGGTTTGTCAGCGCCACGGTTTCCAGGTGATGGTGTTGTGCCATGCTCAGAAAGGGCTGACTGGAGCGTATATGACGTGAATAATAACGTGACTAATAACGTGAATAATAATGATTGTAATGCAAGCTTGCTCAGGAATGCTTGCGGGCAAATTCCTGCATAAAGCCGATCAATGCCTGTACGCCTTCAATAGGCATGGCGTTATAAATCGAGGCACGCATGCCGCCTACTGATTTATGGCCTTTCAATTGCAGCAAGCCGCTGGCCTTGGCTTCTGCCAGAAATGCCGCGTTCAGGCTTTCATCTTTCAAGAAAAACGGCACATTCATGCGGGAACGGCTGCTTTTCTCCACGCGATTTTCATAGAAGGCAGTGGAATCCAGGTATTCATACAACAAGCTGGACTTGGCGATATTCCTTTGCTCCATCGCTGCCACACCACCCTGTTTTTTCAGCCACTGGAACACCAGGCCAGCAATGTAAATCGCATAGGTAGGCGGCGTGTTGTACATGGAATCATTGTCAGCAACAATTTTCCAGTCAAAGGCCGATGGGCAGATTGGCAAGGCATGGCCAAGCAAATCTTCACGCACGATGACGATAGTCAAACCCGCCGGGCCGATATTCTTTTGCGCACCACCAAAGATGACGCCGTATTTCGATACATCGATCACACGCGACAATATATGTGAAGACATGTCGGCAACGATCGGTGCATCACCGGTTTCTGCAGCGATATCCGGCGCAAACTGGTATTCAACGCCATCGATGGTTTCGTTGGTGCACAGATGCACATAGGCAGCATCTGGTGTCAGCTTCCAGCTGTCACGCGCAGGCACAGCGGTATAGCGGCTGGCTTCACCAGAAGCCGCAATATGCACATTGCCATATTTTTTTGCTTCCTTGATGGACTTGCTCGTCCAAGAACCGGTATGGATGAAATCTGCCGTTGCCGGTTGTGGCTTGCGTCCCATCAGATTCATGGGAACGATGGCGTTTTCGCCCAGGCCACCACCTTGCAGGAACAGGATTTTATAATTGTCCGGCACCGCCAGCAGCTCACGCAAATCACTTTGCGCAGCGGCGAGGATGGACATGAATTCAGGTCCGCGATGGCTCATTTCCATGACGGACATGCCACTGCCATGCCAGTCAAGCATTTCGGCAGCGGCTTGCTGCAATACCTCTTTCGGCAAAACTGCCGGACCTGCAGAGAAATTGTAGATCGTCGTCATCTTCGTCATCTTATTTATGCATTACTCCGCTGCATCGGCTTCTGGTGCGCTGCCTTCTGCATCACTGGCACCGGCATCACCTGCCTCCAACGCTGCGTCCACATCGGCATCCGTTTCAACGATACGTTGCAGGCCAGACAGTTTGGTTCCGTCTTCAACGGCAATCAGGGTTACGCCCTGTGTTGCGCGGCCCATTTCACGGATTTCAGAAACACGGGTACGGATCAGGACACCGCCGGTAGTAATCAGCATGATTTCATCGGTGGTTTCTACCAGTGTTGCCGCTACCACCTTGCCATTGCGTTCAGATGTCTGAATCGCGATCATGCCCTTGGTGCCACGACCATGACGGGTGTATTCAGTAATCGGTGTACGCTTACCAAAGCCATTTTCAGTTGCCGTCAACACGGATTGCTGTTCGTTTTCAGCCACCAGCAGTGCAATGACTTGCTGACCTTCATCCAGGTTCATACCACGTACGCCACGGGCGGTACGGCCCATAGGACGGACATCGTTTTCATCAAAGCGTACTGCCTTGCCGGAATCAGAGAACAGCATGACATCATGCTTGCCATCGGTCAGCGCTGCGCCGATGAGGAAATCGCCTTCATCCAGATCGACCGCGATAATGCCGGCTTTACGTGGATTACTGAAATCAGTCAAAGGTGTTTTCTTGACCGTACCCAGGCTGGTGGACATGAAGACATAATGGTCTTCAGGGAAAGTGCGGTTGTCGCCGGACAAAGGCAGGATAACGGTGATTTTTTCACCGTCCTGCAATGGGAACATGTTGACGATAGGTTTGCCGCGTGAAGTACGCGAGCCTTGTGGCACTTCCCATACCTTCAGCCAGTACATACGGCCACGGTTGCTGAAGCACAGGATATAGTCATGGGTATTGGCCACGAATAATTGTTCGATCCAGTCATCATCCTTGGTCGCTGTCGCCTGCTTGCCACGGCCACCGCGTTTTTGCGCACGGTATTCGGACAATGGTTGCGACTTCATGTAACCGGTATGCGACAGGGTCACGACCATGTCTTGCGGTGTGATCAGGTCTTCTGTGCCCAGGTCGGTGGCGTTATGGGTGATTTCTGAACGGCGCACATCTTTATTGCCTTCGCCGTATTCATTGCGGGCCAGGGTCAGTTCATCCGTGATGATGACGGTGACGCGTTCTGGCTTGGACAGGATGTCCAGCAAATCGGCGATTTCCGCCATGACGTCTTTGTATTCATTGACGATCTTGTCTTGTTCCAGACCGGTCAGGCGTTGCAAACGCATTTGCAGGATTTCTTGCGCCTGGTCGTCAGACAATTTATACAGCCCATCAGGCTGTATGCCGTAATGCTTGGGCAAGTTCTCTGGTCGGAAAGCGTCGATACCACCAGAATTGTCAGCCGCAGTACGCACCAGCATCTCGCGCACCATGGAACTATCCCAGGCGCGGGTCATCAATTCCTGTTTCGCAATCGGTGGTGTCGGTGCCGCACGGATGATGGCAATAAAGTCATCAATATTCGCCAGCGCAACGGCCAAGCCTTCCAGCACATGCCCACGTTCACGCGCCTTGCGCAGTTCAAACAAGGTGCGGCGTGTGACCACTTCACGGCGGTGCGACAGGAAGCAGGACAGCATTTCCTTCAGGTTCAGCAACTTAGGCTGGCCATTCACCAGCGCCACCATGTTCATGCCAAAGGTGTCTTGCAACTGCGTCTGTTTGTACAGATTATTCAGTACCACATCCGGCACTTCGCCACGTTTCAGCTCAATGACTACGCGCATACCGGATTTATCGGATTCGTCGCGGATATCAGAAATACCATCGAGCTTTTTGTCACGCACCAGTTCAGCAATACGTTCCAGCAGGGATTTTTTATTGACCTGGTAAGGCAGCTCATCGACGATCAGTGCCGTGCGATTTTCTTTGCCAAATTCTTCAAAGTGAGTCTTGGCGCGCATGACCACACGACCACGGCCCGTGCGATAACCATCACGCACACCGGACACACCATAAATAATGCCGCCAGTAGGGAAATCTGGCGCCGGGATGATCTCGATCAGTTCATCGATCGTGCAATCGCTATTGCGCAAGACATGCAGGGCACCGTTGATGATCTCGGTAATATTATGTGGCGGGATATTCGTCGCCATACCCACCGCAATACCGGATGCGCCATTGATCAGCAGATTCGGGATACGGGTAGGCAGAACTGAAGGTTCTCTTTCCTTACCGTCATAGTTGGGGACGAAATCGACTGTTTCTTTTTCGATATCAGCCAGGATTTCATTGGCGATCTTGTCCAGGCGGCACTCGGTATAACGCATCGCCGCGGCATTATCGCCATCGACAGAACCGAAGTTACCCTGACCGTCGACCAGGGTATAACGCAGGGAAAAATCCTGCGCCATACGCACCAGCGTGTCGTAAATGGAGGCATCGCCATGGGGATGGTACTTACCCATGACTTCACCGACCACGCGCGCGCATTTGACGAAGGGGCGGTTATAGACATTGTTCATTTCGTGCATCGCGAACAAGACGCGACGATGCACAGGCTTTAAGCCATCACGCACATCCGGCAAAGCTCGACCTACGATCACGCTCATCGCGTAATCGAGATAGCTTTTGCGCATTTCTTCTTCAAGGGAAATCGGGAGTGTTTCTTTTGCGAATTGATCCATTGGCGGGCCGGCAAATTAGAGCTTGGTTAATTGGTAACGTCTTTCACAAAGTCTGACGTTTAACTCTTGATTCTAACATGCCTCCCCCACTGAATTCCATTTATAGCAATTAAGTCAGCTAAACCTGCAACCAGGAGATGTTGACCTGACAGACTGTCAGCGGGTAAGACTGTCATTCAAATGACAGCCTCCACACAAATTTATATGATTTAATCAAATGCATAATAAAAAACATCTGACAAAATAATCAACACCCCACGGAGACCACCATGTTAAAAAAATTGACAGCCCTTTGCGTGCTCGCAGCATTCGCCCTGCCAGTCTCAACAGTTCTTGCCGAAACCAGCACCGCTGCAGCATCAGCAGCACAAAACGCAGAACCTCCCGCGTCGGCCGCTTCAGCCACTACAGCAGTAACGCCTCCAGCGCCGGTGATACCACCTGCGCCACCTGTGCCCCCAGCACCACCAGCACCAGCCCCACCACCCAAGCGTTGCGACTTTGCTATCACCTTGCAAAGTGATGAAATTTTTGAACACAAGAAATCGCTACAATTACCTATACTCAATGGCAAAGGTAAAGAGCGCATCGATAATGAAGTCATGGGCAAGCTGGCAAACTGCACCAAAGTTGACCTGATTGTCGTAAGTGGCCATACCGACCTGATCGGCAGCCATGCGCAAACCCAAAAATTATCTGAAAAGAATGCCGATGTCGTGGTCGCCTACCTTGGCAGCAAGGGCTTGAATGCCTCTATGGATACCATGGGCATGGGCAAAACCCAACAAATCAAGTCTTGCGATGACAAATTGCCAAAAGCAAAACTGACAGAATGTCTTGCACCAAACCGGCGCATAGTCATCGAAGGACGTGGTTTGGCCAAATAATTGCAGTGGAGAAACCCATCTAATTTCTGGTCAGAAATCAAACATTTTTGCTTCAAAACTGGTATTGGCTTGCCAAAGCACGCATTTCGTTGTCAAAATACGACATATTTAACTAACTGTAACTTTGCCGATTTAACAATTTTCGTCTTAGTAATGATGATTATGGCAAAATAGAACGCATGTTGATTTATGGCAGTGAAGATGTTTGACGAAATAGTAATGTCATCATCGCCGTGTTAATATCTGGTTTTATGCAGTAATTCGCGCAGTTCATCTGCGGTAATAATCTCACCCGAGAGGAGAAATATGAAAAATTTAGTCAAGCTCGTTATCGCAGCGTCCGCAGTTGCATCCTTTTCTGCTTCCGCACAGCAAGATATCAAAGCCAACACACCTTATAG
This sequence comes from Undibacterium sp. Di26W, assembly GCF_049340265.1. NCBI lineage: Bacteria > Pseudomonadati > Pseudomonadota > Betaproteobacteria > Burkholderiales > Oxalobacteraceae > Undibacterium > Undibacterium sp. Di26W. The sequence goes on from NZ_JBMPOR010000020.1 coordinate 97,524, forward strand.
CGCATATGTGCAAGATGGTCGTGGTGTAATTGCTCGTGATCCATTTGGTCTGTGCTGGCGCACTGGCTACTGGACACCGGCTGATGCGGTTCCAGGTTGCGACGCACCATTAGTACAACCAGTACCACCGGCAGCACCAGCACCAGTGGTTGCACCTCCAGTAGTCGCTCCAGTTACACCACCACCACCACCACCAGCACCTACTTCTGAAAAAGTAACGTTTGCTGCTGACGCCTTCTTTGATTTCGACAAAGCTGTTCTGAAACCAGAAGCGAAAGTCAAACTGGATGACATGGCATCGAAACTGAAAGCCATCAATCTGGAAGTCGTGATCGCTGTTGGTCATACTGACTCTGTTGGCTCAGATGAATACAACCAAAAATTGTCTATCCGTCGCGCTGAAGCTGTCAAAGCTTACCTGGTAAGCAAAGGTATCGAAGCTAACCGTGTGTACACTGAAGGCAAAGGCGAAAAACAACCAGTTGCAGACAACAAAACTGCAGATGGCCGCGCCAAAAACCGTCGTGTAGAAATCGAAGTTGTTGGTACACGCAACCTGAAGTAATTCAGCACCAGGCAAAACTCGTTTTGCTGCCAAAAACCCCGCATTTGCGGGGTTTTTTGTTTATTGGCGGTACATAAAGCCCCTTATCCTCTACCCCGACAGTAATTTAGCTTTGCTAGGCTTAGCCCATGCGGCCAGGGCTTGAATAGCCTACAATACGGTTTTTGCAGTTTGTGCCCATGCGGGCATTTCCAGGTAAACACCATGTCCACTTTGAACGCCGATCCCGCAGAAATCCAAAAATTTAGTGAGCTGGCCCATCGCTGGTGGGACCCCACTTCCGAGTTCCGCCCCTTGCATGAAATCAATCCCCTGCGCCTGGAATGGATCAATCAGCTGGCACCCCTGGCTGGCAAGCGCGTCATCGACGTCGGTTGTGGCGGCGGCATCCTGGCAGAATCCATGGCAAAAAAGGGAGCCGATGTCACAGGCATAGACCTGTCCGACAAGGCCCTGAAAGTGGCCGACCTGCATGGCCTGGAATCTGGCATCAGTGTGTGTTATCAAAAAATTGCCGCCGAAGACATGGCCGAAGCAGAAGTCGGGCAGTTTGATATCGTCACCTGCATGGAAATGCTGGAACACGTGCCCGACCCGGCATCCATCATCAAAGCCTGCGCCAAGATGGTCAAACCGGGCGGCCATGTATTCTTTTCCACCCTGAACCGCAACTTCAAATCGTATTTGTTTGCCGTCATCGGCGCAGAATACCTGCTGCAAATGTTACCAAGGGGTACGCATGACTATGCCAAATTCATCACCCCGGCAGAATTGTCGCAAGACATCCGTAACGCCGGGTTACAAATACAATCCATGAAGGGCTTGAGTTATAACCCCCTGACCCAAATCTATTCTTTGAACGCAGACACCAGCGTCAACTACCTGGTCGCCTGCACACGTCCAGAGTGAATTGAATAACCGCGCACCCTGTGCCGCCAGCCCAGGGTGCCATCTTGATTTTTTCATATGCAAACACCTCAAGCAATCCTTTTTGACCTGGACGGCACCCTGGCAGACACAGCCCCCGACCTGGCAGCCGCAATCAACGTCATGCGTACCAGGCGCCAGTTGGCACCAGCCCACTACCAAAGCCTGCGGCCACATGCGTCTGCTGGTGCCAGGGGTTTGCTGGGTGCCGGGTTCAACATCACCCCGGAACACCCTGATTTCATCGCCATGCGTGAAGAATTCCTGAACCAGTATGAAGCCGCCCTGGTGGTGCACAGCACCCTGTTCAAACAGGTACCCGATTTGCTCAGGGGGCTGGATGTATTGGGCGTCAGCTGGGGCATCGTCACCAACAAGGCGATGCGCTTTACCCTGCCAATTATCCCGCTGCTGGACTTGCAAGAGGCGCGCTGCGTGGTTTCCGGCGACACCACCCCCCATTCCAAACCCCACCCTGCCCCCTTGCTGGAAGCTGCAAGGCAACTGGGTGTCCGTTCAGAAAACTGCTGGTACGTGGGCGATGACCTGCGCGACATCCAGGCCGCCGAAGCCGCCGGCATGACCAGCATTGCCGCCGCCTGGGGTTATTGCGGTGCCACCGAACCCAAGCACTGGAAAGCCGACGCCATCATCGACAGCCCGCTGGAATTGTTGGAGCTGGTACGCGCCAAACATTTACAGGCCGTCAGCTCTTGAATCTTACGCCCACAGCCACATATGAGATATACTAGCAATGCTTAGGGGTCGACCAGGTTTCGACAGGGGTTGCAAAGCAGCGCAGGGCATACCGAGGCCAGACTACCTCGTAAATACAATCTGAACTATATAACTGCAAACGATAACTCGTACGCATTAGCCGCTTAATACCGGCTAACCTTACACCACTTCGTCCATAGGGTGGGCTGGCAACAGCAGTAAGGACATTCATATGGAATCGTCTTGAGCCGGGTTACTTGACTCTCGATTAAATAATAGGTAACTCGTCTTGCCGCAGCGTGTGCGTCCGCGTCGGCTGGATTAAATCAAATGGCAGCACTAAGTATGTAGAACTGTCTGTAGAGTGCTTCTGGACGCGGGTTCGATTCCCGCCGACTCCACCAGAATTTCCTTTAAAATCAAGAACTTAGGTTTTAAGATTGTCATTAATTTGGGGCTGTTTTGGCACTGGAATGACAGCATTGTAAGGCGACTTAGGTCGCCTTTTTTGTTGTCTAAATCAGACATAATGTTCTGTGTTTGCCGTCCGTTACTGGTCCGGCTGTGGGTAAGTGTAACGTATCCGATTAGCCACCGTATTCGCCGCATAACGGTTGGCGCAATTTTTTGAACTGCGCCAGATTGAGTGTAAATGGGCGTACTCTTGGTTGCTGTCACGAACCGACAGCAGCCAACCCAACCTTCAGTGGCACAGATTGCTCAAAACTGCGCCATTTCCACAAGTGAAACTGGCGCAGTTCTAGAAACTGCGCCATAATTGTGCCACAGAAATCTCAAACGGCGCCAATACTGCAATGTCATCCACTACAAACTTACTGAACAGCATTCAGGCATCTGGGAATGGATTGACGCTGGCCGAACTCCTGACTCAACACCCTGACATCGCCAGGCGAACGGCACAGCGCCTGATCGCAAAACTGATTGAGGCTGGCCAAGTCACAGCACTGGGTGAAGGCAGAGCCCGCCGCTATTTTGGAGCCGACACCCAAACTAGCACCGCCACACTGATCGCCAGAGCCGATAGCTTTCCCCACTTTATACCCTTGTCAGCTGACAGTCAGGACATCCTTGCCTATATCGACCAGCCACCGGAAGCGCGCAAACCCGTGGGCTACCAGCGTGATTTTCTGAATGCCTACCGCCCCAACGAGACCTGGTATTTGTCCGGGGCGCTGCGCCGACAATTGCGCAAGATGGGCAGAACCGCCGACGTTGATGAGCCTGCAGGTACATACAGCCGCGCCATTCTGAACCGGCTCCTGATCGATTTGTCATGGGCATCGAGCCACTTGGAAGGCAACACCTACTCCCGGCTCGACACGCGTGAACTCATCGAACACGGCAAGGCCGCGCGTGGCAAGGCCGCCATCGAAACACAAATGATTCTGAACCATAAGACGGCGATAGAACTGCTGGTCGAAGGCATCGACAGTGCCGAGTTCAACCGCTACACATTGATGAACCTGCACAGTGCGCTGGCGGAAAACTTGCTTCCCAACCCTGCAGATGAGGGGCGCATTCGTCAGCACGCCGTCGATATCGGAAGAAGCGTCTATCGCCCACTGTCCACGCCGCAGCAAATCGAAGACGCGCTTGACGCACTGCTAAACAAGGCCAACCAGATTCGTGACCCTTTCGAACAGTCCTTCTTCATGATGGTGCACTTGCCCTACCTACAACCCTTTGCCGACATCAATAAACGCACCTCCCGATTGGCCGCAAATCTGCCGCTGTTCCGCGCTAATTTGTGTCCGCTGACATTTTTGGACGTACCGGAGCAAGCCTACAGCCGCGCCACGCTCGGCGTGTACGAAATGACCCGAGTGGAGTTGCTGCGCGACCTTTACGTCTGGGCCTACGAACGCTCGACGCAGGAATATCTGTCCATCAAGCAAGACTTGGCGGAACCAGACCCTCTTCGCTTGGCTTGGCGTGATTTCATCAAACAGGCCATCCGTGAGGTCATCACGCATCCGGAACTTGATCCGCTCTCCAACATTCAGCGATCCGTGGCAAAGCGTGTTCCAGAGCAAGAGCAGCCCGACGTGCAGGCGCTTATCGTCGAAGAACTTAGGCGGCTGCACGAAGGAGTGCTGGCGCGCTACGGTCTGCGCCCCTCTGAGTACGCCGCATGGAAGGCCGTGCACGGGCATTGACGGACACGGGTTCGATTGCGGGTTTGGGAATCGAACCCACGTCCAGTTAATGCCATAAAAAATGTGAAAAAACACTTCCCCGGAGAGGGAAAAGCGCCCGCGAACCGCCGAACCCTCAATCTTCCGCACCGGTTTGCGGCGCTCCACAACTGCGATACTGACGGTGTTGGACACAATGGGCGCCCCCACCACCAGAATATGAAAAGCCATCCAATTTATTGGGTGGCTTTTTTATTTTGACCAACAAATATGATGAAGCTTGAAAGCTTGAGCGAGTACAAAAAACACCTAAGCCCACAGAAAACTTGGCCTCTTTCTAAAAACGAGCCTACAAAAGTACTTGCTTCAATCAAGAGATGGTTAAGAAACCCCACCTACAGCAAGGCTGCAGAGTCATTTTTGGCAGTTTATTAAGAAAGAGGCGATCTCTGAGATTGGGGCATAAATCCTGCAGGATTTGCAAAAAAATCAAGCGTTACGGCTACTCCTACAGATGGTGAGTTGTACACAAGCACGAAATTGCCGCTTCGCTTGGTTATTTGTGATTCATAATTTCGCCATAGTCGACCTATTAAATTACACTACTGACATTACTTGACACGACCTTGGACTCCAGATGAGACGCGTAAACGCATGTATCACTGCCATATTATTGGCGAGTTTGCTTTCTCCTATCGCGCTTGCAAGGGTCGAACAACCAAAAGAATGGCAGACCCTGATACGGGAGGCCGATGATCTGTATCATAAACAAAATTACGAACGCGGAATGGTGCTGGCTAAGCAGGCGCTGGGGTTGGCCGAAAAAACCGGCAATCCAGAAAGCGAAACCGTAGTGATCAGCCTTAATCTTGTCGCCCAAATCTACCAGGGACAAGGCCAGTATGCACAGGCAGAGGTACTCTTCAGCCGGTCTTTGACAATAGCCGAAAAGCTGTATGGCATAGAAAGCCCTGAACTGGCTACCCTGTTGACCAACATGGCATTGCTTAAAATCGACCAGAAGCAGAGTCAGCAGGCAGAGCCGCTATTCAAACGTGCCTTGCTCAATCTTGAAAAGACACTCGGCCAGGACGCCCCCAGCGTTGCCGACATCTTGAGCAAGCTTGCCACTCTCTACAATAACCAAAAAATGTATGATCAGGCTGTACCACTGTTTAAACGTGTACTGGCTATTCGTGAAAATACCATGGGGACTATGCATTCAGCGGTAGCAGCCAGCTTGAATACCCTGGCGGAAAGCTATCGCGAGCAGCGCCTGTATGCACAGGCAGCACCACTCTACCAGCGCGCAATCACCATCCTGGAAAAAATCCCTGATACCAATCAAGCTGATGTGCCGCTGAACATGGCGACCTACATGCGTAATTTAGCGACTCTATACATTTCCACCGACCAGTATCAACTGGCAGAACCACTCTACAACCGAGCGCTATCAATCAGGGAAAAATGGCTTGGGGCAAATCATGCGGAAGTTGCCAGAAGTCTCAACAACCTCGCGACTCTCAACGAAAAGCAAGCAAGATATGCTCAGGCGGTGCAATTTGACAAGCGTGCGCTGTCGATACAGGAGAAAGCCCTTGGCCCTGAACACTTGGAAGTGGCCACAACACTCAATAACCTCGCGATGAGTTACAAAGCGCTAGGTCAGTATGACCTGGTTGAACCACTACTCATACGCTCCCTGGAAATCAAGGAAAAACAACTGGGCCCGGAAGATACAGAAGTTGCCAATATTCTCAACAATCTTGGTGCTCTGTATCAGGTACAGGCAAATTACCCCAAGGCAATGTCACTTTGGAAGCGCGCCTTGGCAATCAGAGAGAAGGCTCTTAAACCAGACGATCCAGATGTTGCACAAAGCCTTGGCAATCTCGGCATCTTGTATCTCAATCAGGGCGATACTAACCTGGCAGCCCCCCTCCTGAAGCGCGCATTGGCGATCAGGGAGAAGACTCTTAAACCAGACGATCCAGATGTTGCACAAAGCCTTAACAATCTCGGCGTATTGTATCTCAACCGGGGCGAGATTAATTTGGCAGCCCCTCTCATGAAGCGCGCGCTGGCAATCCGTGAGAAGGCTGTAAACCCGCAAATTCAAGACCTGGCCAACAGTGTCAATAACCTTGGCGGACTTTACTACTTCAGCAGCGAATATGCACAGGCCGAACCCTTCGTCAAACGTGGGTTGGAACTCAACGAGAAGATCTTTGGCCCAGATCATCCCGAAGTAGCCACATCCCTCTACAACTTGGCAAAAGTCTATACCAGGCAACTTAAGTATACCAATGCAGAGCCGCTTTTTTTTCGGGCATTGGCGATTCAGGAAAAAGTATTTGGTCCAAGCCATATCTTGTTGACAGAACCGTTGCAAGGTCTTGCCGAGCTCTATCTTCTCCAGAGGAGATATGTACAAGCAGAGCCACTATTCAAGCGCGCTCTGGCGATACAAGAAAAAACTTTCGGTCCGAACCACCCAAATACTGCAGGTACTTTGAATAGCCTTGCAACGCTATACCGGGCAATGGAAAGATTCAAGGAAGCAGACGAATTGACAGCACAGGTAGCGACAATCCGGACCAGCAAACAGTAATTTCCTGCTGGCCGGAACCGTAGTCAGTTGTAAAGCCTGACAGAATCGAAAGGCGACTTAGGTCGCTTTTTTTGTTGTCGAAATCTAAGAATCAATCAATTAATAGAACCAATGGGCGCCGACGTTAACATTACTCGCCGTGAAAGTTGGATGGATCAGGGATTAGACATTTCGATCGAAGAGTGGATTGAGGTCGTACGCGCTTCCCCCAAAAAAATGTACTTTGATTTCGAATTTCAGGCTCTAATTGGTTCAAGTTATATTGATTCTGACAAAAGCCTGGCAACCTGGACGGGACATCCTCTTCATAGAGATGATCGACCTGCAGCCAACATGTCGTGCCACCGTTGCAACATCATGAAAAAGTCTTTCCAGTATCCGTATCTGCCACAGTGACTGCAAAGGAAATATGCCACCCGCCAGAGCTGGGCCTGGGATAGTTAAAGCCCCTGATGGCGCTTTTGGTAGAACACAGTGACGTAAATCGTGGCGATATCAAACCTAAGGAGCACCAGACTAACCTGAAGGGAAATAGTGAGGTGTGACAGTCAATGATGGACAGGCCATAGCACGAAAAATTCTGCAGAAAACTCTTGATCAAATTTGATTAAGATTTATACTGAATTTATCGCTTATCGATAAACAGCATGACAATACAATCATTTAAATGTGGCGAAACACAAAAACTTTTCGAGGGGTTTCGTGTATCTAGATTTGTATCTTTTCAGTCTGTTGCCGAACGGAAGTTACAAATCATGGATAGTGCTGTCACTCTTGACGCTCTAAGGTCACCACCCGGCAACAGGCTGGAAGCATTACGTGGCGATCGTTTGGGGCAACACAGTATCAGAATTAATGACCAATTTCGAATTTGTTTTATCTGGACCAACCAAGGTCCAACGCAAGTCGAAATTGTTAATTACCATTAGGAGTTTCATTATGTCTACATTTAAAAACAGAATGCGACCAATTCATCCAGGCGAGATATTACTGGAGGAATACTTGCTCCCGTTAGATATGTCTCCGCACGCACTCGCATTGAAGTTAAACGTAACGCCAGGGCGTATCAATGAAATCGTCAAACAAGAGCGTGGAATAACTGTAGATACCGCCATGCGCCTGGCTAGATATTTTGGCGGCGATGCGCATACATGGCTAAATCTTCAAACCGCATTTGACTTAAAAATGGCAGAAGCATCACATACCATTCATTTAGCTGAAATCGTCCCTAGAGAGATAGCCAACCATTAGTCTTGAAATTTCATTTTTTTGTACACAATGAAATGAAGTTCCTTACGGATTTTTTTGGTGAGCACCGATAAGGCATGCTCCAGATTTCTTGCCCCTACTTCGTTTGATCTTATTCTGAATCGCGATGATCCGAAAATTCCAAGAACGCCAGGATACTACGCCAATAGTTCATCTTCACTATATTTCCCCCAAACTAACAGGCCCTAAGAAACTCACCATCCGAATCGCGTAACGAGACACCATAGGCACAAAACTGCAAAATATTGCAAATTGACAATCATTTATTGATGACGCGCATATTGACGCGTGATATAAGATTTTTACAGTCGCAGTGCGAGATAGATAATAATGGCCAGACCATAACCATCAATCACATTCGACAACGTGCCAGGCTACAAAGTAGTAGTCATTGTTTTGGCTTAATTTGTATCAAAACCCAATGATTCGCCCCCGTAGCCCCGGCAAGTCGCGAGACATATGCATTGCAAACTTTGTCGGTATGGTTCTGGGTGCCATCATCCCCCAGGCTTATGTAATAACTGAGGTCGCTGCAGCAAAAAAACATTGCACCTTTATTGACCATTTATGAACCCTCCAACAACACTGAACAACGCGCCTGCTTCAACACCCAGGTTGTCGTTGACGTGGCTGGCTATGGGGTTTGTGATTTTTGTTTGTGTGTCACTGATATGCATAGATGCCGGGCGTAGCTGGACTGCCAGAAAAAATCAATTGCGTGAGATGCAGGTGTCCACGGCCAATATGGCGCGCGCGATAGCACAACACGCTGACGACACCATCAAAGCCGCAGACACTGCGCTTCTGGGAATTGACGAACGAATCCAGACTGACGGGGCTACCCCTGCCGCCCTGGAGCGACTTCACCATCTGCTGGTACGCAAAACGGCCGAACTCTCTCAGTTGAAGGGCCTGTTCATTTACGACGAAAATGGTAACTCGGTAGTGAGTTCGCTGGCTTCCACACCTGCAAACATGAATAACGCAGATAGTGACTATTTCATCTACCACCGCACGCATCAGGACAAAAACTCATATATCGGCCCACCAATACGCAGTCGTTCCAGCGGGATCTGGGTTATGACTTTGTCACACAGAATTAATCATGAGGATGGCAGTTTTGCGGGTGTGGTCCTGGCCGCGATAGAAATTGATTATTTCAATAAATTCTATGACAGCTTTGATATTGGCGAATCGGGGGCAATCGTTCTGGTATCCAATAGTGGCAACCTGATGACTCGCCGACCGCTTTTGCCAGACTCTATCGGCAAGAATATGCAGTCAACCACGGTTTTTAAAGAAAGTAGCGCCAAGCCGTCCGGGACGTTCACGGTCAAATCAGCGCAGGATGGTGTAAAGCGACTCAACAGCTTTCGGCGTCTGGACAAGTACCCTTTGTTTGTCTCAGCAGCCGTATCGGAAGATGAAATTCTTGCCGACTGGCTGACAGATACGTATTTGCATTCTGCTGGCGTAGCGCTACTCGTCATCGCACTGGGTTCCATTGGCTTTTATCTGATTGGGCAAATGAAATTGCGCCTCAATGCAGAAGCAGAAGTCATCAGGGCACGCGATGCAATGATCGTCCTGAATAAAACGCTGGAACAACTGTCGCTGCAGGATGCGCTGACCGAATTGGCCAACCGGCGCAATTTTGACATTGCCCTGGAAGAAGAATTTAGCCGTGCTATCCGGAATGCCAGTTCACTGGCTCTGATCATGATTGATGTTGATCACTTTAAGCAATACAACGATCTTTACGGCCATGCCGCCGGTGATGAATGTCTGCGCAAAATCAGTCAGGCAGTCAAATCTTGCCAGAATCGCGCTGGCGACCTGACAGCACGTTATGGAGGTGAAGAACTGGCCGTTATTCTTCCCACTACAGATGCCGAAGGCGCGCTAATCATAGCCGAAAGAATCCGCACCACAATCCGCAATCTGGGAATCTCACATGCAGGTAACGAGACTGGCATCGTCACCATCAGTGCCGGAGTGGACGCAATGATTCCCGTCAAGGATGTGAACAAGCCCATTGAATTGATTGAAGCCGCAGACAACGCACTTTACGCGGCCAAAAAAAGCGGACGCAATCGTGTTTGCAGCAATTTCAATATAATGAGTGCGGCCAGTTAAGTGGTCGCAGGAGTTGTTGCAAGTGGTTCTCAATGACCGAGATAGGGCATATTTTGATGCCTTGATCAAAATGTCTGAGCAAGCCCTGGAAAACATCTCATATCCCCCTGATAAACAAGTTCAATCATGCTAGGACAGGCTTGAGAAAGAATCTATCACTTGCCACCGCTTTGGCTATAGCGTGGGCGACGAAATGGATGATTTACTTGCCAACTATACAATCAAATGAAGCATCATTACCAAATTAACATGGCAGCATCCTTCCTTATGCAGTAGGATAATTGTCCTTCAATATCTCATTCGAATAGCGAGCAATCCCGCATGTCCCTGGACTTTACTACCCTGTCCGCCCTGCGCACTCATCACCCTGCCTGGCGCTTGCTATGTTCTGACCATGCACCTTTGATTGCCAGTTTTTTGCATCGTATCTTTGTCGCCCCCAATGTACGTGTTGTGAATGCAGCCGATCTGGCTGAAATGCTGGAAGACGAGTTGTTTGCATTGCGTGAGCGTCTGGGCGAAAACGAGTTTCCCAAGCGGGCGCAGGAATATTTGAATGACTGGGCCAGTCCGGACAAAGCCTGGCTGCGCAAATTTTATCAACAAGGTTCAGATGACGCGCAGTTTGACCTGACGCCAGCAACAGAAAAAGCCATCAATTGGTTGAGCAGTCTGACTGAACGCAGCTTTGTCGGTACGGAATCTCGCTTGCTGACCTTGTTTGACTTGCTCAAGCAAATGAGTGAGGGCAGCGAAGCTGACCCCGCAAAGCGCGTCGCAGAGCTACAAAAGAAGCGTGAAGATATTGATGCAGAGATCAGCCGTGCCTTGAGTGGCGATCTGGGCTTGCTGGATGACACGGCGATCAAGGATCGTTTTCAGCAATTCATGCAAATTTCTCGTGATCTCTTGACTGATTTTCGTGAAGTTGAATACAACTTCCGTCAGCTTGACCGCAGGGTGCGTGAGCATATTGCTTTGTGGGAGGGATCCAAAGGTGCGTTGCTGGAACAGATCATGGGCGAACGTGATGCGATCAGCGACTCGGATCAGGGCAAGAGTTTTCGTGCCTTTTGGGATTTTTTGATGTCCAGCCGCCGCCAGGAGGAACTAACGCAGCTACTGGATCGCGTTTTGAATTTGACGCCCGTGCTGGAACTGGCCCCCGGCCCGCGTACCAGACGAGTACACTATGACTGGCTGGAAGCTGGTGAGCATACTCAACGCACAGTCGCACAATTATCGCTACAGCTAAGGCGTTTTCTGGATGACCAGACCTGGCTGGAAAATCGCCGCATCATGGATATATTGCGTGGCATAGAATCCAAGTCATTGGCTCTGCGCCAGCAGCAGCCAACAGGCGAATTTACCAGCATAGATGAATTGACAGCTGAGATAGAATTGCCGATGGAACGCCCTTTGCACACACCCTCTTTTAAACCTGTCATTGCGGACCTGATATTGCAGGCGGGGGAAGCCGACCTTGATACCAATGCCTTGTACAATCACTTCACCATAGACAAAGCAGAGTTAATGCTGCATATACGCCATGCGCTGCAATTGCAATCGCAAGCGACGTTGCAAGAAATCACCGTCAAGCATCCCTTGCAGCATGGCCTGGCAGAATTGATCAGTTATCTGCATTTGGGAAGCGAGTCCTTCAATACCGTTATCGATGAAGATCATACTGAAACCATAGGCTGGAATGCGGTCACGGCCCAAGGCAAGCAGGTGCAAAAACAGGCTACCCTGCCACGTGTCATTTTTGTGAGGTGAGCGTGGAAGCGCATACTGTCAATAGCCAATCTACATCCGATCAGGACAATGCCTTACCCCCGCTACTGATCAATTTACTCAAAACGGTACTATATCGTGAAGATGACGAGCAATTGTGGGGGGCTTTATTGAGGCTGCAAGCGAGGGTACGTGACTATGTTGCGATGCTCAATCTTGATCTGGTGCTTGATGAAGCAGAAGGCTACGCCTTTCTCAAAAGCTGCCCTGAGCCAGGCGAGCAGGAGGCAAAAACCAAAACCAGGGTACCGCGCCTGATAGCGCGACGCCCCCTGTCATTTCCTGTCAGTCTGTTATTGGCTTTGCTCAGAAAAAGGCTGGCAGAATTTGATGCCAGTGGTGGTGACACCCGCCTGGTTTTGAGCAAGGACGATATCGCCGGACTAATGCGTGTGTTTTTGCCCGACAGCAGTAACGAGGCCCGGCTGGTCGATCAGGTGGAAACCCATATCAACAAGGTGATAGACCTTGGCTTCGTGCGCAAATTAAAAACGGGCAACAATCCACAGAATTATGAGGTGCGACGTATACTGAAAGCCTTTGTCGATGCGCAATGGCTGGCCGACTTTGATGTGCGATTAGCCAGCTACCAGGCGCAACTTGCAGATGAGGAACCTGTGCAGGACAATAGCAATGATGAATGATGTGACACAATTAAACAGTGAATTCATGGCAGAGGCAGAGCTGTCAGGCTTTCGCCTGCACAGACTGGAAGTGCTGAACTGGGGTACCTTTGACAGCAAGGTCTGGACACTGCATCTGGATGGAAAAAATGGCCTACTGACAGGCGACATCGGTTCAGGCAAATCCACTCTGGTCGATGCGATCACCACTTTGCTGGTGCCGGCACAAAAAGCGGCGTACAACAAGGCCGCTGGCGCTGACAGCCGGGAGAGAAATTTGCGCTCGTATGTGCTGGGCTATTTCAAATCAGAACGTAATGAAGTCAGCGGTGTTGCCAAGCCGGTTTCGCTGCGCAAAGATAATAGTTATTCCGTGATATTGGCTGTTTTTCGCAACGCTGGTTTTGACCAGACCGTGACACTGGCACAGATGTTCTGGATGAAAGAGCCGCATGGCCAACCTGCCCGCTTTTTTGTCGGGGCAGAAAAAGATCTTTCTATCACAACTGACTTTGCCAATTTTGATGCAGACATCAATAAATTACGCAAAAGACTACGTGCATCAGGCGCGGATGTAGAAGAGACTTTTCCTAAATATGCGGCTTGGTTCAGGCGGCGTTTTGGTATAGAAAATGATCAGGCGCTGGAGTTATTCCATCAGACTGTATCGATGAAATCTGTCGGTAACCTGACCGACTTTGTACGTACCCACATGCTGGAACCCTTTGATGTAGTCAGTCGTACCGATGCGCTGATTTCTCACTTTGAAGATTTAAATCGTGCCCACGAAGCAGTATTGAAGGCAAAGCGGCAGACCAATATGCTGACACCGCTGGTCGCAGATTATGAATTGCATATCGTCAAGGCGGCAGAAATCGAACAATTGAAGCAATGCCGCGAAGGCTTGCCCAGTCATTTCGCCAGTTTGAAATTGCACTTGCTGACGCAACGTCTTGCGCATTTGGGAGAAGAATGGCTCCAACACAATGCGCAGATCAGGCAGTTGGAATTGCAACGTGAAAAGCAGAGTTTTGAGATTGACGACATCATCATTGCTATTGCCCACAATGGTGGAGATCGACTGGCAAAAATCGAGGTAGAGATAAGAGAAAAAGAAATCCTGCGCGAAAATCGCAAGAACAAGGCTGACCGTTATCGCCAGTTGTTAAGCGAACTCGGTGAAAAAGCAGCCGACCAGCAGCACGATTTTCTGGATCAAAACCAGGCTTTACGCTTATTGGCTGCGGACTTGAAGACTGATGAAGGTCGCCTGCAAAATACGCATACAGAACATGGCGTTACGTTCAGGCAAGCAAAAATTGAAAGAGACGAATTGCAGACTGAAATCAACAGTCTGAAACGCCGCCCCAATAATATCGACAGTAAGCAGATCAAAATACGTGAATTCTTGTGCGATGCGCTGGACATCACAGAAGATGAAATGCCCTTTTGCGGTGAGTTGATACAAATCCGCGATAACGAGCAAGAATGGGAAGGTGCAGCTGAGAGACTCATGCGCGGTTTTGCTCTGTCCATGCTGGTGCCAGAAAAGTACTATCAGCAAGTTGCAGAATGGGTCAATAGTAATCATCTGTATGGGCGCTTCGTGTATTTCCGTGTACATCAGCAAAGACGTGGCAACCTGCCGGCCACTCATGCTGATTCACTGACCAGGAAACTCGCCATCAAACCTGATTCTGCATTCTATGAATGGCTGGAACGTGAGCTGCTGCACCGCTTTGATGTGGCCTGTTGCGCAAGTCAGGCGCAATTCCGCCAGGAGGCCAGGGCAATTACCATGGCCGGGCAAATCAAAGACCCCAGTGGCCGTCACGAGAAAGATGATAGCCACAGCATCAGTGACCGCAGCCGTTATGTACTGGGTTGGTCCAATGCCCCCAAGCTTGCAGCTTTGGAAAAGAAAGGCCGCCAACTGGAAGCCGATATGCACCGCGTCATGAAGTTGATGAACGACGCCAAAGCCGTACAAAACGCAGCAAAAGCCAAGATTAGCGCTCTCGACAAACTGGAAGAATTCAAGGATTTTGAAGAAATCAACTGGACAGGTCTGGTCGCAGAGATTGCCAATCTGCAGCTTGAAAGGCAAAGGCTGGAAGCTGCCTCTGATGTACTGCAGTCATTGAACCAGGATTTAAAAAATGCCAGGCATGCACTGAAAGAACTGGAAGCCCAGCTTGACGATTTCAAGAGTAAGCGTTCCATCAATAATAACAATAGAGAACTGGCCGAAAACTTGCAGAGCGCAGCACTGGCACTGCTACAACGCTTCACACCACAAAATGATGTCAGCATACTCCTTGAGAAATTACGTAACCAGGCTTTGGGCAAGCACACACTCACGGTTGAATCATGCGACCCACAAGAGCAGGAGGTTCGCAGTTTTATACAAAAAAATTTAGAAGCGGAAGACGATAAGCTGAGGAAACTGGCTAAAAAGGTCGGAGAAGCAATGTTCATGTTCAAAGCAGAATTCAAGCTTGAGACCGCTGATTTTGATTCCCACGTTGATGCCGGGTTTGAATACAAGAACCTTCTGGAGCAATTGCATCGCGATGACTTGCCACGCTTTGAAGCACGCTTCAAAGAAATGCTAAACGTCAATACCATCAATGAATTGGCCAATTTCAATGCGCAATTGGCACGGGAACGTGAAACCATCAAAGAACGCATTGCGCATATCAACCAGTCACTGATACAGATTGACTATAACCCTGGCCGCTACATCATCGTAGAGTCACAAATCAGCCCGGATGCCGACATACGCGACTTCCAGGCTGATTTGCGGGCCTGTACCGAGGGTACTTTAAGCGGTTCAGATGAAGCACAGTATTCAGAGACCAAATTCTTGCAAGTGAAGGCCATCATAGACCGCTTTCGCGGGCGTGAAGGATTGTCAGAACAGGACAAGCGCTGGACCGGCAAAGTAACGGATGTGCGCAACTGGTTCCTGTTCGCCGCCAGTGAAAGATGGCGCAGCAACGACGGCGAGTATGAACACTATTCAGATTCGGGCGGTAAGTCAGGCGGTCAAAAAGAAAAACTGGCCTACACCATTTTGGCTGCCAGCCTGGCCTATCAATTTGGTCTCGGTTGGGACAGGCAACGTTCACGCTCATTCCGCTTTGTGGTGATTGACGAAGCGTTTGGACGTGGCTCTGACGAATCAGCACAATATGGCTTGAATCTGTTTCAGCAGCTGAATCTGCAATTATTGATTGTCACGCCATTGCAAAAAATCCATATTATTGAACCTTATGTATCCAGTGTCGGTTATGTCCACAACGAAGATGGCCAGGCATCCAAATTGCGTAATTTATCGATAGAAGAATATCGCGAGCAAAAAATGCATATGCTGGTGGATGCACTGACATGAGCTGGACTGGTCCATCAGAACTAAAAGCCCAGTTGCATCGTCTATGGGAACGTGGCGATTTATCGCGCATGCAGTTGGAGCCAGATGTGCACTTCCCTCTGCGCTTGAATTTGAAAGTGCCAACATCCAGCGATGTAAGTGATCGCTTTGACGCTGTGCGGAAATGGATTGCAGAACTGACTTTAGCGCCCCACATACGCATAGAGTGGCGCGAAGTACGCCACCGCGTACATGGCTTGCAACGCCTGCCCTGTCAAGTGTGGGTAGACAGCCTGGATGCGGCTTTAGCTGTAGCAGGCAGAAAACGAGAAGCTGCACGTTTTCAATTGATGTTTGATGACACACTTCATAAACTCCCGGCCTTGCAATCGTGGCTAAAGAAACGGCCTATGCAGGCGCTGGAATTATATGATCGCTGGCCGCAGTTGCTGGCCATTGTCGCATGGTTATGCGCACATCCACGCCCTGCGATTTATCTGCGTCAGGTAGATATTGCTGGCGTACACAGCAAATTCATCGAGGCAAACCGTGCCGTATTATCAGAGTTGCTGGATCTGGCATTAACTCCAGATGCCATTGATGAGCACTACACAGGGAGCAGCCAGTTCGCGGCGCGATATGGATTTCTGGACAAGCCATTACGCTTGCGCTTTAGGGTACTTGACCAGCGTATGCAAATTTTAGCTGGCATCAGTCACCCGGACATCACCCTGGACGCAGACAGCTTTGCCCGTCTTGACTTATCTGGCAAGACTGTTTTTATTACCGAGAATGAAACCAATTTCCTGGCTTTTCCTAAAGTCGCTAATGCCATCGCTATTTTTGGCTCGGGCTATGGCTGGGACGCACTGGCACCCGCACAATGGTTGCATAACTGCACAATGTATTATTGGGGAGATATCGATACGCATGGCTTCGCGATTCTCAACCAGTTGCGTGAACATTTCCGGCATGTCACTTCATTTTTAATGGATAGGGAAAGTCTGCTGAGTCATGAAATGCATTGGTGTGAGGAGGGTAATCAAGTCACACATGATCTGCACATGCTAAACGCTGAAGAGCTTTCTGTGTTTGAAGACTTGCGTAACCAACGTTTGGGAAAAAACCTGAGACTGGAACAAGAACGCATACAATTTGAGTATGTAATGAATGAATTATTCAAAATTACCAATGCACCACAGATACAGAATCAAGCCTGAACATTATCCCCAATGACAACAGAACTTCGATTTTATCTGGCCGCCTGGATCAGCTACTGCATCCTGTGTACGTGGCTATATCTTTCCGACCGTAGCGCCTTTCCCTTGCAAGGCTACAAATCATTTCTGCTGGTGCCATGGAAACTGATCACTTTCAGCATTGCTGCAATTGGGGTTACTGTGGTTGCACCTTATACCGCTGATCCTACCTGGGATTATTTTGACGCTGCCATGATGTCCGCGTTAACATTCTTGACTGCACCATGGGCGACGGGAACGATCTATTTGGGAATAAGGGGCAAGGCCAGGGTCAGGCATGTACTGGTCGCTATTGGTTTGTGGATGTTTTCTGCGAGCTGGTGTTATGACCTGTATCTTTTAATCAGGGATGGCCACTACCCGATTACCTGGGACGCAAATATTTATGCGTCGTCCGTGCTTTATCTGAGCGCGGGTCTGTTGTGGAATCTTGAATATAGAACTGGCCGGGGAGTGACATTTTCTTTTCTTGAGCCAGAATTTCCTGGCCGCCCGCAGCAAGCGGGTTTTACCAAAATCGCCTTATTTGGTCTGCCTTTTATGATTCTTGCTATCTGTTGTATTGGCTATTTTCTTATCTAAAGACAGAAAAACCATGTGTATGAAAGCGCCCTGGGTACTGCCAGATGCGATTTCTATAGACTGGGTAATTGTCGTGTCCTTGAAAACAAATTTCCAGACAGTTTTGCCATTGACCACGGAAAATGACACGTCACTGCCAACAAAGTTGATCACACCACCATTAGCGGTAGCACTAACAACGTCAACTGAGGAAGCGACGGGTTCGCCAGTCAGCATTTTGATGATGGCATGGACTTCTGTCCTGATATGTGTTGCTAAACACACACATATATTGCAATTTGTACAGTAATCTGACTAAAAAGAATTAAAATATCAGCATGATAAAAATACAATCATAAATAACTCCAACTCACCGGATTTCTCGCGTCTCTCCACGCAGGGGGTATCATGAAACTTCCAAAAATAAAATTCAAAATATGGCACGGCTTCTTGCTGCTCATTTTGCTGTTCATCATTCCACCTTTGATCATCACCTTGTCACAAAGCTGGGAAGTGTCTGACAGTGACCCGGATCGTGGTGCAGTTTCGGTCAAGCAAGATGTGTTTGGTGACAGCGCGGGCAAGATTGTGTATCTGGAGCAAAACTGGAAGCCTGAGCAAAGCCTGTGGTTTTACACCACGACTCAGGGTTCTAATTTATTGCCTTATGATTTTTTCCTGGTGCTGGAACAGGCTGACAAACCTGCGCTGTTTCGCAGTGACGAAAACATCAACCGCTACCGCTATCTGCCGCAGAAAAAGACATCCAGCAATCCGGATGCCTTGCCCGTGGGCTTTGTCAAAGACAATTACCTGAGCAAAAATTATGTGGGCTTTACCTGTGCGGCTTGCCATACCGGGCAAATCAATTTCAAAGGTACGGGCATGCGTATCGATGGTGGCCCGGCCAGTGCAGACATGGCGGGTTTCCTGAAAGGGCTGACCGATGCGATGGTGGCAGTCAGGGATAAACCGGACGTGCAAAAACGCTTTGTCCAGGCTGTCATGCAAAACGGCGCATATGGCAGTGAGGCAGATGTCATCGCCGATATCAAAACCTATACGCTGCGTCTGACCAGCTATAACATCATCAACCACAGCCCTGTCGAATATGGCTATGCAAGGCTGGATGCGTTTGGCCGCATCTATAACCGCACGCTGGAGCATTTGCTAAACCGCCAGCAAATAAAAGAAGTGCTGGACGATATCCTGACCGAGGATGAGGTGAGCACTGCGCTGGCGGGTATAGGCCAGGACATCAGCTCTGCTGATCGCGACAAGATCATGGAAAGAGTGGCCACCTCTGCCAAGAACATCGTCAAGCTCAGGCAAGAATTATTCATCAAGGCGGATGCGCCTGTCAGTTACCCATTCTTGTGGGATATTGCCCAGCATGATTATGTGCAATGGAATGGGCTTGGGGCGAATGGTGGACTGGGCCCATTGGGTCGCAATACCGGTGAAGTGATTGGTGTCTTTGGCTCGCTGGACTGGCATGAAAGCAGCCGTTTCTCGCTGACTTCATTGATTTCTGGCCAGGGCTGGACCAAGAAGGTCATAGAATTTGATAGCTCCATCAATACCCAGAACCTGCGCCGTATAGAAGACCAGTTGACTGAATTGCAGTCACCGCAATGGCCACAAGAGATCTTGGGCAAACTGGACCAAACCCGCATCAAGCGCGGTGACAAACTGTTTGCCAGTTATTGCGCCAGTTGCCATGCAGAGATAGATCGCAGTTCCGCACAACGCCGTGTGGTGGCCCATATGTCCAAGCTGGAAGAAGTCGGCACCGATCCGACCATGGCAAACAATAGTATCAAATACGAAGGTTATTCCGGCATCTTGCGTAATCAATATGTGAGTGCGGGCGTGGGTAATGTCTTGCTCGACAAAAAAGCACCTATCGCTGCCCTGCTGACCAAGGCGACTTTGGGGGTAGTGACTACACCAGATGCAGACAAGGGCTTCATACGCCGCTGGTCAGAATGGTTGCACAATATCATTCAGGCCTTGTTCGGCAATGAAATCCATGATTCCAACAAGCATGGCAATTACAACCCCGATACAACGATGACACCCTATTCTTCGCTGCAGGCCTACAAGGGGCGCTCACTGAATGGCATCTGGGCAACCGGGCCGTATCTGCATAATGGGTCTGTACCTACCTTGTACGATTTATTGCTGCCAGCAAGCTGCCCTGCCGATCAAAAAGATGCTGAATGCCGGCCTGAAAAATTTCTGGTGGGTTCACGTGAGTTTGACGTGGAAAAAGTTGGCCTGAAAAGTAGCGGCTATGAAGGTTTTACTTTCGATACCAGATTGAATGGCAATCGCAATACAGGCCATGAATACGGTACCAGAGCCCCCAAAGAAGCTGGTGATTTGCCTATGCTGACGAAAGAACAAAGGCTGGACTTGCTGGAGTATTTGAAGGCCCAGTAAGCATCATTGCCAGGCCGGTGTTGATACTGCCATCAACACCGGTGTTTAGCCCCTTGCAGCCCAGGTAGAAATGGGAATAACCAGACCACTCTATGTCCATGCCATAACACGATCAAATCCATGCAAAAAAGCCACCTGAAAATGGTGGCTTTTCATTGTTCATGCAAAAGCTGTTTCTACATCCTTCTCAAAAAACTATTTCTTGTCAGGGCTACGCAAGGACCGGCTCAATTGCGCGAAGTACGACAAGCTTTCTGGTTCTTGCTCAAGCTTGCTGGCAGCCAATGCCGCTGTCGCGACTTGTTTGCTGGCTGTGCTAGTTGTGCTTGCAACGGCTTCTGTAGCAATCTCGGCAGCAGGTCTGTCGAGAAATTTGTAGAGCAAGCTGCGCTGTCCAGCCGTCAGGTCACGGGTTACCGGCATGAATAAATAGCTTTCAAATGCAGCCGGTACGGTCAGGCGGTGCAGTATGGAGGCATAGCTATGTATCTGTGCCGGATTGGCCAGATCGAGCCAGTTATCCATGCAGGGGGCCATGGCATTCCAGTTGATCAGCACATGTTTGTAAACATTGTCCCAGGTAGCAGGCAAGGCGGCGATGTCATTGTCGGCAGCACGTACGCGCACATAGGCGTAGGTATAGGTCTGGGTACTCAGGCCAGCTGCTGGTGCAGGCATGTTCTTGCCAGCTACGGGTATGTAGGCATACACCTGGCCCTTGCTGGCATCGGCACCGACACTTAACCTACCTTCGCCGTCGGTCTGCAGGTTTTGCGTGGCGGTCACCGTGCCGCCACTTGCCGACATCTGGAACAAGGTGACATCACTGACCTGGAACAACGGCTTGCCATGCTTATACGTCTGGAATTTGACTGAACTGGCCGGCCCCTGGTCAAGATACAGATTTGGCGTGCGTGGTATCAGGCGCAATGGGGCTTCTGCCAGCAAGACCTTGCCATCGGAAGTGCGCAATTCCCAGTCAGCCTGCGCGGCTTCGCTGGCATGATTGATATTGAGGCTGACTATACCTGAGCCTGCCTCATAGGCGGCACGGTCATACTGACTGTAGTTGAGACTGCCCAGCAAATATTCTTTCTTGTTTTGCCTGTCGACTGCAAAGAGTTGCAATGTTCCCCAGTCAAGTTTTTTCAAATCGGCACCGGTTTCACTGACGCTATTGGATAAGTCCAGACTGACCTGGTTTTTGTCCAGACGTGCATGGGCAGCAGCAAACAGTGGTTTTACTTTGGGGAGTGGCGGCAATAGTGCCCTGTCACCTGGCTCATGCATGGGTTCGCCCTTGCGCCAGACACCAATGGTACCGACTATCAAGCTACGGGCCGGGTTGGGTTGAAAGCCACCAGCCATCAATTTGTCATATAGCAGGCCAGACTGGATGTCACCAGACCCTGGGACTGCATTGCTGAGTGTGGGGTCATCAAAATAAATGGTGTGATAGGCATTGAAACTGATGACGATGCCTTCTGCATCAGCTTCTTGCAAGGCATGCTGCAAGGCCGCCAGGGCGGCACTTTTATGGCTATCAATTTTTAAGCCTGCTGTTGCGAAGGAGGTTTGCCAGTTCACTGAAGCACCGCCAGCGGTATAGCCAAATGAATTGCGTGAGAAATTGATATACCGCGCAGTAAAGCGTTCATTACGCGGTGCCGCAATGCGGCAACCACCATCAATGCCAAAACTGATGGCATCGAAAAACAGTTGTGATGTGCAGGCACCATAAGGTTCCAGATCGATCAGCATCGCATTCAGGTTGCACGGTGCGCCACAGAGTTTGTCTGTCGTGACCAAACCATGGCCAAGATCAACGGACGACACGAAAGCGTCAAAGAACTTAACTCTATGGGTGCCATGTGGATTCCAGTTGCCATCTGTTTTGACGGCCTCTATGGCACTCTGGCGAAACTGGCTCATGGTCTCGGGCGGTGTCAACACCGTTTGAGACTTGTCCTCGTTATAAAAAACTGGATCGTTATTAGTGACGATGGGGTCCCAGGAAATTTGCCCCTTGAAATGTATGCGCGGTATTTGCAGGATACTCATGCTGTTCTCTCCCGTTTCAGATTTTCTTGTAGATGAAGGCTGGCCCGGCGACCTTGTGCTTGTCTGCCAGGGGCGCGTGCAAAGCCTGGATGGCAGCCATGCGTAAATCAAACATCTTGCGTACCGCTATCCCCAGTTGTGCCGCATTGCCATTCAACGCCAGGTTCAAGGAATCGACCATGGCGCTATAGGCGATGGTGCACGCTTCTTGCGCTTGCCTGGCAGCGGTCGGCTCTTTGGAAAAATCATGCAATTGCGGATCAGCAATGGCGGGATAGACCTTGGTATAGTCCACACCCAAAGGCCCGCCCCAGGAAAAACCCTGTTTGGAATCGCTACTGGTCAGTACCTGGTCTCGATAAATTTCTTCAAAGCGATAGAAGTGCGCCAGTTCCTTGCCGAAGTCCAGCGGGCTGTCACTCGCACCCTCGCCTTCGGAAACGATAACCTGGATAGCCTTGTGCGCATCCGCA
This sequence comes from Undibacterium sp. Di26W, assembly GCF_049340265.1. Lineage (NCBI taxonomy): Bacteria > Pseudomonadati > Pseudomonadota > Betaproteobacteria > Burkholderiales > Oxalobacteraceae > Undibacterium > Undibacterium sp. Di26W. Next base: position 120,494 of record NZ_JBMPOR010000020.1, read on the forward strand.
TAATTGTTCACTGCAAATAACTGACCAGGGAAAAATTGTTTATCGACAATCTGGTTACGGCCAACATGCCAGGCTGCGGCAGGCAAGGTTTTCAGGTAGGCATCCAGGGCTTCATAGAACTGACCTATGGTAACGGCCTTGACGGCGGCCAGCTCCAGCATTTTGAGTTGCGGGAAAACGATGGGGTCAACCGGCGTTTCTATATTCATGCCCTGTTGCATGGCAGGCTTGCCAAAGGGCAGGATATGCAGGGTAAGGACTTGGCCCTCATGACCGATATCGCCAGGCAAGGGGCCGGGATAAGTGGGCGCATTCAGCTTGGGGCTGCCGCCCAGGGCATTGAGGATATTCGCCGCCAGGCAGAGATGGATCATTTCCTGGTGGGTAATCGATTGCAGGCGCGCCATGGCTGGCGCATTGCTACCCGGCAGTATCGTCAATTGTGCATACAGATACGGCGGCAAAGTGCCAAATTCAACATTGATGGCCGTCTCCAGCATGGCCTGCGCCTGGGCAATGCTGGTAATAGGGGATAGCTTTAAAAGTATCATGTTTCCCCCTTGCATACATCAAGATAAGCGATAGAAATGTGCGTATTCATATGACTTTCTCCTTTTACTGAAGAACCTATGACAAAAATAAAGATTGCCGGTGCGGCAATCGCGGGTTTGCCTCATGCGGTTTGCGCAAACTGCAGGCAATACTTAGTGTGCTTAAATGGAATAATTCAACTGCTGAAGCAGCTTAGAACCCGCTTACGATCTTACTGCGCGAGCGTGATCGGGGCTCATGTGCTGCTCAAAATGCTCATGTACTACAGTACATTCCGCTTTTTGCGCTGCTCTTCTCCCCGCTGACGCTCGCTCGCTACAGATCGTAAACAGGTTCTTAGGAAGGGAAGGTAAAATTAATATTTTAACTTTACTATATGATAATAATTTTGCGCTAATTATTTTGACAAATTTGCATTAATGAGACATTTGTCAACATTTTTCAAACTTGCAGTATTGTTGTCCGTGTTGTCCGGCACAGGGAACTGCCATCAGCGCTTCAAAGGGCAATGGCTTATTGGCATCAAAAGGAAGTGGTGAAGATTAGGGCTAGGCAGTCACATCCTGCCCATAAGCAGAATCCAGGAAAATCAGGCGATCAGGGCTTGCACTGTTTGAATCTCATCAAACAGGAAAAAATGTCCTCCGTCAAACAAATGTACTTCAGGCACGCGGACAAAGCAGTCGGCCCAGGCCAGGCCATCGGCCAAGGCTATCCGCTCATCCTTGCCCAGCAAGATATGTACTGGACCATCATAGTCACGCAGGCTGCCATCGCTATAAGCTTCTGCTGCGCCTATGTCAGCGCGTAGTATGGGTTCAAACAATTCCACCAATTGCGGTTCTGCCAGCACTTCTGCTGATATGCCGCCCATATTCGCCACCCATTCCAGAAATTCTTTCTGTGGTAGTTCTGCATGGTGTTGCAATACGCGACTATGGGGTGCCGCAGCACCAGACATTACCAGCCTTGCTGGCAGACTGGCACCCAGTTCCACCAGGCGATCCAGCATGGCCAGCGCGATATAGGCTCCCATGCTATGGCCAAACAGCACATAGGCGCTGCCGGCAGTAGCGCGCAAGGTGGGTTCCAGCAAGGCCGATACCATTTCCGGAATGCTATGCATCAGCGGCAGGCGCATGCTGCTGCCGTGGCCGGGTGGGTCCAGCGTAATCCATTCATACATATGGTCCCGTGCCAGTCTGGCGTAGCTATAGCTGCTACCCCCTGCAAACGGATAGGCGATAATTTTCAATGCGATTTCCTTTTTATTGTTTGCCACCAGACTGGATTAAAATTGTGGCACTTACCTCAGGCATTTGTTTTGCATGACAGACGAAAAAATATAATGCCGCAAAAACCAGAAAAACGCACCATGTCTGACGATACACCACCGTCATCAATAACTGCCACGCCCGAAATCTGGCTAGCCAGCCTGGCACAGTTGCGTGAATATCGGCCCGGTTTACAAGACCTATTGAGCAGCGCCGAACAGGCTCGCTGCCAACGCTATATGCACCAGGATGACAGGGACCGTTATCTGGGCGGGCGTGCCCTGGTCAAACTGGCTGTCGCCATCAACACAGGTGTGCCGGTACAGGATATGTCCATTGTGCTAGCAACATCTGGCAAGCCCGCTATCGTTTTTGCACGACACGCACCACCACCACCACCAAGCATCAGCATTTCTCATGCCGGTGAACTGATTATCGTTGCTCTTGGCAATATGTCAGACATCGGTGTCGATGTTGAATTATTACATCATGATGTCAACCTGGATGAGCTGATGTCTGTGGTCTGCAGCGCCAGTGAAATCGCAGAGATTAATCGCCTGAACAGCAAAAGCAGGACGCAAAAATTTTACGAATTCTGGGTACTGAAAGAAGCTTACCTGAAAGCGACCGGTGATGGACTTTCTGCCGATGCAAGGCGACTGATATTCAGTGTCGGTGCGGCATCAGGCGTCAGCCTGATTCAGGGCCTGGATAATCGGTCCGATGGCACATGGAATTTTTTACTGCATCAATACGACAATCAACATGTGATGGCACTGGCGAGCAGGAGATGGCACGTCGTTGGGGAAGGTGTAGATGCAGGTGTAGGCGATGGCGAAGCTGCCGGTGCCTCAGGTGAATTGTCATGCACGGATGCAGAAGCTTTGCTGAAGAGTTACTGCTTCCGCAATAAGACTTAGTGTTTGATCTGGTTCCATCAGAGAATCAGTTTTTTCTGGCTCCGGTCAAGGTGGTTTTTGGTTGATCTGCGTCGCTCTCGCCGTTCCGGTGCGGGCTGGAGGCTACCGTGCTGGTGCTCCAGGGACTTTCGTAGTATGCCTGAGTCGTTATAAAACGATTGCGCTTCGTGGACACAAGCCGGGTCTCGGCCCGGCGGCCGAATTCCTTTCTTTGCTTCGCCAAAGAAAGGAATCAAAGAAAGGCGACCGCAGACTTGCCCTACGGGTGCTTACGCTACGCTTCAGCATAATTTGTGCATCACAAAAAATGGGAAGATCCGCAACTCGCTTCGCTCAAACATCGGATCTTCTTTTTCCATTTTCTGTGACGCACAAATTACATCGTCCCAAGCGGATTAAAGTCAACAGCAACTGCAACAACAAAGTCAAAACCAACGTCAACACAACCACCAGTTATATTTATTTGAATTCTGTCGACCAACGATGATGTAGGGGTTGCAGTTGCAGTTGCTTTTGACTCTAAGCCGCTTGGGACGAAGCCATTTGTGTAGTGCAGAAAATGGAAAAAGAAGGTCCGATGTTTGAGCGTAGCGAGTTGCGGACCTTCCCATTTTTTGCGCTACATAAATGGGTACTCCCGAAGGGAGCGAGTCTGCGGTCGCCTTTCTTTGATTCCTTTCTTTGGCGAAGCAAAGAAAGGAATTCGGCCGCCGGGCCGAGACCCGGCTTGGTTCTACGAAGAGCAATCGCTTTAATTAACGACACGGCATACCACGACAGACACTAGGCTACAGCCTGCGCTGGAGCGACGATATGATGATTGCTGTTAATTTACCGGCATGCGGCTTGTGTCCATGAAGACCGATTGCGTCAATCAAAGCACGGCATTTAACCTTAGCACATTAAAACTCGCAATCTTTCATATCAGGAAAATCACACCCTTCATCGTCAATCGCCACAATATGAACAGAAGGTACCATTTCAAAAGTAATCGTGTGATAATGAAATCCACGACCCCCATGACCATACCGTATTGTCCGTTTTGAACCAGAATATCCCGCCCAGTTAATCCCACGCCAGGGCAGCGCTGCATCTCTTCTAAAATCCGTTTGTTCGTAATTTTCGCCAATATCCGCGAAAGAGCACTGATGACATAGATCGACCAGTGTCTTCATCACATCAGATGGAATGGCCACCTTTCTGTTGACCGGCGTATATCCAGGCTTGTTATAAACTGGCTCTGAATAGCCACAGGCAGTTGCCAACAATGCCAAGCAAAAGACGGGAATTAATTTTAATTTTTTCACACTACAACCCCATGCCGCCCCAACGCCCACCCCACATGCTCCCTCACCATCTCCGACGGATGCGTCAACCGCGCCTGCAAGGCCGCCACAATCTCTGCATCGCCGCGCATGCTGGTCGCCGCATTCCCCAAACCAACCGCGATATTCCTTAACCAGCGTTCATGCCCTATGCGCCGTATCGGGCTGCCTTCCAGCATGCGCAGGAACTGTTCTTCGGTCCAGGCAAACAAATGCACCATGCGGGCATTGTCAAGACCGTTGCGAACGGCGAAATCATCCACGGCTGCCGCCTGGGCGAATTTGTTCCAGGGGCAGACCAGTTGACAGTCATCACAGCCATACACACGGTTGCCTATCAAGGGGCGCAACTCTACCGGTATGCTGCCGTGCAATTCTATGGTCAGGTAAGACACACACAGGCGCGCATCCACCGTGTACGGGGCGACAATTGCCTTGGTCGGGCAGATATCCATGCAAGCACTGCATTGGCCACAATGCTGGCCCACTGGTTCATCCACCGGTAAAGGCAGGTCGATCAGGATTTCACCCAGGAAGAACATCGATCCGGCTTCACGACTCAACAGCAGGCTATGCTTGCCCCGCCATCCAAGGCCAGCCTTTGCTGCCAGGGCCACTTCCATGACCGGGGCAGAATCGGTGAATACCCGGTAACCAAAGGGGCCTATCGCCTGTTCTATGCGCTCGGCCAGTTGTTGCAGGCGGGTGCGTAAGACCTTGTGGTAGTCGCGCCCGCGTGCATACAAGGAAATCACGGCTTTATCGGCAGCCTGCCCCTGCTCTTCGGCGCGCCAGCTATCGGTTTTTGGCAGATAATTCATGCGGGCAGAAATTACCCTGACGGTGCCTGGCACCAGTTCTGCCGGGCGGGTACGCTTACTGCCGTGGCTGGCCATGTAGGCCATTTCGCCATGGTAGCCAGCGTCCAGCCAGTCCTGGAAACTGGCTTCGATATGTGACAGGTCAACATCGGCAATGCGCAGTTCGGCAAAACCGAGTTCCTTGCCCCACAGGCGTATTTGCCCCGCCAGATCGGCCAGGACGGTGCTATCCAGACTCATGCCCTTGCCCCTGCGGTGCACACAGAGTGTGGGTGATGTGCTATGTTTAGCGAATTCATGAATAAGAACTTTGCAGGAAATGTCACATTATAAGACCACACTCGCCGATGAAGCAGCCACCCAGGCCCTGGGTAAATGCCTGGCGCATGCACTGACACCGGGCATGAGCATTTTTTTGCACGGCGACCTGGGGGCCGGCAAGACCGCCCTGACGCGTGCCATGATCCATGCGGCAGGTCACGCCGGCAACGTCAAAAGCCCGACTTATACCCTGGCCGAACCCTACCAGGTCCGCCTGAAGGGCCAAACTGTCACCATCATGCATTTTGACCTGTATCGCATGATCAGTGCAGATGAATTTGCTGAAGCTGGCTTCCGTGATGAGTTTAACGACAGCAATATTTGTGTGGTGGAATGGCCAGAAAAAGCCGATGGTGTGCTGCCCGAACCCGATTTGAATATATTTTTGCGCGTCGCCGGTGACGGTCGTGAGGTAGAATTGCACGCGTTGTCTGCCAAAGGTGTCGCATGTCTCGCATTACTCAAGTTTGCCCCGAATCTGTAAACGCTGTAAATACTACGGTGCGTTCCCAAAAACGCCGCGTCCTACTGAAGGCCGGCGGCACCCTGCTGCTTTCCGTGATTGCCCCGACAGCAGCCAATGCAGCGCAAATACTGGCCGTGCGCGTCTGGCCGGCAGAAGACTATACCCGTGTCACGCTGGAAAACGACAGTGAACTGAAAACCAGCCATTTTGTGCTGAAAGACCCATATCGCCTGTTTGTCGATATCGAAGGTCTGGAACTGAATGCCAAGCTGAAAGAACTGGTCGCCAAGATCAAGTCGAATGACCCTTACATCAAACAGGTGCGGGTAGGCCAGAACAAGCCGAACGTCGTGCGCCTGGTGTTTGATTTGAAAGAAGAAGTCAGCCCGCAGGTATTTACCTTGCAACCAGTGGGCAACTATAAACACCGCCTGGTATTTGACCTGTATCCTGCCAATCCGCCTGACCCCATCGCCGCCATGATAGAAAAAGGTGAATGGAACAAGGACGGCATTCCAGCGCCGGGGGCACCGAATACAGCAACAGGTAACGCCAGCAAGCCGGACGCCAAAACAGATGAAAAGCTGGCGGCCAAGCCAGAAACCCAGCAGCAGACCGCGCCGGAAAAACCGTCAGAAAAAGTGGTCGATAAGTCCACAGATAAGTCAGCGGACAAGCCCGTGCAACTGACACGCATGATCACCATCGCCATCGACCCCGGTCATGGCGGTGAAGACCCTGGTGCCATAGGTCGCGGTGGTAGCCGTGAAAAAGACGTGGTCTTGTCAATTGCCAAGCGACTCAAGGCAAAGATTGAACAGCATCCCAATATGCGTGTCATGCTGACGCGCGATTCAGATTATTTTGTACCGCTGAATGTCAGGGTGCAAAAAGCCCGTGCCGTGCAGGCTGATTTGTTCATGTCAGTGCATGCCGATGCCTTTGTCAATTCCAGCGCACGTGGATCGTCGGTGTTTGTGTTGTCAGAAAAAGGTGCCAGCTCTACTGCTGCACGCTGGCTGGCAGACAAGGAAAACGCCGCCGACCTGATCGGTGGCGTCAACATCAAAACCCATGACAGACAGTTGGCCAGCGTCTTGCTGGACCTGTCCACCACAGCACAGATCAATGACAGCCTGAAGCTTGGCAAGGTGGTGCTGAATGAAATCGGTGGCATCAACAAGTTGCACAAGGGCGCGGTTGAACAAGCTGGCTTTGCCGTATTGAAAGCACCAGACATACCCAGCATCTTGATAGAAACCGCCTTCATCTCCAACCCGGAAGAAGAAGCCAAGCTGACCGATGATGCCTATCAGGATCAATTGGCCGATGCAGTCATGAAGGGTATCAAAAAGTATTTCGCCAAAAACCCGCCACTTGCCAAAAACCGCATGACCTGAGAATGCCCGGGGGTTATACACGGCCTCCGCATCAGCTTCGTCACCTTCATCACCTTCATCGCACACACCAGTCACTGTTTGCATAGCGCTGCTGGCAGCAGCGCTGGTGATGGTTCACCTATGACACGCTAGACACACTAATACAGCGCAATTGCATGGTCTGAATTGTCGGCATGCTATGATTTGTTGGCAATCCATCACTCCCTCAACAACGGGCAGGCTCAGGCACTGCCGTAGCAACAGGACACCAGCATGGCAATTAAAAGTATTTTGAATGTGACCGCAGCAGCAGGCGTCAAACTGTCAACGCGCATCATCGCTTACACCGCCTTTGGCATCGTCTTCAACCTGTTCTTGCTGATTTTCTTTTCCAGTTCCGCAGGCAGAAACAGCAGTGCCGTGCCATGGGTACTGTTATTGCTGATGGCCTTGGCGTCACCCATCGTGTATTTCATCATGGGTAAAAAACAGGGCACCGCCACCGCCCTGCATTATATTGTTGACGAGCATGGCGATGACCTGAGCCGTTTTGTCGTCGGCAAACTGGCAGATACCTATCCACAATTGCTGGACACCCCGCAGGCCAGCGGCGGTGCCATTCATGAAAAACTGAGCGCCGTCATTGCCAGCATCAGCCAGCAATCAAGCATCAACAAGGCCATATTCGACAAGCTGCTGGAAAAGTTTGATTTTATTTCCGTCGTCGCTCGCGTGATGGAAAAAAATGTCGTCGATGGCCCTGCCACGCAAGAAGAAAAAGTGGAACGCATTGCCAGTGCGCTAAAAGCAGAAATCAATGTAGATACCCTGAAACCAGACATGCGCCAAACCCGCATACTGGTGGCAGGCAATGCCGGAATGGCGCTGGTGTGTGCGTGGATCTTGCCGATAATTTTCAGGTAAACAGTGCGCTCCAAAACGTATGTACGATTAGCCGAGCGTAATCGTACGCATGTCCTTGAATTAGTTTCATCGTCGCCCGGCATAACATACGTGCGATTACGCTTTGCTAATCTCACCTACGAACAGATATACTGAACCTGTGTAGGTACGATTAGATTCTATGGTTTCCGTCAAGTTTTTATTGCGACGAGATCGGGATTAAAGTCGGTCTTGCTCTTGATTAAGGTAAAAGCGATCCGCACTATTTTACGTGCGATGATCATAATGGTGGCCGTT